>NZ_JALJRH010000006.1:0-153253 GCF_024519775.1 Micrococcus sp. Mcc28 | reverse complement strand
CCGTCAGCGGGTCATTCCCTGGCCACCTATGGGCAGCTTTTCATGGCCGCTTACACTCTCTCGCCCCGGTCCGGGCCAGGGGGTGTGCTGGTCGATCGCTGAGTTGCAGCTCGGTGCACCCCGCCCGGGCACCGCTGCCACACGCGGCGACAGGTCCGGCTTCGCCGTGAGGCCGTCAGAGCTCCGCGCGCCACCGCTAGGGGGTCGGCCCGTGTCCCACAGCTTGCAGGTGCACGGTGCGCCTCGGCCTGCGGCGGCGACCCGCTGAGGCGTCTGGCGCCGGTCTTTCCCTGCCGGGGTGGGCACGCAGGCGGAGGATTCCGGCCCGGTGCCGGTACGTTCGACCGTGTCCGGGCGCAGCTGGTGGTGGGCGGGCGCAGCGGACGGTACAGAGGGCAGTGGTGTGCGTGGGCGAGGCCCATGCGCGGACCTCCCTCCGAGGACGAGCGGATGTCGCAGCGCCCACCCGTGGTGGGGCGCCACCTCATCGACTCTGAGCGCACGTGGGAGGAGAGCCGCTTGAGGACCCAGAGCATCGACGGTGCCCGTCTCCGGCCGTCTCTCGGGATGCCCCCGTAGAACGCCACCTGCATCCGCCCCGCATCCGTCGTCGCGGACCGGACGCACGCCTGTCCGTGCCCGAACCGGCCGGCCGCGACGAGCGAGGCGCACCACTTTGCTCACGCCCACCCGAGGTGGCCGCCGAACGAGGACCCCGCAGCGCAGGACGCAGAGACCCGGCAGTCGGGGGGGCGGGGCGCTGGACCGCCTCGTGACGCCCGCTGCGGCCGTGGGCGGGCTCTCCCTCGGTGGCCGCGGCGGCCCGCCTCCCGGGACGCCGAAGGGCCCCGCGCACCGTGGTGCGCGGGGCCCTTCGTCAGAGGATCAGCCGACCGGGGTCAGCGCTCCAGACGAGGAGCGTCCGAGCCGTGTCCGAGCTCGACGGGGTGCTCCTCGTGGCCATGCTGACCGTGGGTACGGGCCTCCACCAGCTCCTCGCGGGAGACCGGGGCGACGCGTTCCTGGTAGAACATGCGGTTCAGGCCGGCACGGGCCTTCTCCAGCATGCCCACCTTGCCGTTGCGGCTGGGGATGGCAGCCACCGGACGGCGGTCCTCGAAGGACACCAGGCGGTACAGCTCGTAGTCGGTGAGCTGACGGTGCCGCTCGTGGAAGCCGCCCTCGGGGGACATCTCGATGACACCGGCCTCGTGGCCGTGGAGCACGAGCTCACGGTCCTTGCGCTGCAGGGACAGGCAGATGCGGCGGGTCACGATGAAGGCGATCACCGGGCCGAGGAAGAACAGCGCGCGCAGCACGTACAGCACGTCGTTCAGGGAGAGGTGGAAGTGGGTGGCGATGAGGTCCGAGGACGCGGCCGCCCACATGACGCAGTACCAGACGACGGCGGCCACGCCGATGCCCGTGCGGGCCGGGGCGTTGCGCGGACGGTCGAGCAGGTGGTGCTCAGTGTTGTCCTTGGTGATCCACCGCTCGATCCAGGGCCAGGTGCACATGCCGACGAGCAGGACGCCGACCGGGATCAGCGGCACGAGCACGCCCATGGGCAGGGACACCGAGGAGCCCCACGGCATCGGGATGTTCCAGAGGAAGGAGTAGTCGCCGATCATGCCCGGCATGAGGCGCAGGGCGCCGTCGAACACGCCGATGTACCAGTCGGGCTGGGTGCCGGCCTGCACCGGGGACGGATCGTACGGGCCGTAGTTCCAGTTGGCGTTGATCGTCACCGTGGAGGCGATGAGCGCGAGCACACCGAACACGATGAAGAAGAAGCCGCCGGCCTTGGCCGCGTACACGGGGCCCACCGGGTAGCCGACCACGTTGTCCTCGGTGCGGCCCGGGCCCGGGTACTGGGTGTGCTTGTGCACGACGACCATGAACAGGTGGATGCCGATCAGCAGCAGGATGGCGGCCGGCACGATCATGATGTGCAGGGCGTACAGGCGGCCGATGACCGAGTGGCCGGGGAACTCGCCGCCGAAGAAGAAGGCGGAGAGGTACGTGCCCACCAGCGGCAGCGACTTCAGGATGCCGTCGATGATGCGCAGGCCGTTGCCGGAGAGCACCTCGTCGGGCAGGGAGTAGCCGGTGAAGCCGGCGGCCCAGCCGGCCATCAGCAGGAAGCAGCCGACCAGCCAGTTCAGCTCACGCGGGCGACGGAACGCGCCGGTGAAGAACACGCGCAGCATGTGGACGGACATGGCCGCCACGAACATCAGCGCCGCCCAGTGGTGCAGCTGGCGCATGAACAGGCCGCCGCGCACGTCGAACGAGATGTCCAGGGTCGAGGCGTAGGCCGCGGACATCTCGATGCCGCGCAGCGGGGCGTAGGCCCCGTCGTAGACGACCTCCGACATGGAGGGGTCGAAGAAGAGGGTGAGGAACGCGCCGGACAGCAGCAGGATGACGAAGCTGTACAGGGCGACCTCGCCGAACATGAACGTCCAGTGGTCCGGGAAGATCTTGCGGCCGAAGAACTTCACGATCGGCGACATGCCCATGCGGGTGTCGACGAAGTTGGCGATGCGGCCGGTCGTGGTCGCCGGCTGGAACTCATTCACGGTGGTGCTCATAGGTGTCAGCCACGCTCCCAGTAGACAGGCCCGACGGGCTCATGGAAATCGCTCTGGGCCACGAGGTAGCCCTCGTCGTCCACGGTGATCGGCAGCTGCGGCAGCGCGTGGCTGGCCGGGCCGAAGATGACCTTGCACTCCTGCGTCAGGTCGAAGGTCGACTGGTGGCAGGGGCAGAGCAGGTGGTGGGTGTGCTGCTCGTACAGGGCGATCGGGCAGCCCACGTGCGTGCAGACCTTGGAGTAGGCGAAGATCCCGTCCACGTTCCAGTCCTCGCGACCCGGGGTGATCTTCACCTTGGCCGGGTCGAGGCGCATGAGCAGGACGACGGCCTTGGCCTTCTGGTTGAGCTTGTCAGGGCCCAGGTCGTTCAGGCCGTCGGGGATGACGTGCACGGCGGAGCCGAGCGTGACGTCCGAGGCCTTGATGGGGGAGCCGGTGGGGTCGCGCACGAGGCGCACGCCCTCGGCCCACATGGTGTGACGCAGACGCTCCGGACCGAAGTTGTGGATCTCCTCATCCGAGAAGTTGTCCGAGTCGTCCAGATCGCGGAACACGGCGATGAACGGCAGGGGGGCAAGCAGGGCGGCGCCGATCAGGGTGTTGCGCAGCAGGGGGCGGCGCTTGATCTGCGACTCGTCCAGGATCTCGGAGATCATCCCGGTGGCGGCGACACGGTCGGCCTCCGAGCGGATCTCATGACGGTCCTCCACGGTCTCGTGGTCGGGCATCAGGGTCTTGGCCCAGTGCACCACGCCGATGCCGATGCCGAACATGGCGAGGGCGGTGCCCAGGCCGAGCAGCAGGTTCTGCAGGTAGATCTTGCTGAACGCCTCACCGTTCCCGATCTGCCCCACGCCGAAGTAGCCGATGAAGAAGAGCACCGTGCCCACGATGGAGATGAGGAACATGACCGAGACCTGACGCTCGGCGCGCTTCGCAGCCTTCGGATCCTCATCGGCCAGGCGCGGACGGTGCGGAGGCAGGCCCGGGTTGTCGATCGCGTACCGGGGCGCGTCCTCGCCGGCGTGCTCGAGGGAACCCGAGCGGTGCTCGGTCCCTTCAAAGCCTTTCTCGCCCATATGTCCTGTTTCCTTTACTCGAGTGATGAATGTCGATGACGGGTGGTCGGCGCGCCTGCGCCGACGGGATCAGGAGGACCGGCTGGTGAGCCAGACCATGAAGCCGATGATCAGCGCCAGGCCCGCGGTCCAGATGAACAGGCCCTCGGAGACGGGGCCGAGCGAGCCGAGGGCGAGGCCGCCGGGGGAGCCCTGGTTCTCGATGGTCTTCAGGTAGGCGATGATGTCGCGCTTGTCCTCGGGCTTGATGTTCGAGTCGGAGAACACCGGCATGTTCTGCGGGCCGGTCTCCATGGCCTCGTAGATGTGCTTCTCCTCCACGCCGTGCAGAGACGGGGCGTACTTGCCGCGGGTGAGCGCACCGCCGGCCGCAGCCGCGTTGTGGCACATGGCGCAGTTGATGCGGAACAGGTCGCCGCCGCGGGTGATGTCCACATCCTCGTGGTTCACATCCAGGTACTCGTCCTCGGGGACGGCGGGGCCGGCGCCCAGCGAGGCGACGTAGGCGGCGAGCTGCGCCGTCTGCTCGTCGTTGAACTGGTTCGGCTTGACCTGGGCCTGCGGGCCGTTCATCTGCATCGGCATGCGGCCGGTGCCCACCTGGAAGTCGACGGAGGCGGCGCCGACACCGATCAGGGACGGACCGGAGGGACCCCCCGCGGCACCCGTGCCGTGGCACGAGGCGCAGTTCGCGTTGAAGAGCTTCTCGCCCTCGGAGATGTCATCAGCCGAGGCGGCCGCGGTGACCTGCGTGGCCGCCTGCGCCTGGTTCACGGTGCTCGCGACGGAGTACAGTCCGCCGGTCACCAGGAGTCCCAGCAGGAGGAGCGCCAGCCCCATCAGGGGATGGCGTCGGTTCTGCGAAAGTGCCTTCACGGGGGTTTCCTATCGTTCTCTTCCCGGGCGGGCCGCTCATGCTGCCGGCCCGGGCCTGAAGTCGGTGCGGTGAGTGGGGGTCGTCTTACTTCAGGAAGTAGACGATGAAGAACAGGGCGATCCAGACGACGTCCACGAAGTGCCAGTAGTAGGACACGACGATCGCCGACGTCGCCTCGTGGTGGCCGAAGCGGCGGGCCATGTAGGCGCGGCCGATGATGAAGAGGAACGCGATCAGGCCGCCGGTCACGTGGATGGCGTGGAAGCCGGTGGTGATGTAGAACGCCGAGCCGTACGCGTTCGCCGCGACGGTCACACCCTCGGAGACGAGAACCGCGTACTCGTAGGACTGCACCGCCACGAAGATCGAGCCCATGATGAAGGTCAGGATGAACCACTCGACCATGCCCCACTTCCCGAACTGCAGGAAGCCGCCGGTGCGGCGGGGCTGAAGGCGCTCGGCGGCGAGGACGCCGAACTGGGCGGTGACGGAGGAGAGCACCAGGATCGTCGTGTTCACCGCGGCGAGCGGGACGTTGAGGATCGCGGTGTGCTCGGCCCAGAGCTCCGGAGACGTGGAGCGCAGGGTGAAGTACATGGCGAAGAGCCCACCGAAGAACATGAGCTCGCTGGCAAGCCACACCATGGTCCCGACCTGCACCATGTTCGGCCGGCTCGGGAGCCCCGTGGTGGGCTGATGGAGAGTGGGGTTAGCTGTGGTCACCCAGCCATTATGGCCCCAAACACCGCCCGGGCGGTAAATCGAACCTACCGTGTCGCAGGACAGGTCGTCAGCACCGTCGGGGGGTTTCAGTGACAGTCGGGGGCTGGCGTCCAGGGGATGTTCAGGTTCGCGGTGCGCGGCGCATGACACGACGCGGTGCCGGGTGCGGCCGGGCCGCTAGGCTCAGTGCGTGAGCACCCCCGAGAACACCGCAGCAGTCCTTGGGACCTCCTGGCCGGAGGTCTTCCGCGCCCTCACCGTCGGTGAGGACCTCAGCGACGACGTCGCCGCGTGGGCCATGGGGGAGATGATGGCCGGCGATGCCACCGAGGGGCAGGTGGGGGGATTCCTCCTCGCCCTGGCCGCCAAGGGGGTGACGGTGCCGGAGCTGCGCGGCCTGACCGAGGCGATGGTGCAGGCGGCGAACCCGGTGCACGTGCCGGGGGAGACCCTCGACGTCGTGGGCACGGGCGGCGACCGTCTGGGGACCGTGAACCTCTCCACGATGTCCTCGCTCGTGGCCGCAGGTGCGGGCGCGCGGATCGTCAAGCACGGGAACCGCGGCGCCTCGTCCACCGCCGGCGCGGCCGACGTGATCGAGGCCCTCGGCGTGGACTTGTCCATGCCGGCCCGGAAGGCCGAGGAGTGCGCCGAGGCCGTGGGCATCACGTTCCTGTTCGCCCAGAACTACCACCCGTCCATGAAGTATGTGGCCCCGGTGCGCAAGCAGCTCGGCGTGCCCACCGTGTTCAACTTCCTCGGCCCCCTGAGCAATCCGGCCCAGGTCACCGCCCAGGCCCTGGGCTGCTCGAGTGAGGCCATGGTCCCGCTGCTGGCGCAGGTGCTCGCGGACCGGGGGGTGCGCGGCTTCGTCTTCCGCGGGGCGGACGGCCGGGACAAGATCACGACGTCGGGGCCGTCGACCGTCATGGAGGTCCGGGACGGTGTGCGCACCCACGAGCTCGATCCCCGGGAGCTGGGCATCGACCTGGCCCCCGTCCAGGCCCTGGCCGGGCGGGACGGCGCCTACAATGCGACCCTCGTCCGCGCTCTGCTGGCGGGGGAGAAGGGCCCGATCCGCGACGCCGTCCTCCTCAACGCGGCCGCGGGCCTGACGGCCTGGGACCGCGACGCGGACGCGCCGCTGATGGAGCGACTGGCGGCCAACATGGCGCGGGCCGCCGAGTCGATCGACTCCGGCGCCGCGCGTGACGTCCTGGACCGCTGGGTCGCCTTCTCCCGATCCTGATGGTGCGACGACGGGCCCTCGCCGGCGAGATGGGGCCCGTCGTGGAGAGGACGCTCAGGAGTCGAAGCCGAGCGCCCATCCCTCGCCGAGGTCCTCAGACGAGTAGGTCCGGAAGGCCAGCATGGTCTCGGTGTCCTGGATCCCGTCGACCTTGGAGAGGTGGTCGGCGATCACGTCGGCGAGGTCCTCATAGCGGCGCACCTTGACCATCGCCACCAGGTCCCACGCGCCGGTCACGGAGTAGACCGACCCGACCCCCTCGAGCGCAGCGAGGGCCTCGGCGGTCTCCGGGATGCTGGATTTGTCGGTCTTGATCAAGACGATGGCGGTGACCACGGGCGGTCCTCATTTCCTCGATGCTGCGGGTCCGGTGTCCGCGATGATCCTAGCTGCGCGCCGGCTCCTCACCTCCGGGTGCGGCGCACCAGCCAGGCGGTCACTGCCCGGCGGCCCAGGAGCAGGACGCCCAGCACCCCGAGCGCCACGAGCACGAAGGACACGGGTGCGCCACCGAGGCCGAAGGCCACGCGCAGGACCATCCCGACGGCGACGGTCCCCAGCCAGACGATCACGCCGTGGGGCCACACGCGGGCCCAGGTCCGGTGTCCGGAGGTCAGCCCGGTCATGAGCAGGAGGCCCGCGAGGAACGGCGCCGCCGTGACCAGCAGACCCAGCAGCCCGCGCTCCGTGGAGTGCTGCCCCTGGCCCAGAGCCACGAAGAGGACGGTGAGCAGGAGGTCGACGGCAAGCGCAGGCAGGGCGCCGCGCGGGGCGCGATGCTCGGCGGGCACGACACGACGGGCGGTGGGGGAGGACGTCATGCATCCAGTCTGGCGCACCGAGACGTCCGGACGGAGCGTCCGGCCGAGGACGGCTCGGCAGACGGGCCCCACAACAAGACAGCGCCTTTGTCAGAGGTAGGCTCACTGCATGGTGTCCGTGCATCTGGTGCCCATCCGACCGACCGCCGCCACCGCTGACGACGCGCGGCGTCTGGCAGCCGCGCTGCTCGACGATCCTCGCCCGGACGCGGCTGTGACCGCGGCGGCGTGGCTTCTCGACGAATCCGGCCCGGGCACCGATGCGGCGTCGCACGACGGCGAGCTGGCCGTCGTCGTCGACGGCATGGCGGCCACGGTCGGCTTGGCGCTGTGGGCCGTGCGGACCGGGTCCTGGGCGGTGCTGTTGGATCCCGAGGATGCCCTCGACAAGGATTCATCATTGTCGTACCTGACAACAGCCGAGCGGCGGCGGGCCCGGCGGGCACCGGGCCGACTCGTGCTGCCGGGCGGAGGTCGCGCGGACCGCGCCTCGGATGCCGGCCGAGAGGCTGATCTGCGCTGTGCGGAGGCCACCCTGCAGCTGGTCGCCGCGGTGGAACGGCGCCGGTCCGCTGATCAGCACGCGGCGGGACGGCTGGTCGAAGCCGGCGCCAGTCAGCGAGAGGCGGCGGCCGAACTCGGGATCAGCCAGCAGGCCGTCCATTCCCGGTTGCGACACGGGCTCTGGCACGAGAGCCGGACGGCGGTGGCGGCTGTCCTGCCGTTGCTGGAGCGGCTGTCCGCAGACCCGGGGGAGTGAACCCCGGCACGCGGTGTCGGTGCCGCCCGGCGCGGCCACCTGGGCCAGTTCACGACGCGGCGCGTGCCGTGCAGGCGGCCTCCGAAGGGGAGGCGAAGAACAGGCTAGTTGACATAATGTACATTATCGGCGCACTGCGGAACGGTGGACAGGGCGCCCTCCGCGGCGGGTCTCGCGCGTAGCCTGGACCCATGACGATCATGACCGACCAGCGCGACCGCCCCCTGCACGCGACGATCGCCGTCGTCCTGGCCATCGCCACGGCGGGCTACCTGGCTCCATGGGCCGTCGCCGCCGTCCGTGGCCGTTCCAACGTGTGGGCGGTATTCTGGGTGAACCTGCTCACCGGGTGGACCGTCCTCGGCTGGTGCATCGCGCTGTACATGTCGCTCACCAGCCATCGCCGGCTGCGGTCCTGGGGTCCGCGCGGCCTCTGACCGCGCGGACCGCCCCTCAGGTAAGACGCGCGACGACGGCCCGCACACCGTCTCCCTCGGCGATGAGGCATCGCGGGCCGTCGACGTCCGCCTCATCCGTCTCCGACAGCTCGACCGGCACCTCGAGCTCCCCCGTCGCATCGGCGCCGATCACGCGGAGGGTGAGGTCCGGGGCGCGCGTCTCGAGGTAGGTCCCGGACTCGTCGTGCATCTCGAGTCGGGCCTGCGGGATCTCGCCGCGCACGCCCGCCGCGAGGATGCGGCGCGCGTCCGGGTCGGTGGCGGCGTCCACGACCCAGCGGTGTCCCAGGACGGAGTGCTCCGCCTCGGCCACGACGTCCCCCTCGAGGGGTGCGTCGCCTCGGTAGGCGAACGCGGTCTGATACAGCTGGTCCCCCACGCGCACGAGCATCGACTCGACGCCGATCTCGCCGGCGGGATCGTCGAACCGGTACGAGCCGACCTTCTCGGCGGTCACGTCCGCGGGCAGTCCGTGCGCCACGAGGCGGCGGCGGATCCATTCGGGCTTGTCCGGGTCCAGGCGTGCGGTGTAGATGAGAGCCATGCCCCGACCGTAGCCCTGACGTCGTCCGCCCGGGAGGGCCCGCCGGCCGGCGGCGCGGCTCAGCCCTGCACGGCCCGCACGGCGTGGTCCATGGCCCGGTAGGCGTCGAGCTCGCGGGCTTCGGCCGCGCCACCGATCAGGCGCACCGCCTCCGGCGCGTAGCCCGCAGCCACCAGGTCCTCGACGAGATCCGTCTCGGACTCCTGCCCGGCGCACACGACGACGTCCGTCACATCCAGGGTCAGCGGCACGCGTGTCTCGGGGTCCTCCGGGGACGGCGCGGTCACGCGCAGGCCGTCGGGGCCGAGGCCCTCGTAGGTCACACCGGAGTGCAGGTGGACCCCGTGCCGCCGCAGCTCGGCGCGGTGCACCCAGCCGGTGGTGGGGCGCAGTCGGACGCCGATCGGTCCGGGGCTGCGCTGGAGCAGGTGGACCTCGCGTCCGGGGTGGGCCGCGGCCGGCTTCGCCAGCTGGCCCGGCGTCTGAGAGGTCAGTGCCACGCCCCAGCGGGCCCGCCAGTGCTCCTGCGTCTCGGGTGTCCCGTCCGGCCGTTCCGTGCCGGCCGCCAGGGCCTCGGCGACATCCACGCCCACGCCGCCGGCGCCGATCACCGCGACGCGCGGACCGACGTCGACGTGGCCCAGGACCACGTCGTCGTACGCGTGGACGGCGGGCGCGCCCGGCTCCCCCGCCCCGGGCAGAGCGACGGGCCGCGGCCGCACGCCGGTGGTGAGGAGCACCTCGTCGTAGCCCGGCCGCCCATCGTCCGTGAGGAGTGTCTGTGCGGACACCTCCTCCCCGGTCACGAGCGTCACCCCGGATGCCGCCGCGCGGGCCGCCAGGTGCTCCAGCGCGGGACCGAACTCCTCCTTGCCGGGGATGCGCCGGGCGAGCCGGAACTGCCCGCCGGGCTCGGCGTGCCGGTCGAACAGGGTGACCTCGTGCCCGAACCGGGCCGCACGCTCCGCGGCCGTGAGGCCCGCCGGCCCGGCACCGACCACGGCGATCCGGCGCCGGCGGCCCAGGGCCACCGGGACGGGCGCGGCGTACTCCGGCTCCGTCTCCCGCCCGGCGCGGGGGTTCATCAGGCACGAGACCTTGGCCCCGGTGAACACGTGGTCGAGGCAGGCCTGGTTGCAGGCGATGCACGGGGTCAGGGTCCGAGCGCGCGGGTCGCTGATCGCGGCCATCCACTCGGGGTCCGCCAGCAGGGGCCGGGCCAGCCCGACGAGCGCGGCGGCCCCGGACGTCAGCGCCTCCTCCGCCTCGGCGGGGGTGGTGAGCCGGTTGGAGGCGATCACGGGGATGTCGACGGCGGCGGTCAGGTCAGCCGAGGCGGCGAGGAACGCGGCGCGCGGCACGGAGGTCACGATGGTCGGCACGCGGGACTCGTGCCACCCGATGCCGGTCATCAGGACGTCCGCTCCGGCGGCCTCGAAGGCCCGGGCGGTGTCCGCGATCTCCGCGCGCGTCTGCCCGTCGGGGACCAGGTCCGCCGCCGAGGTGCGCACCGAGAGCACGCCGCGCTCCCCCAGCGCCTCGCGCACGGCCGCGACCACCGCCGCCGGGAACCGGCGTCGGCGCTCGGCGTCGCCCCCGTACTCGTCCGCGCGTCGGTTCGTCGCCGGGGCGAGGAACTGGTTGAGGAGGTAGCCCTCCGAGGCCATGATCTCCACGCCGTCGTATCCGGCCTCCAGGGCCAACGTGGCCGCGCGTGCGAACGCGTTCACGGTCCGCTCGATGTCCGCGGCCGTCATCTCCCGGGGCGTGTGCCGCGAGATCGGCGCTCGCACCGCGGAGGCCGAGACCAGGTCGGGGCTGGGGGCGTAGCGTCCCGCGTGCAGCAGCTGGGCGAGGATCCTGCCCCCGGCGGCGTGGACGGCGTCCGTGACGACGCGATGGGCGCGCGCGTCCTCCTCGCTGGCGAGCATCCCCCCGCCCAGCGTCACCGTGCCCTCGGGGACGACGCCCAGGCCGCCGGTGACGATGAGTCCGACGCCGCCGCGTGCCCGCTCCGCGTAGAACGCCGCCAGCTGCGGCAGGTCGTCGTGCCGGTCCTCCAGTCCCATGTGCATCGAGGCCATGACCACCCGGTTGGGCAGCGTGAGGGGGCCCAGGGTGATCGGCTGGAGCAGGGGCGAGACCGCGACGGGTGAAGATGTCATGCAGCTCACATTACCGGGCGGTAGCTCCCGACTTCCAGGACCGCCTGGGGACACGCTGTGTCCAAAGCCACTGCGTAGGGCAGGATGGGGATCACACGTCGACGCGCGGCAGACCCGTCCGCGCACCCGACACGGAGGGGAGCGCACGCATGGAGTGGATCGAGGCGAACGCGGGCTGGCTGTGGCTGGTGCTGGCCGCCGGCCTGGCCGGCGTCGAGCTGCTGACCCTCGACCTCGTCTTCCTGATGATCGCCGCCGGGGCCGGCGCGGCGGGGGTGGTCGCGCTCGTGGGCGGCCCGCTGGCGCTCCAGCTCGCGGCGTTCGCCGCCGTCGCCCTGCTGATGCTCGCCGCCGTGCGCCCCGTCGCCCTGCGCCACCTGCGCAAGGACACCGGCGCCGGCGCCTCCTACCTGGACACGCTCCCGGGGCGTCGCGTCGCGGCCCAGGGCGCGATCACCGGCGACGCCGGCACGCTCGCCGTCGACGGCGACACCTGGTCCGCCCGCGTCGAGCCCGGGGCGCCCGAGGTCGCCCCCGGCGACGAGGTGACCGTCCTGCGCATCGACGGGGCCACCCTGGTGGTCCGCCCGCTCCCCCGCATCGACTGGGAGGCGGACGGCGCCTGAGCCGCCCCACGTCCTCGTTCCGACCGCACCGACCCCAGAAGAAGGGACCCCGATGGAAACCCTCATCGTCCTCGTCGTCCTCGCCGTCCTCGCGGCGGTGATCGTGGCCTCCTCGGTCAAGATCATCCCGCAGGCGCGGACGGCCAACATCGAACGCCTCGGCAAGTACAACCGCACGGCCGGCGCCGGGCTGACCCTGATCATCCCGTTCGTGGACCGCATGCTCCCGATGGTGGACATGCGCGAGCAGGTCGTCTCCTTCCCGCCCCAGCCGGTGATCACCGAGGACAACCTCGTCGTCTCCATCGACACGGTCGTCTACTTCCAGGTCACGGACGCCAAGGCCGCGACCTATGAGATCGCCAACTACATCCACGCGGTGGAGCAGCTCACCACCACCACCCTGCGCAACGTCGTGGGCGGCATGAACCTCGAGGAGGCGCTGACCTCTCGCGACTCCATCAACTCCCAGCTGCGCGGCGTGCTGGACGACGCCACCACGCGCTGGGGCCTGCGGGTCTCGCGGGTGGAGCTCAAGGCCATCGACCCGCCCATGTCCATCCAGGACTCGATGGAGAAGCAGATGCGCGCCGAGCGCGACCGCCGCGCCGCCATCCTCACCGCCGAGGGCACGAAGCAGGCCGCCATCCTCACGGCCGAGGGCGAGCGCCAGTCCCAGATCCTCTCCGCCGAGGGCGAGGCTCAGGCACGCGTGCTGCGCGCCAACGCCGAGGCCGAGGCGATCGAGGTGGTCTTCGACGCCATCCACTCCGGCGGCGCCGACTCCGAGGTCCTGGCCTACCAGTACCTGCAGTCCCTGCCCAAGATCGCCGACGGCCAGGCCACCACCATGTTCGTGGTCCCCGCCGAGCTCACCCGCGCCCTGCAGGGCCTCGGTGAGGCGTTCGCCCCCGGCGACGGCGACCGCCCCACCCCGGAGCGCGCACCCCGGCGTCGGGACTCCGGGGACCGCGCGGGCGAGCCGGGCGCCGAGCACGTCGGCGTCACCCCGGAGCGCGCGCGTCGGCCGCGTGGGTCCCGCCCCACCACCGCGGACGCCCTGCGCGCCAGCGGCGTCATGGACGCGATGACCGCCGGCGCGGTGACGGCGGAGGACATGCCGCAGACCTCGCTCGACGAGGCCCTGGCCACGCCGCAGGAGATTGAGCCCGACCCGTCGGCCGGCCGCACCCCCGGCACCCGCCCGGCCGGCGAGGCCGACGGGAATGCTGTGGGACACTGAATGGTTCCATCAGTGAGGACGACCCGCCGCGCCTCGATCGGCCCGCGCCCCCGCGCGGGCCTCGGCGCGGCCTGACGAGGAGGAAACGTGAGCGATCGCAGCCTGCGGGGCATGCGCCTGGGCGCGCAGTCCCTGGAGTCCGAGGCCGGCGTCGAGCCCGCCGCCCGGCAGCGGGTGGAGTACCGCACGGAGGACGGCGAGCAGGTGTTCGTGACCTTCTCCGTGGAGGCAGACGTGCCGGCCACCTGGACCTCGAAGACCGGCAAGGAGGCGTTCCTCGTCAGCGGCGAGAAGCCGGCTGAGACCGAGGGCAAGCCCGTGCGCACCCACTGGGACATGCTGCGCGAGCGCCGCAGCCTCGACGAGCTGGAGGAGACCTACAAGATCCAGCTCAACAAGCTGCGCGCCAGCCGCGGCGAGGACGTCGACGCCTGACCCGCCGCTCCCCCATGCACGACGGGGCCGGATCCGCCATGGATCCGGCCCCGTCGTCGTTCGGGGGCTGTGCGCCTCAGAGGCCGAGGCGGGCGCGCAGGCCCTCCCAGCGCGCAGCCAGGCCCCAGCGGGTCACGTTGACCACGGCCTCGCCGATGATGCCGCCGCTCATCTTGGACTCGCCGAGCTCACGCTCCACGAACGTGATCGGGACCTCGACGATCCGCTTGCCGAGCCGGGCCGTGCGGAAGGTCATGTCCACCTGGAACCCGTAGCCCTTGGACTCGATCGCGTCCAGGTCGATCGCACGGAGCGTGTCGGCCCGGTAGGCGCGGTAGCCCGCCGTGATGTCCGTCAGGTTGAGGCCGAGCATGATCCGCGGGTACAGGGAGCCGGCCCACGAGATCATCTTGCGGGAGGTCGGCCAGTTCACCATCTTGCCGCCCGGCACGCGGCGCGAGCCGATCACCAGGTCCGCGGTGCGGACGGCCTCCAGCAGGCGCGGCAGCTGCTCGGGCTGGTGCGAGCCGTCCGCGTCCATCTCGACCAGGACGTCGTAGCCGCGCTCCAGGCCCCAGCGGAACCCGGCGATGTAGGCGCCGCCCAGGCCGTCCTTGGTGGTGCGGTGCAGCACGTGCACGGAGGGGTCCTCGGCGGCGCGGGCGTCGGCCCAGTCGCCGGTGCCGTCCGGGGAGGCGTCGTCCACCACGAGAACGTCGGACTCCGGGACGGCGTCACGGAGTCGGCCGAGGGTCAGCGGCAGCGACTCGATCTCGTTGTACGTGGGGATGATGGTCAGCACGCGCATGTGCGGTTCTCGCCTTCCGGCCGGGGTCGTGGGGGCGGCCCGCCGGTCGGACGGGCCATCGCATCCGTTCGAGTATAGGAAGCGGAGGTCTCAGGCCGGCGTCGCGGCGTCGTGAGCGTCGCGGGCCACGTCCTCCGCGGCGATCCGGCCGTCCACCCAGGTGGCCCGCCAGCGGGGCAGGGCGGTCTCGGCGTCGAGGGCCGGCAGCAGCGGCGTGCCGGCCCGGGTGTCCGTGCTCCACGCCGCCACCCGGCCGTCCGGCGACTGCACAGCGACCGCGTCGGCGTCCCAGACGCCGAACACGGCCGGGGCCGACACGCTCAGGCGCGGGGCGACGGACAGGCGTGCCGCCGGAGCGTCGGGCAGCGCGCGCAGCGGGGTGCGGGTCGCGGCGGCGAAGGCGGAGCGGGCGGAGATGCGCTCGTCCGGGTCGGGGTGGGACAGCGCCGACCGGACGGCGGCCCACGGGTCCCCGGCCGGGCCGGCGCCCAGGCACACGGTGACGGCGTCGGCCAGCAGGCTCGCCACGGGGGCGTGCAGCACGCCGTCCGCGTCGGGGACGACGGTGGCGCTGACCCCGGCGGCGGCCAGGAAGGCGCGGTCCTCGGCGGTGACCGGGTGGGTGACCACGAGCCGATGGCGCACGCGGCCCAGGGCGGCGGTGCCGAGTTCCTCCGCGACCGAGCGCAGGGCGGTCAGGGCCACGTCCTGGGCGGCGGGCCCGGCGTCCGCACCGCCGTCGGGGACGAGGTAGGCCTGCTCCCCCGCCTGGGTCGAGGCCGTCAGGAGGCCGGTGAGCGTGGCGGGGTCGGTGTCGGTCCCGACGGGCAGCCACACCCCGGCCGCCTCGGCGTCCACGCGGTCGGCGTGCCGGTAGACGACGGTCTGGACGTCCTCGTCGGCGGGCGCGGCGCCCGTGTCCTCGGGCCCGGCCAGGACCGTCACGACGGCGGTGCCGCGGCTCAGCGCGTCCCGCGCGTCCGCGGGCCGGGCCAGCGGCTCGACGAACACGGGCACGACGACGGCGCCGTCGAGGTCCCGCCGTTCGTCACCCGGGTCGGCCACGCGGTCCGCGGAGTCGTCCGCGCCGAGCCAGGCGATCATCCCGTCCCGGACCAGCAGCGCCTGTGCGTACGGGTCCGTCGTCGAGTGGATGATGCCGCGGGTCAACAGGTGTGCGCTCACCCGCCCACCCTAGCCCGTGTCAGTCCTCGTCCGCGCGCGGCGCCGAGGCCGCCGGCAGCGAGGTGGCCACGACGCCGCGGGAGACGAGGTCCGCGGCCCGGCGGCAGGCACGGCTGCGACGGGTGTCCCCGGGGACGTTGGCCAGCTGGCCCAGCACGTCGATGACCTGCCGCGCCCAGCGGACGAAGTCGCCCGCGGCGAGGTCCGCGCCGTCAAGGGTGCGGCGCAGGGTGGCGCCCCGCACCCAGCGGTGCATGGGTGCCACCAGCCCGGGGTCCGTCCGGGGCGTCGGCTCGAGCCGGGCCTGGGCCTCGTCCGTGCGCAGGCGCTCCTCGATGCGCTCGGCGGCCTCCGCGACGCGCGCGAGCCGGGGGGTCGGCATCGGGACCAGTCCGGGCTCGGTCTCCCCCTTGCCCTGGTACACGAGCAGCGCGGCGACGGCGGCCCACTCCTCCGGCGTCAGGCCGTCCATGGCCGGATCCTGCAGCACCAGCGAGGTGAACAGGTCCCGCTCGCCGTAGATCCGGCGCAGGGCCCCGCCGCGCTCCGTGAGCGCCGCACGGGGTGAGGGCGCGTCCTCCTGCACGTAGCCGTAGGCGCGCAGCAGACCGACCACGCGGTCGAACGTGCGGGCGATGGTGTTGGTGCGGCCCGCGATGCGCTCCCTCAGGACGGAGACCTCCCGCCGCATGGCCCACCAGCGGTCGCCCCAGCGGGCGTGCTCCTCGCGGTCCTGGCAGCCGTGGCACGGGTGGCGGCGCAGCGCCCGGCGCAGCTCCTCGACCCGGGGCGCGGCCGGGTCCTCCCGGAGGCGGAAGCCCGCCGTGCTGCGGCCTCCGGCGGGCGGGCGGCCCGTGCGCACGGCCTCGCGCATGAGCGCGGCGACGTCCTTGCGCTGCGCGGGCGTCTTCACCTGCACCACCTGGGGCAGGGCGGCGCCTGCCACCGGCTCGACCGGCCCGGCGACGTCGTCCACCGTGATGCGGCGCAGCTGCGCCTTGTCCGTGACGACGCCGACGCGCGGATTCTGGGGGTTGCCGGCGGGGAACACGACGACGGCCCGGCCGAGTGAGCGGCCGGCATCGAGCTCGACGACGTCCCCGACCGCGAGGTTCGCGAGCGAGTCCTTCACGGCGGCCAGGTGGGCTCGACGGCGTCCCTGCGAGCCGGACTTCTCCGCGGCCGCGAGCTCCTTGCGCAGGGTGAGGTACTCGGCGAAGTCGCCGAGGTGACACTGCATGGCCTCCTCGTACTTCTCGAGGCTGGCCTGCTTCGAACGGAGCTCGCGGGCCAGGCCCACCACGGAGCGGTCCGCCTGGAACTGGGCGAACGAGGACTCGAGGATGCCCCGCGCCTGCTCCGCGCCGACCTGCGCCAGCAGATTAGCGGACATGTTGTAGGTGGGCCGGAACGAGGAGCGCAGCGGGTACGTGCGGCGCGAGGCCAGGCGCGCGACGGCGGCCGGGTCCAGCCCGGGACGCCACATCACCACGGCGTGGCCCTCGACGTCGATGCCGCGGCGGCCCGCCCGGCCCGTCAGCTGGGTGTACTCCCCCGGCGTGATGTCGACGTGGTTCTCGCCGTTGAACTTGACCAGCTTCTCGATCACCACGGAGCGGGCCGGCATGTTGATGCCGAGGGCGAGGGTCTCCGTGGCGAACACGGCCTTGAGCGCGCCGGCGGTGAACAGGTCCTCGACGGCCTCCTTGAACGGGGGCAGCATGCCGGCGTGGTGGGCCGCGAAGCCCCGGGACAGGCCGTCCCGCCACGCCCAGAACCCGAGGATCTCCAGGTCCTCGACGGGCAGCAGGCGCGCCGCCTCCTCGACCCGCTCGGCCACGAGCGCCTTCTCCCGCGCCGTGGTGAGGTCGAGCCCGGCCCGCAGGCACTGCTCCACGGCGGCGTCGCAGCCGGTCCGGGAGAAGATGAAGGTGATGCATGGCAGCAGCCCGTCGCGGTCGAGGACCCGGATCATCTCCGGACGCGACGTGGACAGCCGCGGTCCGCGCCGCGGGCCGCCGTCGTGACCGCCCGGCCGACCGGAGACCGGCCGCTCCCGGTCCAGTGCGGACGAGCCGGTCCGGCCCCGGCCGCCGTCGCGACCCGTGTGCCGGCCGCCCCTGGCCCGCCCCTTCGTGCCGCCCCCGCGCCCGTCGCGGTGCTGCTGCCGCCCGGGGCGCCCCCAGTCGGCGCGCTGGAACCGGCGCTCGGCCTCCTCCCCCAGGCGCTTGAGCTCGGGGTTGAGCAGGGCCTCCCCGTCCCGGTCCGCGGCGTCCTCGAAGGCGATGTCCTCGGCGAACAGGTCGTAGAGCCGGCCCCCGGCCATGATGTGCTGCCACAGCGGCACCGGCCGGTGTTCCGAGACGATCACGGTGGTGGCGCCCCGGACCGTGTCGAGCCAGGCGCCGAACTCCTCGGCGTTGGACACCGTGGCGGACAGGGAGATCAGCTGCACGTGCTCGGGCAGGTGGATGATGACCTCCTCCCACACCGGTCCCCGGAACCGGTCGGCGAGGTAGTGGACCTCGTCCATGACGACGAAGCCGAGGTCGATGAGGGTGTCCGACTGCGCGTACAGCATGTTGCGCAGCACCTCGGTGGTCATCACGACGACGGGCGCGTCCGGATTGACGGAGGTGTCCCCCGTGAGCAGGCCGACGTTCTCCGCGCCGTGCACGCGGGCGAGGTCCGCGTGCTTCTGGTTGCTGAGGGCCTTGATGGGGGTGGTGTAGAACGCCTTCGTGCCGCGGGCCAGGGCCAGGTGGACGGCGAACTCGCCGACCACCGTCTTGCCGGCACCGGTGGGCGCCGCGACGAGGACGCCGTGGCCGTCCTCGACCTCGGCGCACGCGCGGCGCTGGAAGTCGTCGAGGGGGAAGCCCACGCGTGCGGCGAACCGGCCGAGCTCGGAGCCGGCATGGTGCCGGGCCGCCCGGGCACGGGCGTAGCGCCCCGCCGGGCTCAGCTCGGGTTCGTCGTGCGGGGTCGCGGACGCGGGATGGTGGGCCATGGCCCCACCCTACTGGCGGGTCCGGACGCCGTCGTGGTCGTGCGTCCGGGCGGGAGGGCCGCCGCGTACGACGCTCAGATCTGATCGAGCGGCTTCGGGCCTTCGGCGAGCTCCGCCTCGACGTCCACCTCGCGCTGCCCCGAGCGGCGGTCACGACGACGGTCCCCCCACAGGCACAGGACGATGGCCACGCCGAAGAGGACGACGAGCGGGATCGCCATGTAGAACATGGAGATGGCGTCCGCACCGGGGGCGGCGATCGCGGCGATCAGCATGATCACGAAGACGGTGATGCGCCAGTGGTGGACGATCGTGCGGCCCGGCAGGATGCCGAGCATGTTCAGTCCCACCAGCAGCACCGGCAGGACCATGGCCACGCCGAACGCGAGGTAGAGACGCGTGACGAAGCTGATGTACACCGACGCCGTCGGGAGGTTCGCGCCGCCCTCGGGAGTGAAGCCCACGAAGAACTGGACGGCCTGCGGCATCACGAGCCACCCCAGCGCGATGCCGAAGATGAACAGGGGCACGGCCGCGGCGATGAAGCCCAGGGCGTACTTCTTCTCGGCCTTCTTCAGACCCGGCACGATGAATGCCCAGATCTGGTAGAGCCAGACCGGGCTGGACAGGATGAGCCCGATGAACATGCTGACCTTGAGCATGAGGTCGAACGGCGAGGCCACCGTGTCATAGGCGACGGCCGCCGTGTGTCCCTGGCTGGCGATCTCCTTGACCGGGCGGAACAGCTCCGCCATGACCGGCTGGTAGACGAGGAAGCCGATCACCATGCCGACCGCGACGGCGAGCGCCGACTTCAGCAGTCGGTTGCGCAGCTCCGTGAGGTGCTCGCGCAGCGGCATCTCGCCGGTGGGGTTGTCCCGCCGCTTCCGGCGGCGCCGGGTGCGGCGGGCGACCTCGTCGACCTCGGTCATCGGGTGGGGGTCCTTCCGGCTCAGCGCGGGTCGCGCGGGTCGGTCTCGTCACGCTCGACGACGCGGCCCTCGACCGGCTCGTCCGCGGCGGTGGAACCGGCGCCGGAGCGCTCGTCCGTGGTGCCCTTGCCCTCGGTGCGCATCTGCTTCACCTCGGAGGAGAAGATGCGCATCGACTGGCCGAGGTTGCGGGCCATCGCGGGCAGCTTCGGCGCCGCGAAGAGCAGGATCGCGAGCAGGATGATGATGACGAGCTGCCAGCCCTGGAGTCCAGCCATGATGAAGGGTCCTTTCGATGGGGTTCCGGGGTCCAGGCTACCGCGCCGGCAGGGCCGCGAGGGCATCGCCCAGCGCGTCCGCCACGGACGTCCGGAGGTCGGCGGGGGCCAGCACCTCGACGGCGCCGCCGTGGCGTCCGACCAGCGCGGCCGCCACGGCGGCGTCGGTCAGATGCACCCGGGTGAGCCGGTCGCCGTCGGGCAGGTCGGCCTGGGCGTCCGGGCGGTAGCCGGCGGCCGCGTCGCGGACGGGATGGGCCCAGCGCAGCAGCACCGGCACCCCCGCGGCGTCGTCGGGATGGACCCGCCAGCGCGCGGGCCGAGCCCGGGGCGCGAACGTCTCCCCCGTGGGTGCGGGCGCGCTGATCCGGTCCACCCGGAACACCCGGTGGTCCTCGGCGCGACGGCACCACGCCTGCAGGTAGAGGCGCGCCCCGTCCTGCACCAGGGCCAGCGGCTCCACGTCCCGCTCGGTGAGGGCATCGGCATGCACGGAGCGGTAGGTCAGGTGCACGACGGCCCGCTCCGCCACGGCGGCCAGCAGGGTGCGCACCGTCGCGGGGTCCACGGCCACGTCCCAGTGGGCGGCGACGGCGACCGGGGGCTCGCCGGCGGTGTGCGCCTCGGCCTCCCGGAGGGCGGCGTCGTCCGCGTCGTCCGCATCCGGGGCCCCCGCGTCCAGGACCGCGGCGCGGATCCGGCGCTGGGCGGAGCGAGCGGCCTCGCGGTCGGCCTCGTCCAGCACCGGCAGGTCCGCGACCGTCTGCAGGGCGGCCACGAGGCTGTGCGCCTCGGGGCGCGTCAGCCGCACGGGACCGGCCAGGTCGGCGGCGCGCTCCACGTGGACGCGGCCGGCCACCTCCGCCACCTCGAACTGGAAGCCGGGGAAGTCGCGCTCGGGCATGCCGCAGTAGCGCAGCGTCTCGAGGTCGGCGTCGAGGCGCTCGTCGGTGACCCCGAGACGCGCGCGCAGCTCCGCCCGGTCCACCCCACCGGCCCGGTTGGCCAGCCCCACGATGTCCAGCAGGCGGCCCACGAGGTCCTCGCTCGAGTCGCGGGCGCGGCGCCGGACGGGCGCGGCGAGCGCCACCTCGAGCAGGGCCGGGTCGGCGGGACCGGCGTGGGTCTCCGCCGCGGCGGCCAGGCCCGCGCGGACGCGGTCGGTCAGGTCCGGGTGCGCGGCCGAGGGCACGGCCCGGCCCAGCAGGCCGCCGATCTCCGCGGCGAGGCCGTCCTCGCGCGGTCCGGCGGGGGCCTCCCAGAGCTCCCAGTCGGGCCCCGGTGCGGCGCCGTCCTCGACCCGGGGCTCGGCCGGCTCACCGACCGCGCGGACGCCCTGACCCCGGCCGGGCGCGAGCCACACCCGGACCCGCTCGGCGTCGGCCTGCCCGGCCAGGCGCGCCACGAGGCCGGCGTGGTCGTGGTCCTCGGGACGGCCGGGGGCGTCCGTCGCCCGCTCGACGCGGCGCGGCTCCCCCTCCATCCGGGTGAGCCGGAAGCTGCGCTCGGCGCCGCGGTCGAGGTCCCAGCCGGTGAGGTACCAGCGGCCGCGCACGAGGGTGAGGAACCAGGCCCGCACGGTGCGCCGGGTGGCCCGCCCCCGCGCGTCGCGGTAGGGGAAGCGCAGCACGGCCTCGTCGGCCACGGCCTGGGTGAGGGCCTCGAGCCGGGGGTCGGCCCGGGGCATGAGGGTGTGGTACCCGGCCAGCTCGTCGTCGCCCGTGAGGTCGGTGGCCGGCTGGAACAGCAGGCCCACGGCGCGGACGACGTCGGCGCGCAGCGGCGAGTCGCCCCACAGGCGCCGCGCCCGCACGAGGGCGCGGCGCTCGTCCACGGTCAGGTCGAGGTCGCGCAGCAGCAGCGCATCGCGGACGACGCGGTGCCGCACCCCCGCCTCGCCCTCGTCGAAGCCCGCGGGTTCGAGCGTCTCCAGCGGGACCCCCACGGCGCGCAGCACGCGGCGGTCCCGCTGGAAGAGCTTCTCGAAGGCGGCGTCCGTGAGCCCCTCATAGCCGACGACCTGCCGTCGGATCCGGTCACGCTCGAGACCGTGCGGTGCCGAGAGCAGCAGCCACAGCAGCGAGATGATGCGCTCGGCGGCCTCGTCGCCGGCGCGCCGCGGGGCGGGTGGGGTCACGGGGCCCGGGGTCAGTCGACCGAGACGAGGTCGCAGACGAAGATGAGCGTCTCGTTCGGCCCGATCGCGGAGCCGGCGCCGCGGGCGCCGTAGCCCAGGTGCGGCGGGATCTCGAGGCGGCGGCGGCCGCCGACCTTCATGCCGAGCAGGCCCTGGTCCCAGCCGGCGATGACCTGGCCGACGCCGACGGTCAGGGGCAGCGGGGTGCCGCGGTTCCACGAGGCGTCGAACTCCTCGCCGGTGGACCAGGCCACGCCCACGTAGTGGACCTGCACGCGGGAGCCGGCCTCGACGGCCGGGCCGGAGCCCTCGATCAGGTCCTCCACCACGAGCTCGGTGGGCGGGGTCTCGCCCGGGAAGTCGATCTCGGGCTTGGTGCGGTCGTAGTCGCGCTGTCCGAAGGACACGGTGCTCTCCTCTTGGGTTCTCGTGGACGGGGTCAGTTCGCCGACGGGGTGGCGGACGCCTGGGCGTCCAGGATGTCCACCACGAACAGCAGGGGCTCGTTCTCGCCGATGTCCGGCGGGCTGCCCTGCTCACCGTAGGCCTTCTCGGCCGGGATCGACAGGAGGACGCGCGAGCCCACCTTCTGGCCGGCCAGACCCTCCTTCCAGCCCTCGATGACCTGGTTGAGGGAGAACGTGATGGCCTGACCCGTCTCCCAGGACGAGTCGAAGACCTCACCGTCGGACCACGTCACGCCCTCATACTGCACGGTCACGGTGTCGTCCGCGCCGACCTCGCGGCCCTCGCCCTCGATCAGGGGCTGGACCACCAGCTCCTGGGGCGCCTCGCCGTCGGGCTTCGCGATGCTCGGCCGGCCGCTCTCCTCGTCCACGGTGACGTCGGGCAGGCGCTCGTCCCGCTCGGTCACCTCTTCGCCCTCGGCCTGCTTCGGCAGGATGGCGTCGATCTTGTAGACGAACAGCTGGGCGGGCTGCGTCTGGGTGGAGGGGGAGGCGCTCGGCGACGCGCTCTCGGTCTGCGGGACGGAGACGTCGTACTCGGGGCTGTACGCGGCGACGATCGTGCCGGCGCCGTTGCCCACCAGCATCTCGTGGATCTCCGGGTTCATGGACTTGAGCTGGTCGTCCACGGGCACGGCTTCCGGTTCGCCGCTGAAGTTCTCGGCGACCACCTCGCCGCTGGCCGGATCGACGACGGCGATCGACATCTTCAGGACGTCGCCCTCCTGCACCTGCTCCCCCTCGCCGGCGGTCAGCACGCGCGTGGTGGGCTGGTCGGTGTCGATCTCCCCGTCGATCTCGACCGTCGGCGCCCCGCCGTCGCCCTCCGTGAAGGTGACACCCGTCAGGGCGTCCGGCTCCCCCTGGCCCTCGCCGACGGCCGCCCGCTCGGGGGCGGCCGACGTGGAGGCCGACGCGGTGTCACTGTGGGGCTGGTCCGCGCCGTCGTCGCCGGTGGCGCAGGCGGTGGCCAGCATCAGGCCTGCGGCGCCGAGGGACAGCAGCGGCAGCAGGCGGCGACGGCGGCGGGCCGTCGGGGGCTGGGGGGTCTCGAACGAACTCATGCGGGTCACCCTAACGGCGCGTCCTGGACGCGCGCTGTCAGGCGATCCGCTCGAACAGCCGGTCGACGGCGGCCGACGACGTGTCGAACGGGTCCTTCGTCACGATCGCGTGCAGCGGATGGTCGGTGAGCTTCAGGGTCGTCCAGTCGACGGCGTAGTCCAGGCCGCGCTCCCGGGCGCGGGCCACGAAGTCCGCGCGCACGCGGGCCCGGGTGGTGGGCGGGGCGGTCTCCACGGCGGACCGGGCGGCGTCCTCGGGCAGCAGGCGCGCGACGGCGCCGCGCCGCAGCAGCAGGCGGAACAGCCCCCGGTCGGGGTCGATGTCGTGGAAGGCCAGGTCCAGCTGGGCGAGGCGGGGCGCGTCCCAACCCAGGTCGTGGCGGGCCCGGTAGTCCTCCAGCAGGCGCAGCTTGATCGCCCAGTCGATGCGGTCCTCGATGCGGGACCGGTCACCGGTGCGGACGGCGTCGAGCACCTCGCCCCACAGGGTGAGGACCTCCCCCACCCGGTCGTGGTGGGCACCCTCCGCGGCGACGAAGGCGCGGGCCCGCTCGAGGTAGTGCTCCTGCAGCTCGAGGGCGGAGGCCTCCCCCTCCCGGAGCGCGATGCGGGCCGTGCCGGTGAGGTCGTGGGAGATCTGCCGCACCGCGCGGGTGGGGTGGGCGACGACGCGGTCCCCGAGCGGGAAGCCCGCCTCGATCATCCGCAGCAGCAGGTCGGTGGCGCCGAAGCGCAGCAGGTGGGTGTGCTCGGAGAGGTTCGTGTCCCCCACGATCACGTGGAGGCGCCGGTACTCGGAGGCGTCCGCGTGCGGCTCGTCCCGCGTGTTGATGATCGGCCGGGACCGCGTGGTGGAGGAGGACACGCCGTCCTGCACGAAGTCGGCGCGCTGGGAGAACGCGAAGTGGGCCGGGCCCTCGCCCTCGGGCCACGTGCCGGCGGGCACGACGCGGCCCGCGCCCACGAGGATCTGCCGGGAGACGAGGAACGGGACGAGCGCCTCGGTGAGCCGCCGGTACTCGGTGCGCCGGCGCAGCAGGTAGTTCTCGTGGGAGCCGTAGGAGCTGCCCGAGGAGTCGGCGTTGTTGCGGTAGAGGTGGATCCGGCCGCCGACCCCGTCCGCGGCCATGCGCTCCTCGGCCTGGACCACGAGGTCGTGCAGCAGCAGGTCCCCCGCCCCGTCCGAGGCGATGAGCTCGTCGAGCGTCGAGCACTCGGCGGTCGCGTACTCGGGGTGGGAGCCGACGTCGAGATAGAGCCGGGAGCCGTTGGCCACGAACACGTTCGAGGACCTCCCCCACTCGACGACGGGCCGGAAGAGGTAGCGGACGACCTCTTCGGGACTGAGCGGGCGCCCCTGCGGGTTCCAATGCTGGACGCCGTACTCCGTCTCCAGCCCGAGGATCCGGCGGGCGCGGTCCGCGTCGGTCACTGGCCGCCCTTCTGGACGAAGCCCTTGACGAACTCCTCGGCGTTGGACACCAGCACCGAGTCGATCTCGTCCAGCAGGCTGTCCAGGCCCTGGTCCTGGGCCGCGGGCTTCACGTGCGCCTGGCCCGCCGCGGCGCCGGTCTCGTCGTCGCCGCCGGACGGGCGTGGGCGGATCTGCTCCTGGGACATGGTGGCCTCCTCGTGCGTCGACGCGGGTCGGTGTGCTCCGTCCGCGTCCACCCATCCTGCCCCACGCGCGGGCCACGTTTCAGCCCCACGTCCCCGGGTTGCCCCACGCTGGCAGGATGGGGGCATGCGCCTGTGGACCCTTCATCCCCGCCACCTCGACCGCCAGGGCCTGACGGGCGCCTGGCGCGAGGCCCTGCTCGCGCAGGCCGTCCTGGCCGGCCGCACGCGCGGATATCGGGACCACCCGCAGCTGCTGAGGTTCCGGGAGCACCCGGACCCGTCCGGCGCCGTCGGTGCGTTCCTCTCCGGCCTCGAGGCCGAGGCCACGGCGCGCGGCTATCGCTTCGATCACTCCCGGATCGACCGGCCGTGCCCCGCCCCCGACGGCGCCGTGCGCATCCCGCCCGCCGGTCTCGCACCGATCCCGGCCACCACGGGCCAGCGCGACCTGGAGTGGCGTCACCTGTGCGCCAAGCTGGCCGCGCGCAGCCCCGCCTGGCTCGAACAGTGGTCGGACACGCCCGTCCCCGACGTGCACCCGCTGTTCACGATCGTCCCGGGGCCGGTCGCGTCCTGGGAGCGCGCCTGAGGGCGGGCCGCGGTCGGGCCCGGTCTGGCACCGTGGGGGCATGATCCGCGACGAGAGCATCGAGAGCTATCTGGGCCGCCTCGCCTCCGGCGAGCCCACCCCCGGTGGCGGCGCGACGGGCGCGCTGGCGGTCGCCGAGGGCGCCGGACTGCTGGCCATGGCGGCCCGGTTCAGCGCAGCCGAGGAGGACGCCCGGGCATCGGAGGGCCTGATCGCGGCGTGCCTCGGCCTCGCCGACGGCGACGAGCGGGGCTTCGGCGCCGTGGCCGAGGCGTTCGGGCTGCCCCGCGACACCCCGGAGGACCGGGCCCGGCGCTCGGCCGCGATCCAGGCCGCCCTGGCCGAGGCCGTCCGGCCACCCCGCGGGATCGTCGATGCCGCCGCGCGTGCACTGGACCTGGCCGAGCGTGTGCTGGACGCGGCGAACCCGAACGTGCTCTCCGACGTCGGTGCGGCGCTCGGCTGCGTCCGGGGCGGCCTCACCGCCGCCGCGGTGACCCTCGAGACCAACCTGGGCCCCCTCCGCGACGAGGGCCTGGAGGGCGTCCTGCGCACCGACGTCGACCGGGCGGACCGTCTCGTCGCGCGGGCGGACGCCCTGCTGGGCCGCGTGCGCGCGGCCGTCACGGGCTGAGCGCCCGCCCCCGCCTCAGGCCCGTGCGCCGAACAGCGGCGCCAGCGTGGCCACGAGCGCCTCGTCGTCGGGCCGGGGCGCGGCGGCGTCCTCCCACCAGCCGGGCAGGTCCACGGCGGCGCCGACCAGCGGCTCGGCCAGGTGCAGCCGGTGCACCCGCTCCCCCGCCCCGCGCAGCAGCAGCGTCTCCCACGCGGCGCCGGCCACGCGGTCACCGTGGCGGCCCACGAGGTTGCCGCGGGTCCACGCGCGGGTGGCCCGCGGCGGCGTGGCGACGGCGGCACGGATCTCCGCCTCATCGGCGAGCGTCCGGAGGGCGCCGGCGGCCACGAGGCGGCGGTGCAGGGAGCGGGCCGGGCGGAGGTCGGCGTACTGCAGGTCCACCATCGCGAGGCGGGGGTCGGTCCAGTCCGCGCCCGTGCGGGCCCGCAGGCCCTCGAGGACGCGCAGCTTGGCCGCCCAGTCGGCGCGGTCGCTCAGGGACAGCGGATCCGCGGTGGCGTCGTCGAGGTCGACGGCCCAGGCGTCCAGCACTTCGCGCGTCTGCGGATCCGCCGCCCCGAAGGCGGCGCAGTGGGCGCGGGCCGCGTCCAGGTAGGACCGCAGGATCTGCAGCCCGGTCCAGTGCCGGCGCACGGGGCCGTCCGCGGTGCGTTCGAGCAGGGGCACCGTGGCCCGCAGGCCCGGGTCGTGGCTGATCGTCTGCAACGCGGCCACCGGGTCGTCCAGGGTGAGCCGGGGCGCCGTCCCGGCCTCGGCCATCGCGAGGACGAGCGCGGTCATGCCCATCCGCAGCCACGTGGCGTGCTGGCTCAGCGTCGCGTCGCCGATGATCACGTGGAGCCGGCGGTAGGCCTCGGGGCGGGCGTGCGGCTCGTCCCGCGTGTTGACGATCGGCCGGTGGATCGTGGTCTCCAGGCCCACGGGCTCCTCGAAGTAGTCGGCCCGCTGGGACAGCTGGAAGCCCGGCCGCTCCCCCGCCGGGCCGAGTCCCACGCGGCCCGCGCCCACGAGCACCTGCCGCGCCGCGAAGAACGGCAGCAGGACGGCGGTGAGCTCCTCGAAGTCGAGGGACCGGGCCACGAGGTAGTTCTCGTGCGCGCCGTAGGACTGGCCCTTGCCGTCCACGTTGTTCTTGTAGACCAGCACCTCCGGGGCGCCCTCGGCCTGGCCGATGTGCTCGGCCGCCGCCTGGGCGACCAGGTCCCCGGCGGCGTCCCACACCATGGCGTCCCGCGGGGTGGTCGTCTCCGGCGACGAGTACTCCGGGTGGGCGTGGTCCACGTACCAGCGCGCGCCGTTGGCCAGCACGGTGGACAGCAGCAGGTGCACGGGCTCCCCGTCCGGGCCCACGAGCGCCTCGTCGGTCAGCTGCGAGGGGTGCGCCGCCGAACGCGGCAGCCGCCAGCCGCGGGCGTCCACGAGCGGCGACTCCCCCGTGTAGTCCCACTCCGTGCCGGCCACCGCCGAGCCGGACCGGGTCGCCAGGTCCGCGTACGCGTTCACGAGCTCGACCGAGAGCACGCTGTGGTGCGCCCCCGGGTTGGCCGGCGCGTGGATGCCGAACTCGGTCTCCGTGCCCATCACCCGGTGCACGCCCCAGCCGGCGGCGTCCCGCCCGTTCGGGGGAACGGCCGCGCCGTGGAAAAGCCGGCGCTGGCCCTCGAAGGCGGGGGTCGGGCCGACGTCGACGGCCCGGGCGAAGCCGTCCGCGGCCCCGCGGCCGAACGCGCTCATGCCTCGACCCCCCGGACCATGCGCAGCGAGCGCAGCCGAGGACCGCGCCAGCCGGAGGTGCGCGCCCACTCGGCGGGCGCGACCGTGGCCAGGAGGTCCGTCTGGTCCTCCAGCACCGCGGCCACGGCCTCGCGCAGGTGGCCCTCGCGGACGCCGAGCGCGGCCGGGGCCTGGCCGGCGGCCAGGTAGTCGCGCACCGCGTGCCGCTTGGCGCGGTCCACGACGTCGGCCACCACGGCGCCCGAGACGAGGTCGGCCAGGTGCAGGGCGTGGGTCGTGCCGGACACGTCCGTCAGCTCCGCCAGCGCGGTGTCCGCGCCGCGGTCGTAGAGGGCGGCGACCGTCCGGGCGATGAGCGTCGCGCGGGCCGCGTCCGCGGAGCCGGCCGCGACGACGTCGTCGGCGTGCAGGGGCACGTCCGCGGTGAGGTGTTTGGCCATGATCTCCGCGGCGCCGGCGGCGTCGGGACGGTCCACGCGGATCTTCACGTCCAGTCGGCCGGGGCGGAGCACGGCCGGGTCGATCATGTCCTCGCGGTTGGAGGCGCCGATGACGATCACGTTCTCGAGGGCCTCGACGCCGTCGATCTCGGTGAGCAGCTGCGGGACGATCGTGGTCTCCACGTCCGAGGAGACGCCGGAGCCGCGCGTGCGGAACAGCGACTCCATCTCGTCGAAGAAGATGACCACGGGGAAGCCGGCGTCGGCCTTCTCGCGGGCCCGGTCGAAGATGACGCGGATCTGCCGCTCGGTCTCGCCCACGTACTTGTTCAGCAGCTCGGGCCCCTTGACGTTGAGGAAGAACGAGCGCTCGCCGTCCGCGCTGCGAACCGAGAGGGCGTTGGCCACGGCCTTGGCGAGCATGGTCTTGCCGGTGCCGGGCGGGCCGTACAGCATGATCCCCTTGGGGGCGCGCAGGCCGTGCTCGCGGTAGACCTCGGGGTGCAGGAACGGGATCTCGACGGCCTCGCGGATCCGGTCGATCTGCGGGCCGAGGCCGCCGATGTCCTCGAACGTGACGTCCGGGACCTCTTCCAGCAGCACCTCGTCCACCTCGGACAGCTCGACCCGCCGCAGCGCCCATTCGACGCGGGCGTCCACGGTGACGGCGTCCCCGTGGCGCAGGTCGACGCCCTCCAGCGCGGGCGCGCGCCGCACCACGCGCTCCTCGTCCGCCGTGCCGGCCAGGACGAGGCCGCCGTCGGGCAGCGCCTCCTTGACGCGCAGCAGCTGACCCGACCCCGTGCCCGGGGCGACGCCGACGATCGAGCTGGACTCGTCCAGCAGCACCTGGGCGCCGGGGGTGAGGCGGGCGGCGTCGAGCAGCGGGGAGACCGTCACGCGCAGCCGCCGGCCGTTCTGCACGACGTCCGCTCCCCCGCGCACCACGGCGCCGGTCTCCACGCCCTCCTCGGGCTCGCGCGGGGCGTGGACGGCCTCGAGGGTGGCGAAGGTGAACGGCGGATGCGTGACGGCGTCCAGGTTCTCCTTGAGCGTGGCGATCTCGGCGCGCGTGGCCTCGAGCAGCTCGACCATGCGCCGGTTGTTGCGGGCGGCCGTCTGCGTCTGGGCCTCGGCGGCCCGACGGCGTTCGCTCAGGCCGGCGGCGTGCCGCTGGGCGGACTGCAGCTGGTGCCGCAGCCGTTCGGCCTCGGCCTGGGATTGCCGCAGCAGCTCCCGCGCCTCGGCGAGGCGCTGCTCGGCGTGCTCCGTGCCTGATTGCGCGTGGTGGTCCACCGGTGCTCCGTCCACTCAGTCCTGCTCCCCGGTCGGGGTCCTCCCACCGTACGCGTCCACGCCCTGCTCGGCGGCGCGTGACCGCGCGGCCATGAGGCGGGCCTCCTTCGCCGCCTTGCGCGCCTTCTTGTCCGTGACCGGCCGTTCGCCGAGGGCCTCGGGCGTCCACCGGGCCTCGTCGGCCGGCTGCCAGGCCTCGACGTCCTCGGCCTTGAACTCGGAGACCTTGGAGCGCTTCTTCAGGCGCAGCGCCTCCTCGCCCGAGGCCAGGCGGCGGGCCGTGAGGAGGAAGCCGGTGTGCGCGACCATGCGGTGGTCGGGGCGCACGGCGAGCCCGTCCAGGTGCCAGCCGCGCACGAGGGTCTCGTTGGCCTCGACCTGCGTGAAGCGGCCCGAGTCCCGGATGGCCTCGGCCACGCGGGAGAGCTGGGTGGCGGTGGCCACGTAGTTCAGCCACACACCGCCGGGGGCCAGGACCTCGGCGACGGCGTCGAGGCATTCCCAGGGGGCCAGCATGTCCAGGACCACCCGGTCCACGGAGCCCGGCTCGTGGACCTTGGGCATCTCCTCCTGCGCGTCGCCGAGGTGCACCGACCAGGCGGGGTGCTCGGCGCCGAAGAAGGCCTCCACATTGGCCCGGGCGACGTCCGCGAACTCCGGGCGGCGCTCGTAGGAGTGCAGGCGACCGTGGTCGCCCACGGCGCGCAGCAGGGACATGGACAGGGCGCCGGAGCCCACGCCGGCCTCGACCACGACGGCGCCCGGGAAGATGTCCGCCTGCTGCACGATCTGCGCCGCGTCCTTCGGGTAGACCACCGTGGCGCCGCGGGGCATGGACAGGACGAAGTCGTTCAGCAGGGGGCGCAGCACCTGGTACGGCTGGCCGGCCGAGTTCTCGACCACGACGCCCTCGAAGCCGCCGATCAGGTCGTCGTGCCGCAGCACGCCCTGGTAGCTGTGGAACTCCCCGCCGGGCAGCAGGGTGATCGTGTTGAGGCGGCCCTTCGCGTCCTTGATCTGCACGCGCTGGCCGGCCCGCAGGGGGCCGCGGCGCGCGCTCACGCCGGTGGGTTCGGTCATGGGGGGCTCCTTCGGTTCAGGGACGCCGCGTCGCGTCGACGGCGGCGAGGATCGTCTCGCGGGGCACCACGGAGCGCACGAGGCCGTGCGCGTCGGTCAGCACCCACACGGGGGTCTGGGGGTCGGCCAGGCGGGAGGCCAGGTCGGGACCGGCGGCGGGGACGTCGTCGCGGACGAGGACGGCCTCCGGAGCCAGGGCGACGGCGACCGCGGCCAGGGCGGTGGTCGTGCGGCGCGCCGGGGTCAGGCCCGCCGCGGCCGTGTGGTCCAGCACGCCGCGGGGCCGACCGGCCCCGTCCACGGCCACGACGGCGCGGCGGCCGCCGTCCGCCTGGGCCAGGGCCTCGGCGACGCAGAGGTGCTCGGGCAGGGCGATGGCGGGCGCCTCGACCTGCTCGAGCCGCAGGGTCTCCAGCCGGCGGCTCCAGCGCCCGTGGCGCACGGCGTCGTCCGCGCCCCGCCACAGCGTGAGGGCGACCCAGGCCGCCAGGACGACGACGAACAGGTCCGGCGCGCGGCCCGCGAGGGTCGGGGGGCCGAACACCGCCGCGAGGACGCCCACCGCGACGACGCGCCCGGCCCAGCCGGCCGCCTCGACGCCACGGGCCCGGGAGCCGGTGGCGGCCCAGACGGCGGACTCGACCATGCGGCCGCCGTCGAGCGGGGTGCCCGGCAGCGCGTTGAACGCGGCCAGGAGGAGGTTGGCCCACACCGTGACCTCGAGCAGCAGGGCGGGGACGGACGGGCCGGGCACGGCGCGGGCCGCCAGATGGGCGAGGCCCGCGAGCACGAGGTTCGCGGCGGGGCCGGCCATCGCGGTGAGGACCGTGTCCAGCGGTCGGGCGGACGGGCTGCGGAACTGGGTGTGCCCGCCCCACAGGGTGAGCGCGATCTCCTCGGTGCGCTGGCCGAAGGCGCGGCCGGTGAGGGCGTGGGCGGCCTCGTGGACCAGGACGGAGAGGGCCAGGAGCACGGCGTACCCCAGGGCGACCCCGTAGGCGCCGCCGTCGAGCGAGGGCAGCGCGCGCTGGATCTGCGGGCCGAACGCGAGGGTGATGACCGCGGCGATCAGGAGCCAGGACCAGGACAGGCGCACCGGCGCGCCGGCGATCGTGCCCAGCCGGACGGAGGCGGGCCCGCTCATCCGGGCTCGTCCGCCCCGGGCCTGCGCGCGGCGGCGATCCGACGGACCGCGGCGAGGTCGGCCGGCGTGCGGCCGGCGAGCGTCGTCCACTCGACGGTCGCGAGCCCCGCCGGCAGCGGCAGCACGCTGGGCACGCCGACCGTCGGCAGGCCCGCGGCCACGGCCGCGCCGACGCCCACCGGGGAGTCCTCGACCGCCACACAGTCGGCGGCCGTCAGCCCCGGTGTCCGCTCGGCCAGCAGCTGCAGGCCCAGCTGGTACGCCTCCGGGTCGGGCTTGCCCCGGGAGACCATGTCCCCCGAGACGACGACGTCCAGCGTGCCCGCCGGCGCCCGCTCGGCCAGTGCGCGGGCCAGTGGGGCATGGGACATCGTCACGAGGGCGCCCGGCACGCCGGCCTCGGCGAGCGCGACGAGCAGCTCCCGGGCGCCCGGCCGCCACGGCACCCCGCCGACGACCCCCTGGACGACCTCGTCCATCGTCAGGTCGATGATCCGCTGCACGGGCAGGTCCAGACCGGCCTCCTGCAGGCGGCGCGCTCCCTCGTCCAGAGGGTGTCCCACGAGGGAGGCGGCCAGGTCCTCCGACCAGGTGCCGCCGTGCTCGACCACCAGCCGGCGCTGGACGGCGTTCCACAGGGGCTCGGTGTCCACGAGGGTGCCGTCCATGTCCCACAGGACGGCGCGCGGCAGGCGGCGGGCACGGTCGTCCGGGGCGGGCGCGGGGTGGCGGGGCATGGAGTGCATCCTATCGAGCGCCGCCGCCGGGGTGTGCCGGGCGGGTCGCGGGCCGTGACCCCGTCGTCGGGCCGTGTCTAGGCTGGCCGCCATGACCGACGCTACCTCCGAGGACCAGCCGGACGACGTCCTGGGCCCGCTGCGGACCCACCTGACGGCGACCGTGGACGCGCTCGAGGCCGGGCGGCGGGCCCCCACGGTCCTGCTGCTGGCCTTCGAGGGGTGGAACGACGCCGGGGAGGCCGCGACCGGGGCCCTGGGCGCGCTGCGGGAGCAGTGGGACGCGGCGGACGCGGGACGGGTGTGCGACGGCGAGTTCTACGACTACCAGGTCACTCGACCCCTGGTCCGGCGCGACGCCGACGGGCTGGGGACGCTGGACTGGCCGGCGGTCACCCTGCACGAGGCGCTCCTGGACCGTGAGGGTCGGCCCGTCGCGGGCGAGGCTGCCCCGCCGGACGGGGTGCGTGTGCTCCTCGCCGTCGGCGTGGAGCCGAACGTGCGGTGGCGCGCGTTCCTCGAGGAGCTGTTCACGGCGGCCGACGCGCGTGACGTGGACGCCGTCGTGACGCTGGGCGCGCTGCTGGCGGACGTGCCCCACACCCGGCCCCTGCGCGCCCGCCCGACCTCGCCGCTCGTGGACGTGCGGGTGGCCGTCGGCGCGGACCGTCCGGTCTACGAGGGGCCCACCGGGATCATCGGCGTCATCGCGGACGAGGCCGCGCGCCGCGGCCTGCCGAGCCTCTCGCTGTGGGGGACGGTGCCCCACTACGTGGCCCAGGCGCCCTCCCCCAAGACGCTGCTCGGGCTGGTCGAGGCGGTCGAGGACCTGCTGCACGTGAGCGTGTCCACGCGCGGGCTCGAGGACGACGCGAGGGCCTGGCAGCGCGGCGTGGACGAGCTGGCCGCCGAGGACCCCGACGTCGCCGCCTACGTCCGGCAGCTCGAGGAGGCCCAGGACACCCAGCAGCTGCCGGAGGCCTCGGGCGAGTCGATCGCGCGGGAGTTCGAGCGCTATCTGCGCGGGCGCGGCGGACGCTGACGCCCGGCCGCGCCCGGCGGGGTCAGCGCAGGCGCAGACCCAGCAGCGCCGCCACGACGTCGACCACCGGCAGCGGGTCGGCGGCGGCCTCGGCCAGGCCCGGCAGGGTGCCGGCCGCCCATGCGTCGAGGGCCTCCAGCGCGCGGGGGGCGTCGAGGTCGTCCGAGAGCGCCGCGTGCACCGCGTCCAGCACGGCGACGCCGGCGGCGGCATGCGGTCCGTCCAGGGCGGCGCGCCAACGGGCCACCCGCGCCTGGGCGTCGGCCAGCACCTGCTCGGACCACTCCCAGTCCGACCGGTAGTGGTGCGCGAGGATCGCCGCGCGGACGGCCACCGGCTCGACGCCCCGCGCCCGCAGGCGGGAGACGAGTTCGAGGTTGCCGAGGGACTTGGACATCTTCTCGCCGTCCAGGGCCACCATGCCGGTGTGCGCGTAGGTGTGCGCGAGCGGCAGGCCGTCGACGGCGGTGGCGTGCGCGGCGGAGAACTCGTGGTGCGGGAACCGCAGGTCGGAGCCGCCGCCCTGCACCGTGAACGGCGCCGGCAGGTGGGCCCGGGAGATCACGGAGCACTCGATGTGCCAGCCGGGCCGGCCGGAGCCGAGCGACCGACCGTCCCAGGCAGGCTCGCCCTCGCGGTGCACGCGCCACAGCAGCGGGTCCAGCGGGTCGCGCTTGCCGGGGCGGTCGGGATCGCCTCCCCGCTCCGGGAACACCGCGGCCATCTCGTCCAGGCCCATCGCGGAGACCTGTCCGAGGCGCCAGTCGGTCGCGGACTGGGCCGCGCGGACGTCGAAGTAGACGTCCCCGTCGGGCTCGCCGTCGCCGCCCGGCACGCGGTAGGCCCGGCCCGCCGCCAGCATCGTCTCGACGGCGTCCACCACCAGGCCCACCGCCTCGGTCGCGCCGACGTAGTGGTCCGGGGCGAGCACCTCGAGGGCGGCCATGTCCGCACGGAACAGGTCGGTCTGCTCCTCGGCGAGCGCGCGCCAGTCGACGCCGGTCGCCTCGGCCCGCTCGAGCAGGGGGTCGTCCACGTCGGTCACGTTCTGGACGTAGGCGACCTCGAGACCGGCCGCGCGCCAGTAGCGGTGCAGCAGGTCGAAGGCCACATAGGTGCTCGCGTGGCCGAGATGCGTCGCGTCGTACGGGGTGATCCCGCAGACGTACAGCGAGGCGCGCTGCGCGTCGTTGCCCGGATGCCGAGTCCGTCCCGTGGCGGTGTCGTGCAGCCGCAGCCGGTCGGGGCGGCTCGGCACGGCGGGCGGGGCGGGGGTGCTCCAGGACTTCACGGGACTCCTCAGATCGGGGTGGTTCGGCGGTGCCGGGCCGCCATGCCCGGCGGCGGGAGCGGGCTCAGGCGCTGATGACGCCCGCGCCCAGCAGGGCGAACAGGACGCCGCCCAGGAGGATGCGGTACCAGACGAACGGCAGGTACGAGTTGGTGCTGATGAAGCGCATGAGCCAGGCGATGACCGCGTAGGCCACCACGAAGGCGATCGCGGTCGCGACCAGCGTCTCCCCCATGCCGTACGGGCCCTGCGTGCCGGGATCGGTGAGCGAGGTGTACAGCTTGTACAGGCCGGAGGCGAACACGGCGGGCACCGCCAGCAGGAACGCGTAGCGGGTGGCGGCGGGCCGGGTGTAGCCCATGGCCAGGCCGGCCGCGATGGTGCCGCCGGAGCGCGAGACGCCCGGGATCAGCGCGAGGGCCTGGGCCAGGCCGTAGAGGACGCCGTCCCGCACGGTGAGCTTCTCGAGCGGCTTGGTCTGACGGCCGAGCCGGTCCGCCAGGGCGAGCAGGACGCCGAACACGATGAGCATGGTCGCCGTGATCCACAGCGACCGGAACTCCGTGTCGATCCAGTCCTCCAGCAGCAGGCCCAGGACCGCGATCGGGATCGAGCCCACGATGATCAGCCAGCCCATGCGCGCATCGGGGTCCGAGTGCGGGATCCGCCCCGTGACCGCGGCGCACCACCGGCCGATGATGCGGGTGATGTCGCGCCAGAAGTAGATGAGGACCGCCAGCTCCGTGCCGAGCTGCGTGATGGCCGTGAAGGCCGCCCCCGGGTCGGTCGCGGAGGGCAGGAACTCGCCCACGATGCGGATGTGGGCGGAGGAGGAAATGGGCAGGAACTCCGTGAGGCCCTGCACCAGGCCCAGGATGATGGCTTCGATCCACGTCACGGAGGGTCACTGTACGCCACGGCCCCGGGTGGGAACCCGGGGCCGTGCGATCCGTCACGAGCAGGACGGTCAGTCGTCGTCGTCCTCGTCGTCGAAGAGGTCGAGCGGGGTGACCTCCTCGGTGTCCGCGTACAGGGCGTCCTCGTAGGCCTCGAAGGCGTCGGCCACGGCGAAGAAGGCGGCTTCGACGGCGGGGTCGTCCTCGCCCCGCTTGTTCTGCGCGGCCACGAGGTGTTCGTTCAGGGCGGTGGTGAGGGCCTCGAGGGCCATGCGGGCGTCAGAGCTCATGGGTGAACGGTAACCCGGTGGCCGGTGACGCGGCCAGGGGTGGGCCGTGCGGGACCGGCCGCCGGACCCGACGCCGTCTGCCAGGATGGGCGGGTGCGTGAACAGCTGATGTCCTCGACCCTCGACGCGATCTCCCGCGGACAGAAGTGGGAGTACCTGGTGATGACGGTCGCCGCCCACGAGTCCCTCGCCGACGCCCGGCGGCGCCTCGTGGAGCACGCGGAGTACGGCCAATGGGAGCTGCAGCGCTCCGTGCACTACCGCGACGGGGCGCGCCGCTACTGGATGCGCCGCCGGGTGATGCGCGTGGCCTCGACCCTGCAGACGGTCTGAGGCGCGGGCGCGACGACGGCGCCCCGGCCGTCGTCGCGCCCGCGGCCCGGATCAGCGCGGCTCCAGCATCCGCTCGAGCACCCGGCAGCCGAACTCGAGCGCGTCCACGGGCACCCGCTCGTCGATGCCGTGGAACAGGGACGTGAAGGCCAGGTCGGCGGGCAGGCGCATGGGCGCGAAGCCGTAGCCGGTGATGCCCAGCCGGGAGAGGGACTTGTTGTCCGTGCCCCCGCCGAGCATGAACGGCAGCACCTGGGCCTCGGGGTCCTCCGCCTGCAGCGAGGCGATCATCAGCTCCACCAGGTCCCCGGAGAAGGGGGTCTCCAGGGCGACGTCCCGGTGCTCGGGTGCGATGGTCACGTCGGGACCGGCGAGCTCGGCGATCGTGGCGAGGGCGGACTCCTCCTCCCCGGGGATCAGGCGCACGTCCACGGTGCCGGTGGCCGAGGACGGGATGACGTTGTGCTTGTAGCCGGCGGTCAGCCCCGTCGGGTTGGACGAGGTGCGCAGGGTGCCGGCCACCCAGGAACGGGCCTGCCCGAGCGCGTCGAGCTGCGGCGTCGGGTCCGTCTCGTCGAAGTCCACGCCCATGATCTCGGCCACCTGTTCGAGCAGCGCGCGCGTGGTCTTGGTGTACACGAGCGGCCACTCGTGCCCGCCGATGCGGGTCATGGCGCCGGCCAGCCGGGTGACCGCGTTGTCCGGGTGCGGGGCCGAGCCGTGCCCGGGGGCGCCCTCCGCGGTGAGGTTGAGCCAGGCGAGCCCCTTCTCCGCGGTCTGCACGAGGTAGGCGCGCGAGCCGTGCACCTCGGTGGAGAAGCCCCCCACCTCGGAGATCGCCTCGGTGCACCCGTCGAACACCTCGGGGTGATGGTCCACGACCCAGCGTGCGCCGTAGACGCCGCCGGCCTCCTCGTCGGCGAAGAACGCAACCGTCAGGGGTCGCCGCGGCCGGCGGCCCGTGCGGGCCAGGTGCAGCAGCACCGCGAGCACCATGGCGTCCATGCCCTTCATGTCCACGGCGCCGCGCCCCCAGATCATGCCGTCCTTGAGCTCGGCGCCGAACGGGTCCACGCTCCACTCGTCCGCCTCGGCGGGGACCACGTCCGTGTGCCCGTGGATGACGAGCCCCGGCGCCTCCGGATCCCAGCCCGGCAGGTGCCCGACGACGGAGACCCGGCCCGGCGCCGACTCGAAGAAGCGGGGGGTCATCCCCGCCTCGGTCATGAGCCGGGCGCAGTACTCCGCGGCCTCAGGCTCACCGACGGAGACGTTGCCCCCGCGGTTGGTGGTGTCGATCCGGATGAGGTCGCGGCAGATCTCCACGACGCGGTCCTCGGGGCGCGAGCGGGCGGGGTTCTCGATGTTCTCGACCATGGTTTTGAGCCTAGCCCGAACCCGTGCTATCTTTCTCGAGTTGCCCGGAGCGGGACGGACCGGACAGGACCGGAACGCGGTGGGCGACGGAGCCTCTCCCAGGGCTCCACCGATGAGCGCGAGTGGCGGAATTGGTAGACGCGCAGCGTTGAGGTCGCTGTGTCCGCAAGGACGTGGGGGTTCAAGTCCCCCCTCGCGCACCGCTCGTCGAGCAGCAGGGCCCCGGTCGTCACGACCGGGGCCCTGCGTGTTCCCCGGACCGGCGTCCCCTCTAGAGTGGTGTCTGTGCGACGGCAGGCGCCGTCGGTGGAACCGCACGACGGCATGGAGGACCTGATGGCCCTGGAAGCCCCCGCACTGCTGCACCGGCTCGCGCGAGCCCACGGGGTGCAGCCCGAGTACGTCGGGCAGGACGGCTCGGCCCAGACCGTGCCGGACGAGGCCCTCGTGAAGGTGCTCGCCGCCCTCGGGGTGTCGGTCCGTCCGGACGGGGTCGCCGCTCTGGCCGAGGCGCTGGAGGAGGCGGAGACGGCCCCCTGGCGGGACGTGCTCCCGCCCACCGTGGCCGCCCGGTCCGGCCACCGCCTGTCCGTGCCGTGCCACGTGGCCGCGGGCGAGCCGGTCGTGGCCCGCGTGCGCACGGAGGACGGGCGGACCCTCGAGGTGAGCGTGAGCGAGCCGGTGTCCGAGGTCCGCCTCGTGGACGGCGTCGAACGCGAGCGCGTCCACGTTCAGATCCCCGCCGACCTCGCCCCGGGCTGGCACCGGCTGGAGGTGACCAGCGGCTCCGGCTCCACCGCCTCCGCGGTCCTGGTCTGCGCCCCGACCCGGCTGAGCACGGCGCGTCCCTTCCTCGAGCGCCGCGGCTGGGGCGCGGCCGCGCAGGGCTACTCGGTGACCTCGGCGGACTCGTGGGGCATCGGCGACGCGGCGGACATGGCGTCCCTGGCCGAGATCGTCGCCCGGCACGGTGCCGACTTCCTGCTGCTGCACCCCCTGCACGCGATCGAGCCCGGCCCCCATCCGGCGGACTCCCCCTACTCCCCCGTCTCCCGTCGGTTCCTCTCGGCGCTGGTCGTGCACGTGCCCTCGATCCCCGAGTTCGCCGACCTGCCCGCCGCGGAGCAGGCGGAGCTGCGGTCGGCCGGCGCCCGCGTCCAGGCGGAGCTGGAGCGCACCGGCCGGATCGATCGGGCCGCCGTCGCCGCCGTCCTGTGGCCCGCGCTGCGCCGCGTGCACGAGGTGCCCCGCTCCCCCGAGCGCGAGGCCGCCTACGCACGGTTCCGCGCCGAGGCCGGCCCGGGCCTGGACGACTTCGCCCTCTGGTCCGTCCTGCGGCTGGACGGCGACGGCACCGGACCCGATCTCGCCGACCCGGCCTGGGCGCCGGGCGGGGTCGAGGCGGAGCGGGTCCGCGTCGAACGCGCGACCGACGTCGACCTGCACCGCTGGGTGCAGTGGATCGCCGCCGAGCAGCTCGCCGGCGTGCAGGAGCGGGCCCGGGCGGCCGGCATGCGCATGGGCGTCATGGTGGACCTGGCAGTCGGGGCGACCCGCGAGACCGCGGACGCGTGGATGCTCGGGGACGTGCTGGTGCCGACCATGTCCGTCGGCGCGCCGCCCGAGCTGTTCAACCAGCTGGGCCAGGACTGGTCGCAGCACCCCTGGCATCCGCGCCGCCTGGCCGAGACCGGCTACGCCGCGTTCCGGGACATGCTGCGCACCGTGCTGCGCGGCGCGGGCGGCATCCGGATGGACCACGTCCTGGGGCTGTTCCGCCTGTGGTGGATCCCGGAGGGCGCCGGTGCCACCCAGGGCGCGTACGTCGAATACGACCACGAGGCGATGCTCGCCGTGCTCACGCTCGAGGCCGAGCGGGCCGGCGTCGTCGTGGTGGGCGAGGACCTCGGCACGTTCGAGCCGTGGGTGCAGCGCCGCCTGGCCGAGGCCGGCGTGCTCGGCACGTCGATCCTGTGGTTCGAACAGGAGGACGGCGAGCCCACCCCGCCGGAGCGCTACCGGCGGCTGGCCATGGCGGCGGTGAACACGCACGACCTGCCGCCCACGGCCGGTTACCTCGAGGGCGTCCAGGTGGACCTGCGCGAACGGCTGGGCCTCTACACCGTGGACGTCGCCCAGGAACGCCGCCGGTCGGCGGAGGAGGTGCGCGCGTTCCTCGCCGCCGCGGCCCGGCGCGGGCTGCTCGCCGAGGCGGACGTGGACGTCCCCGACGCCGGCCCCGAGGTGCGCGAACGCCAGATCGTGGCCCTGCACCGCCTGCTCGCGCAGGCGCCCTCGGCCCTGCACAGCGTGGCGCTCGTGGACGCCGTGGGCGAGCGGCGCATCCAGAACCAGCCCGGCACCCTCCAGGACCAGTACCCGAACTGGACTGTGCCGCTCGGCGACGGCGCCGGACGGATGGTCTCCGTCGAGGACCTGGCGGACTCGGCGTCGGCGGCCCGGCTGTTCGACGCCGTGGACGCCGAACTGCGGGCGTCCGTGCCGGTGGGGATCGGGGTCAGCCTGCACACCTCCCCCCTGGCCCAGCCCGGCCGCGGCGACGCCGGCGGCATGAACGTCTACGTGCGGCAGGCCGCCGTGGCCCTGGCCCGCCGGGGCGTGCGGATGATCCTGCTGACCCGGGCGGAGGAGCCGGTGGGAGCGGATGGCGCACGGGTCCGGATGCTGGACGCCGGCGGGCAGGCCCCGCCGGTCACGGTCGTGGACCTCGCCGCCGGGCCGTCCGCTCCCGTGCCCAAGGAGGAGCTGGCGGGACTCGGCGCCGAGTTCACCCGCGCGGCCCTGGACTGGCTCGCCTCGGACGCCGTGCCGGGCGGTCCCGTCCTCGGTGGCGCGGACGCCCCGCCCGTCGCGTTCGTGCACGGCCACTACTGGCTCTCCGGGTCCACCGCCGCGGCGCTGGCGCGGGCGGCGCACGCCCCGTACCTGCAGACCATGCACACCACGGCGGCGGCGAAGATGCTCGAGGACCCCGAGCTGCGCGAGCCGGCCGCGCGGATCGAGGCCGAGCGCGAGGTCGCCGAGCGGGCCGACCTGCTCGTGGTCAACTCCGCCGCCGAGGTCGCCGACCTGCGCGAGCTGCTGGACGTGCCCCGCGCCCGCACCCGGGTGCTGCCCCCCGGGGCCGACCTCGAGACGTTCACGCCGGAGGGCGCCGCGCAGTGGCCGGGCGCCCCGGAGGACGACGGGGCCCTGCGCGTCCTGTTCGCCGGCCGCGTGCAGCGGCACAAGGGCCCGCACCTGCTCGTGGCCGCCCTCGGGGTGCTGCGCGAGCGGGCCGGTGGCGCGGGCGCCGACCCGGGGGTGCGCCTGCACGTGAACGGGGCCGCTTCGGGGGACGACGAGCTGGACCTGGCGGGCCTGGCCGCGCGGGAGGGGGTCGCCGACCTGGTGACGTTCTCCGGGCCGGTGCCCGCGCCCGCCCTGGCCGCCCAGTTCCGGGCGGCGGACGTCGTGGCGATGCCGAGCGCGTCCGAGACCTACGGCCTGGTCGCCCTCGAGGCACAGGCCTGCGGCACGCCCGTGCTGGCGCACCGGGTCGGCGGACTGGTCTACGCGGTCCTCGACGGCGTGTCCGGCCGCCACGTGACGGCGGGCACCCCCGAGGCGTGGGCCGATGCCCTGGCCGAGATCCTGGCGGATCGTGACGCCTGGGCGGCACTGGGGACCGGCGCCGTGCGCCACGCCGCCGGTCACTCGTGGGAGGCCTACGCGGACGGGCTGCTCGAGGCCGTCACCGCCGTGCCGCGGCGGTCGCCCGGGCTGGACGCCTGACCGCCCGAACGCACCGGCCCGCCGAGACAGCGAGTCTCGGCGGGCCGGTGCGCGGGCCCGGTGGCCGTCAGGACTCGAGCGGAGTGATCTCCCCGGAGAAGTGCGGGCGCCGGCGCCGCGCATCCCAGCCGTACACGCGCGTGCCGCCGTCGGGCCCGGGCTCGTAGCGGACGGCCACGGTGGTCGGCAGCACGACGGGCGCCTCGAAGTCGATGTGCCAGCGGAACCCGGCGCCGGCCGGCTCACGGCCCTCGAGCATCCGGGCGGCCAGGAACATCCCGTGGGCGATCGCGCCCTTCATGCCGAACAGTCGAGCCGAGACGCCCGTCAGGTGGATCGGGTTCCAGTCCCCGGAGACGCCCGCGTACCGGCGTCCGGCCCCCGTCCCGAAGCGCCACTGGGCGGTCGGCGTCGGGGGCACGAAGTCCGGGCGGGCGGGCCGCTCGGGACGCAGGCCGGAGAGGTGGACGCCCTTGGCGAGGTACCGGGAGACGCCCTCCCACAGCAGTGCCTCCCCGCCGTCGTCGCCGGGCCCCTCGACGGTCACGACGACGTCCACGGCCGTGCCCGCGTGGTGCGGGACGAGACCCACCGCACGCGCGGTGACGCGCAGGGCGGTCTCAGCCGGGACGGGCCGGTGGTGCAGGACCGTGTTGCTCAGGTGCACCAGCCCGGGCAGGGGCAGCGGGAACTCGGGGTCGGCCATCAGCTCCATGGCCGCGCCGAACACCTGGGTGTGCACCAGGACCGAGGGCAGGTCCGCCGGATCCGCGGACCCGACGGCCCCGCGCCACGCGGTCACGGCCTCGGCCGGGATGCGGTGGCCGGTCACGACCACCTGACGGTCCGGGAGCTCGCGGGGACGGCGCCGACGGACGACGGCGTCCGTGGCGGCCCGCCCGGCGGCCCGGACGTAGAGCCGGCCGAGGGAGGGCGGGGCGGACAGCTGCGTGGTCTGCATCCTCACGCCCCCAGCTTCGACTGGCCGCAGACCCGCAGTGTGGCCCCGTTGGTGCCGCCGGCGGCGTCCGAGGCGAGCCAGGCCACCGTCTCGGCCACGTCCTGCGGCAGGCCGCCCTGCTGCAGCGCGTTGAGCCGCCGGCCCACCTCGCGCGTGGCGAGCGGGATCTTCGCGGTCATCTCGGTCTCGATGAAGCCCGGGGCCACCGCGTTGATCGTGCCCCCGCGGGCCGCGAGGACCGGGGCGGACGCCGCAGTCAGGCCGATGACCCCGGCCTTCGAGGCCGCGTAGTTCGTCTGGCCGCGGTTGCCCGCGATGCCGGAGATGGAGGCGAGGCCCACGATGCGCAGCCCCTGACCCGCCACGTCCCGGGCGTCCTCGGCGAGGAAGGCCTCGTTCATGGCCAGCTGGGCCGTGGTGTTCACGGCAAGGACGGAGTCCCAGCGTGCGGCGTCCATGTTGGCCAGCATCCGGTCCCGGGTGATCCCGGCGTTGTGCACCACCACGTCCATCCGGCCGTGCCGGGTGCGGCAGTGCTCGAGGATGCGCGCGCCGGCGTCCGGCGCCGTGATGTCCAGCGCGAGCGCGGTGCCGCCCACCTCGTTCACGACCTCGGCCAGCGCCTCACCCGCCGCCGGGACGTCCACGCCGACGACGACGGCCCCGTCGCGGGCGAGCGTCCGCACGATGGCGGCGCCGATGCCGCGGGCGGCGCCCGTGACCACGGCGACCTTGCCGGCCAGCGGGCGCGCCGCGTCGGCGGGGACAGCGCCGTCGGCGGTGGCGACGGGCACGAACTGGCCGGAGACGTACGCCGCGCGGCCGGAGAGCAGGAACGCCAGCGCGCCGGCCGCACCGGGGGCGGTGAGCGGAACGCCCTCGCCCAGGACCAGGCCGTTGGCCGTGCCGCCGCGGCGCATCTCGTGCGCGATGGAGCGGGTCAGGCCCGTCACGCCCTGGCGGGCGGCGCGCAGGGTCGGGTCCGTGGCGGACTCGGGGTCCTCGAACACCGTCACCACGCGCGAGGAGGAGCCCAGCGAGCGCAGCGCGCCGCCGATCTCCAGCGCCACCGCGCCGAGGTCCGCGGGCGTGGCGACCCCGTCGAAGCACGCGACGATCGCCGCGTGGCGGGCGCCCTCCCGGGGGGCGTCGGCAACCTCGAGGCCCCACGAGGCCAAGAGGGTGCGGGCGTCCGCGGCTGCGGGGGTCGCGCCCAGGACGAGCACGGAGCCGGGCAGCACGGGGTCGCCGGGGGTGTGCCGGCGCAGCTCGACGGGCTGAGGCAGGCCCAGGGCGCCGGTGAGGCGGCGGCCCAGGGGCGAGGCGACGAAGGTGCCGTAACGGTCGGTCATGGTCGGTCCTCTCGGATCGGGTCGGTCGGGGCTCAGCGGCCGCGCAGCAGGGCGACGATGCCCTGGCCGCCGGCGGCACAGACGGAGATGAGGCCGAGAGAGCCCTCCCCCTTCTCATGCAGCATCTTGGCCAGCAGGGCGACGATGCGGCCGCCGGTCGCGGCGAAGGGGTGACCGGCCGCCAACGAGGAGCCGTGCACGTTGAGCCGGGCGCGGTCCACCGAGCCCAGCGCACCCGGCAGCCCGAGGCGCTCGCGGCAGTACTCCTCGTCCTCCCAGGCGGCGAGCGTGGACAGGACGGTGCCGGCGAACGCCTCGTGGATCTCCACGAAGTCGAGGTCGTCGAGGGTGAGCCCGTGCCGGGCCAGCAGGCGCGGGACGGCGTAGGCGGGGGCCATGAGCAGGCCCTCGTGCCCGTCGACGAAGTCCACGGCGGCGTTCTCCATGTCCACGAACTCGGCGAGCACGGGAAGCCCGCGCTCGGCGGCCCACTCCTCGGAGGAGAGCAGCACCGCGGAGGCGCCGTCGGTGAGCGGGGTGGAGTTGGCCGCCGTCATGGTCGCCTCGTCCCCCAGCTGGCGACCGAACGCGGGCTTCAGGCCGGCCAGCTTCTCCGGCGTGGAGTCGGGGCGGAGGTTGTTGTCGCGGGCCAGGCCGTGGAACGGGGTCACCAGATCGTCCATGTACCCGGCGGCGTACGCGGCGCCGAGGTTCCGGTGGGAGGCCGCGGCGAGCTCGTCCTGGGCCTGACGGGTGATGCCCCACTTGTGGGTGGTCAGGGCCTGGTGCTCGCCCATGGACATGCCGGTGCGCGGCTCGCCCGCGCCGGCCGGCTCGGGCACGAGCTGCCCGGGGCGCAGCTGGGCGAGGGCGCGCAGGCGGTCCTTCGTGGTCTTGGCGGTGTTGAGCTGCAGCAGCACGCGGCGCGCACCGTCGGAGAGCGAGACGGGGGCGTCCGAGATCGAGTCCACGCCGCCGCCGATGGCGGAGTCGAGCTGGCCGAGCCGGATCTTGTTGGCCAGGGTGCCCAGGGCCTCCATGCCGGTGGCGCAGGCCACCTGGACGTCGGCGGCCGGGGTCGCGGCGGAGAGCGCGGAGCCCAGGACGGCCTCGCGGGTGAGGTTGAAGTTGCGCGGGTGCTTGAGGACGGCGCCGGCGGTGACCTGACCGAGGCGCTCGCCCTGGAGCCCGAACCGCGCGATGAGGCCGTCGAGCGTGGCCGTGAGCATCTCCTGGTTCCCGACCTCGGCGTAGGCGGTGTTGGCACGGGCGAACGGGATGCGGTTGCCGCCCAGGATGACGGCGGGGCGCAGCGCTCCGCCGGCGACGGCGGGGCGGGAGGCGGTCTCGGACGCGGGGGTCTCGTGGTGGGTCATGACGGTCCTCTCGACGGCGGGCCCACCGCCGACGCGGCGGGGGCGTTGTCACCCCGGACGATACGGACGATACGGACGTCGGCGGGGTGGGTGACTGTGATCCACGGTACCTGATACGCTCGGTTTCGTGAATCCCGTCACGTCCACCGCCCGGGACGGTCGCAGCGTCCGCTGGGACCGGCACCGCGCCGAGCGCCGTCTGGAACTGGTCCGGGCCGCCCGGTCGGCCGTGCACGCCCTGGGCGCACACGCCTCGATGGAGGAGATCGCGTCCCACGCGGGCACCTCCAAGACCGTCTACTACCGCTATTTCGGCGACCGCGAGGGCCTGCGCCTGGCGGTGTCCGAGCGGGTCACCGCACACATGGAGCGCCGCCTGCTCGAGGTCGCGGACGAACCGGTCTCCGAACCCGAGGCGCTGCGTCGCATGGTCGAGGTGTATCTCACGGTCGCGGCGACGTCGCCCGAGGTGTACGCGTTCGCCGTCGCCCCGTCCCCCGCCGCGGCCGAGGCCCCTGTGCTGGGCCCGTTCCTCGAGCGCGTCTACGCCATGCTCGAGTCGGGCCTGGCGCGCGGGATGGCCGCGCGGGGCCACGCCCCGGCGCCGGCGGACCCGCTCGCCCTGTGGCCGCGCGCCGCCGTCGGCCTCGTCCGGGCCGCCGCCGAGACCTGGCTGCGGACCCCGGCCGCCGGTCGCATCCCGGTCGAGGCGATGGCCCGCGCCATCGCCGACTGGCTGCTCACCGGCCTCATCGGCGCCGCGCCCGGCGCCGCCCTCGAACCCGCGGCGGCGGACGCCGACCGCGCCCGCCCCCACTCACGAACAGGAGCATCGTCATGACCGTCCACGAGAAGCTCGCCCCCCAGTCCTCGACGCCCAGCACCGAGGTTCCCTCCGACGTCGCCGAGATCGCGCCCGAGCGGCCGACGCCCGGCTCCCTCGACGCCGCGGCCCTCGAGGAGGCCCTCCTCGGCCGCTGGGCCGCGGAGCGCCGCGAATCCCGCGAACTGGTCAAGGATCCCGCCCTGTGGCGCGACCCGCTGCTCGGCATGGACGAGCACCGCGCCCGCGTCCTGCGGCAGCTGGGCGTCCTCGTGGAGCGCAACGCGGTCCACCGCGCCTTCCCGCGCGAGTTCGGCGGCGAGGACAACCACGGCGGCAACCTCGCCGCCTTCGGTGACCTCGTGCTCGCCGACCCCTCCCTGCAGATCAAGGCCGGTGTGCAGTGGGGCCTGTTCAGCTCGGCGATCCTGCACCTGGGCACCGCGGAGCACCACCGCCGGTGGCTGCCGGGCGCGATGGACCTGAGCGTCCCGGGCGCCTTCGCCATGACCGAGATCGGGCACGGCTCGGACGTCGCCTCGATCGCGACGACCGCCACGTACGACGAGGCGACCCAGGAGTTCGTCATCCACACCCCGTTCAAGGGCGCCTGGAAGGACTACCTCGGCAACGCCGCGCTGCACGGCAGGGCGGCCACGGTCTTCGCGCAGCTGATCACCCGGGGCGTCAACCACGGCGTGCACTGCTTCTACGTCCCCATCCGGGACGAGGAGGGCGCCTTCCTGCCCGGCGTGGGCGGCGAGGACGACGGCCTCAAGGGCGGACTGAACGGCATCGACAACGGCCGTCTGCACTTCACTCAGGTCCGCATCCCGCGCACCAACCTCCTCAACCGCTACGGCGACGTGGCCGAGGACGGCACCTACTCCTCGCCCATCGCCTCCCCCGGGCGTCGCTTCTTCACGATGCTCGGCACGCTCGTCCAGGGCCGCGTCTCCCTGTCCCTCGCCGCCACCACGGCCTCCTTCCTCGGCCTGCACGGTGCGCTGGCCTACGCGGAGCAGCGCCGCCAGTTCAAGGCCTCCGACCCGCAGCGGGAGGAGGTGCTGCTGGACTACCAGAACCACCAGCGCCGCCTCATCGACCGCCTGGCCCGCGCCTACGCGGACGCCTTCGCCTCCAACGAGCTCGTCGAGAAGTTCGACGACGTCTTCTCCGGCCGCTCCGACACGGACGTGGACCGGCAGGAGCTCGAGACGCTCGCCGCGGCCGTGAAGCCGCTGACCACGTGGCACGCCCTGGACACCCTGCAGGAGGCCCGCGAGGCGTGCGGCGGCGCCGGGTTCCTCGCCGAGAACCGGGTGGCCCAGATGCGCGCCGACCTGGACGTGTACGTCACGTTCGAGGGCGACAACACGGTGCTCCTGCAGCTCGTGGGCAAGCGTCTGCTGACCGACTACTCGAAGGAGTTCGGACGTCTCAATGTGGGCGCCGTCTCCCGCTACGTGGTCCATCAGGCCTCGGACGCCCTCCACCGTGCGGGCCTGCACAAGGCCGTCCAGTCCGTGGCCGACGGCGGGTCCGAGCGCCGCTCGGCGAACTGGTTCAAGGACCCCGCCGTCCAGCATGAGCTGCTCACCGAGCGCGTCCGTGCCAAGACCGCCGACATCGCCGGCACCCTCTCGGGGGCCCGGGGCAAGGGCCAGGCGGCGCAGGCGGAGGCGTTCAACACGCGCCAGCACGAGCTCATCGAGGCCGCCCGCAACCACGGCGAGCTTCTGCAGTGGGAGGCCTTCACCCGCGCCCTGGAGGGCATCACGGATGAGACCACGAAGACCGTCCTGACGTGGCTGCGCGACCTGTTCGCGCTGCGCCTCATCGAGGACGACCTCGGCTGGTTCGTGGCCCACGGCCGCGTCTCGAGCCAGCGCGCCCGGGCCCTGCGCGGCTACGTCAACCGGCTGGCCGAGCGGCTGCGCCCCTTCGCCCTCGAGCTCGTCGAGTCGTTCGGCCTCGAGCCCGAGCACCTGCGCATGGCGGTGGCCACGGACGCCGAGACCCAGCGCCAGGAGGAGGCCCACGCCTGGTTCACGGCCCGCCGGGCCGCCGGCGAGGAGCCGGAGGATGAGAAGGCCGTGCGCGCCCGCGAGAAGGCGGCGCGGGGTCGCCGCGGCTGACCGTGGCCGTCCCCGGACGCACACGGGCCCCCGTCACCTCGCGGTGGCGGGGGCCCGTGTGCGTGGTCGGGCGGGCTCAGCGCAGCACGGCCTCGTAGACCTCGATCGTGCGCTCCGCGATGGTCTCCCACGAGAAGTGCTCGATCGCGCGGGCCCGGCCGGCCTCACCCATCGCGCGGGCGCGCTCCGGGTCCTCCACGACGCGGGTGAGCGCGGCCGCGAAGTCGGCGGCGAACCTCTCCTCGTCCACGGGCGCCCCCGTGCCGTCGTCGACCTGCTCGAAGGGGACGAGCAGGCCGGTCTCGCCGTCCTGCACGACCTCCGGGATGCCGCCCACGGCGGAGGCGACGACGGCGGTGCCGCACGCCATCGCCTCGAGGTTGACGATGCCCAGCGGCTCGTAGACCGAGGGGCAGGCGAACACGGTGGCGGCCGTGAGGATCTCCATCACCTCGTGGCGCGGGATCATCCCCTCGATCACGACGACGCCCTGGCGGGTGCGCCGCAGCTCGGAGATCAACTCGTTCACCTCGTGCGCCAGCTCCGCGGTGTCCGGGGCGCCCACGCACAGCACGAGCTGGACGTCCTCCGGCAGCCGCAGGGCCGCACGGAGCAGGTGGGGCACGCCCTTCTGGCGCGTGATGCGGCCGACGAACGCGACGGAGGGCTTGTCCGGGTCGATTCCGTACTTCTCCAGTGCGGCGGTGCCGGTCTGCGGGGTCCAGACCTGCGTGTCGATGCCGTTGTGGACCGTGTGCACCTTCGCCGGGTCCACGTCCGGGTAGCAGGCCAGGATGTCCCGGCGCATGCCGTCCGAGACCGCGATGACCGCGTCCGCCCCGAGGTACGCCGTGCGCTCGGCCCAGCTGGACAGGGCGTAGCCGCCGCCGAGCTGCTCCGCCTTCCAGGGGCGCAGCGGCTCGAGGGAGTGCGCGGAGAGGACGTGGGGGGTCTGGTGCAGGAGCTTGCCGAGGTGGCCGGCCAGGTTGGCGTACCAGGTGTGGGAGTGGATGACGTCGGCGCCCTCGAGGTCGCCGAGGATCGTGAGGTCGGTGGCCAGGGTCTGCACGGCCCCGTTGGCGGCGTCGAACCCGGGCGGGTTCGGGTACGTCAGGACGCGGGCCCCGTGGTAGTCCGGGTCGCGCGGCGCGCCGAAGGCGTGCACGCGGACGTCGGCGCGGGAGGCCAGGACACGGGTCAGCTCGGCGACGTGGACGCCGGCACCGCCGTAGATGGACGGGGGGAACTCTTTGCTCACGATGTCGATGCGCACGCCCCCAACCTAGTTCAGCCCGGCGGGGGTCGATAGTCTGGCGGCACGGATGCCCCGCACGCCCCGAGCACGCGTGCGGGTCGCGACGACCCGGCTCACGAGGAGTGACACAGATGGTGCAGAAGAAGGTCCTCTCGGTCGTGCTGGCGGGCGGTGAGGGCAAGCGCCTGATGCCGCTGACGGCCGACCGTGCCAAGCCGGCCGTCCCGTTCGGCGGCACGTACCGCCTCATCGACTTCGCGCTCTCCAACCTGGTCAACAGCCGGTACCGCGAGATCGTGGTGCTGACGCAGTACAAGTCGCACTCGCTGGACCGCCACATCTCCGAGACGTGGCGGATGTCCACGCTCCTGAACAACTACGTTGCCTCCGTGCCGGCGCAGCAGCGCCGGGGCAAGGACTGGTTCACGGGCAGCGCGAACGCCATCTACCAGTCCATGAACCTGATCCACGACGCACGGCCGGACATCGTCGTCGTCATCGGCGCGGACCACGTCTACCACATGGACTTCCAGCAGATGGTGGACCAGCACATCGCCTCGGGCGCCAAGGCGACCGTGGCCGCGGTGCGCCAGCCGCTCGAGCTGGCCTCCTCGTTCGGGGTGATCGAGACGGACCCGCAGGACAGGACGCGGATCGCGGCGTTCGTGGAGAAGCCGGAGACGACCCCCGGCCTGCCGGACGACCCCACGCAGTTCCTGGCCTCGATGGGCAACTACGTGTTCGACACGGACGCCCTCGTGGCGGCGCTGAACCAGGACGAGGAGAACCCCGAGTCGAACAACGACATGGGCGGAGACATCATCCCGCTGTTCGTGGAGCGCGGCGAGGCCGGGGTGTACGACTTCACCGCCAACGAGGTGCCCGGCGGCACGGCCGGCAAGCACTACTGGCGGGACGTCGGCACCCTGGACTCCTACTACGACGCGCACATGGACCTGGTGCAGCCGTGGCCGGAGTTCAACCTCTACAACCGCGAGTGGCCGCTCTACACCCGCCAGTCCGTCTCCCCGCCGGCCAAGCTCGTGCGCTCGTCCACCCGCCGCCCCGGCTCGGCGAACGACTCGATCCTCTCCCAGGGCGTGGTCATCTCCGGCGGCACCGTGGCCCAGTCCGTGCTCTCCACGGACGTGCGCGTGCACAACGAGGCGTGGGTGGAGCAGTCGGTGCTGCTGGACTCCGTCGTGATCGGCGAGGGGGCCCACGTGCGCAACGCGATCCTGGACAAGAACGTGGTCGTGCCCCCGGGCGCGCGCATCGGCTTCGACCGGGCGGAGGACGAGGCGAACGGCTACACCGTGACAGAATCCGGCCTGACGGTGCTCTCCAAGGGCCAGCCCGTCCCGACGCCGCACTGACGCGGCCCCGGGCCGCCGGTCCCGGACCACCGCCGACGCGCGGGCACGCCGCGGTGTGTCCGCGCGTCGCCGTCCCCGCTGGATCCCCGACCGGAGGCTCGCCTTGACCGACACCACCCCCGACCTCGACGCCACCAACGTCACCCGCGCGGAGGCCGCGGACCGCTCCCGCCTGCTCACGGTGCAGGACTACGTCGTGGACGTGGACCTCTCCGACGCCCGGGACGCCGCGGCCGACACCTATCCGGTCCGCACCGTGATCCGCTTCGCGTGCGCTGAGCCGGGCGTGCAGACCCACCTGGACTGGATCCACGGCGGCGTGGAGTCGGTGACCCTCAACGGCACGACGCTGGACCTGACCGAGGTCGTGGGCCAGGCCCGGGTTCTGCTGCCCGACCTGGCGGCGCAGAACGTGGTGGAGCTGGTCGGCCGGTCCGTGTACTCCCGGTCGGGCGAGGGCCTGCACCGCTTCACGGACCCCGCCGACGGCGAGGTCTACCTCTACACCCAGTACGAGCCCGCCGACGCGCGCCGCGTGTTCCCGGACTTCGAGCAGCCGGACCTCAAGGCCGCCTTCACCTTCTCCCTCACCGGACCCGAGGACTGGGTGCTGGCCTCGAACCGGCCGGAGGTGTCCCGGACGCCGGCCGGGGACGGTGTCGTCCGGGTGGAGTTCGCCCCGACGCTCCCCCAGTCCACCTACATCACGACGCTGCTCGCCGGCCCCTATGCGCAGTGGGAGGACGCCTGGGACGGTCACCCGGCCAGCGGCGCGCAGGCCGTGCCGCTGCGGCTGTTCACCCGGCGCACGATGGCCGACGCGTTCGACCCCGAGGCCGTGTTCGACGTGACCAAGCGGGGGCTGACGTTCTTCCACGACCTCTTCGGCGTCGCGTACCCGTGGGGCAAGTACGACCAGGCGTTCGTGCCCGAGTACAACCTCGGCGCCATGGAGAACCCGGGCCTCGTGACCTTCACCGAGGACTTCGTGTTCACCTCGCGGGCCACCGCGGTCCAGTACGAGGGCCGGGCCAACGTGATCCTGCACGAGATGGCGCACATGTGGTTCGGCGACCTCGTGACGATGCACTGGTGGGACGACCTGTGGCTCAAGGAGTCGTTCGCGGACTACATGGGCGCCCTCGGCGTGGACGAGGCCACCGACTTCCGGACCGCATGGGTGACCTTCGCGTCCCGCCGCAAGGCCTGGGCGTACGTGCAGGACCAGATGCCGACGACACACCCCATCGTCGCGGACATCGTCGACCTCGAGGCCGCCCGTCAGAACTTCGACGGCATCACCTACGCCAAGGGCGCCTCCGTGCTCAAGCAGCTGGCCGCCTACGTGGGCCGGGACGCGTTCCTCGACGCCGCACACCGCTACTTCGCCGCCCACGCGTGGGGCAACGCCTCCCTCGACGACTTCATGGCCGCGCTCGAGGCCGCCTCGGGGCGGGACATGCGCGGGTGGGCGGACGCGTGGCTGCACACCTCCGGCGTGCCCCGGCTGCGGGTCGACGTCGACGGCGACGCCCCGGTGCTGCGCCAGGAGGGCGCGGACCCGGTCACGGGCGGGCCGATCCTCCGCCCGCACGTGCTGAAGGTCGGCGTCTTCATGCCCGGGCAGGACGGCGTCCTGCGCCGCACCGCCCAGGTCACCGCCGATGTGCCGGGTGGGGCGGAGGGCGCGGCCGTGCCCCTGCCGGACCTCGAGGTCCCCGGGGGCGTCCGCCTCGTGCTGCCCAACGACGAGGACCTCACCTACGCCGCCGTCGCGCTCGATGCGGGGTCGCTGCGCGCGGCCCTGACCCACCCCATCGCGGACCCGCTCGCGGAGGCCACCGTGTGGGCCGCCCTGTGGTCGATGACCCGCGACGGCGAGCTGCCGGTCGCCCGGTTCCTCGACGCGGTGGCGACGCTGTCCGCGCGGATCGCGACCGTGGGCGTGCACGCGCAGGTACTGGCGCAGGCCGCCGCGGCCGTGGGCCAGTACGCCCGCGCCGAGGACCGGGACGCGCTGCGCGCTCTGGTGGGCGAGGTGCTGGCCGAACAGACCCGGACGCTCGAGGCCGGCTCCGACCGCCAGCGCACCGCGGCCCGCACGTGGGCGACGCTGGCGCGGGCCGACGTCGGGATGGCCGCGGCCCTCGAGGCCGCCCTGCTCGGCGAGGACGCGGCGACGTCGGCGCCGGGCCTGGCGATCGACGCGGAGCTGCGCTGGCTCGTGCTCCAGGCCCTCGCCGCGACCGGCCGGGCCGACCAGGACCGCCTGGACGCGGAGCTCGAGGCCGGCCGCACCGCCCAGACGGTCACGTGGCATCGCCTCGCCACGGCCGCCCGCCCCGATGCCGAGGTCAAGGCCGCGGCGTGGGAGGCGGTCATGTCCGGTCGCACGGCCACTGGCACGGAGCTGTCCAACGACCTGCTCTCGGCCACGGCGGCCGGCTTCGCCGCGGGCGAGGTCGAGCTCCTCGCCCCCTACGAGTCCGGCTTCTGGCCGCGCCTGACCTCGGTGTGGGCCTCACGATCCAACGGGCTGGCCTCGCGCGCGATCGGCGGGCTGTTCCCGGGCCGCCAGGACGCGGTGGCCGGCGACGCGGACGCGCAGGAGTCGCACCCGACGCTGGCCGCGGCCCAGCGCTGGCTGGACGAGCACCCCGACGCCCCGGGGGCCCTACGGCGCCTGGTCGTGGAGCACACGGACGCCCTGCGGCGGTCCCTGCGCGTGCAGGCGGCGCAGCCGGCGGGCTGAGCCGCCGGCCCGGTCCAGCCCGGAGTGGTCACGACACGCCGCGTCCCTGCGGGACAGACGGCGTGTCGTGACCACGGTGGCTCAGGGCGCGGCGACGCGGAGCACGCGTTCCCGGCCCACCCGGCGCAGGCCCACGGCGTCGGCGGCGCGCTGGGCGTCCCGGTCGCGCATCCCCACCCGCTCGACGACGACGGGCCGCGTCTCCAGCACGGCCGTCAGTTCGGCGTGGCGCGCCACGTGCGCGGCCCCGCCGTCCGGGTCGAGGGACAGCGCCTGCCGGTCGGCCGCGTGGAGCCAGGCCGCCGACACGTCCTCCACCGGGCGGCGCAGGTGCGCGCCGAGGGAGGCGTCGTCGAGCAGGTCGGAGACGTCGGCGTCCGCGAGGCGGGCCACGAGTGCGGGTGGCCCGGCGACCACCGCGGTCGTGTGCAGCAGGACCACGTGCAGCAGCTCCGGGTCGGCGTCCGCGGCGGGCGCGAGCACGACGCCCGGGTCCTCCCACGCCGTCGGCGCGACGCCGAGTCCCGCGGCCAGCCCGGTCCGCAGCGCGGCGGTCGCGTCGGCGCCCAGCACGTCGGCCGGCGCGACCGTGCCGAGGGCCAGCGGGTGGACGCCGAGCAGCCGGTTCAGGGCGCGGGCCTCGCGGTGCGCCCGGTCCACGAGGGCGGCCAGCTCGGGCGAGGTCTCCCCCACGAGCGGCAGCTCGCGCAACGTTGCGGCCCCCACCGGCACCCCGGCCTCGGCCGCGACCGCTGCCAGCGCGTCCCAGTGTCGCGTCTCCTCCTGGGCAGGCGTGCGGCCGCCGCCCGGCTCGTCCAGCCGCGGTCCGTGAGCAGAGGCACGCGGCGGCCGGAGGCCAGCTCCAGCTCGAGGGCGCAGTGGACGTCCACGGTCGACCGTGGGCGCCCCGGGGCGTCGGAGCGGGCGATCAGGCGGACGGGGGCGTCGTCGTCGGGGGTCATGGTCCGATCCTGACAGAGCCGCCCCGCCACACCTCGACGCGTCGGGGGCGGTTTCGGGCGGTACTCACGTCGAATACCACCGCAAACCGCCCCCGGACGGAAGCGTGCCGGACGGTGCCGGGACGCCGTCAGGCGGCTCAGGGCACCCGCGCGGTCCACTCGGGGGTCGTGAACTTGGTGCGGGCCAGCTGCTCGGCCTCCTCACGGGTGGCCTCGTCCAGCTCGACGCGGCGGGCGCCGTAGCGCTCCTCGAAGGTGGTCATCATGGTCTCCCAGATCTCGGCGCGGGAGACGCCGGTCTGGCGCCGGAGCGGGTCCACGCGCTTCTTCGCCGAGGTCACGCCCTTGCCGCGCAGCTTCTCCCGGCCGATGCGCAGCACCTCGAGCATCTTGTCCGCGTCGATGTCGTAGCTCATCGTCACGTGGTGCAGCAGCCCGGCCGTGCCCACCCGCTTCTGCGCGGCGCCGCCGATCTTCCCCTGGTCCGTGGCGATGTCGTTGAGCGGCTGGTAGAACGCGTGCACGCCGAGCCGGGAGAGCGCGTCCATGGTCCACTCGTCCAGGAACGGGTAGGTCTCCGCCGTCTCCAGCCCGTCGACCAGCGACGACGGCACGTGCATCGAGTACGTGACGCAGTTGTCCGCCTCCATGAACATCGCGCCGCCGCCGGAGATCCGCCGCACCACGTTGATGCCGTGCCGCCGCGCCCCCTCGGGGTCCACCTCGTTGGCGAGCGACTGGAAGGCGCCGATCACCACGGCCGGCTCGTTCCACTGCCACAGGCGCAGGGTCGGCTTGCGACGTCCCTCGGCCACCTGCCGGGTGAGCACCTCGTCCAGGGCCACGGTCAGCGCGATCGGCATCGGCTCCGGCCCGATGACCTCCCACTCGTGGTCCCCCCACGTGGTCGCCTTGCCGAGGGCCCGACGCACGGCCGAGGCGACCGCGAAGGCGTCCACGCCGAACAGCTCGGCCTCGGAGCGCAGCCCCCGCTCGACGGCCTCCCGGATGACCCGGTGCTCGGCGTCCGCGGACAGCCCGGCCACCGCCGCGTTGAGGTCCTCGAGCGCCTCGTCCGGCTCGAGGAAGAAGTCGCCGTTGATGCTCGCGGTCGCGATCCGGCCGTCCGCGAGGCTCAGGTCCGCCGCGACCAGCTTGCCGCCGATCACCTTGTATTCACCGTGGAGAGTCGTCATGCCCGCCAGCCTACGGGCGACGCGACGGGCCCCGCACCGCCCGGATCGCTCCGGGGGCCCGGGGCCCGTCGTCGTGGTGGGCGCGCGGCTCAGGCCGCCGCGGTCACTTCTTGCCGCCGAAGCCCTTGAAGCGGGCGTTGAAGCGCTCGACGCGGCCGGCGGTGTCCATGATGCGCTGCTTGCCCGTGTAGAACGGGTGCGAGGCGGCCGAGATCTCGACGTCGATCACCGGGTAGGTGTTGCCATCGGTCCACTCCGCGGTCTTCTCGGAGTTCGCGGTGCTGCGGGTGAGGATCTTCTCACCGGAGGCGAGGTCGTTGAAGATGACGTAGCGGTAATCCGGGTGGATCTCAGACTTCATGGTGCATCCTTCGTTTCAGCCGCCTGATTGGGACCAGGGGCGCGAGAGGTGTGGTCAGGGGGTCCGCCGGACGGCGGGCCAGCCGCCCACTCTACCGCACCCGGGCCGGTCAGCGTGCGCGCAGCTCCCACAGCGCGACCGCCGCGGCCGCGGCCACGTTCAGCGAGTCGACGCCGGCGGGCATGGGGATGACGACGTCGGCGTCGGTCTGGGCGAGGGTCTCGGGCCGGACCCCCGGCCCCTCCTGGCCGAGGACGAGGGCCAGACGCTCGGCGGTCCGCAGCGGCTCGATCCGAGCGGAGTCCAGGCCCACGGCCCGCTCCGTCACCTCGAGGGCGGCCACCGCGAACCCGGCCGCCCGCAGCGCGGGCAGCGACTCGGCGACCGGACCGGGCAGGCGCGCCCACGGCAGGCGGAACACCGTGCCCATCGAGACGCGGATGGCGCGCCGGTACAGCGGGTCGGCGGCCTGCGGGGTGAGCAGCAGTGCGTTCCAGCCGAGGGCGACGGCGGAGCGCACCACGGCGCCCAGGTTCGTGTGGTCCACGAGGTCCTCGGCGATGAGCACGCGCCGGGCGCCCGCGAGGACGTCGGCGAGCGGCCGGGGCGCGGGGCGGTCCATCGCGGCCAGGGCGCCGCGGTGCAGGTGGAAGCCGGTGAGGGCCTCGAGCACGTCGTCGGGTCCGGTGAAGACCGGGACGTCCGGATGGGCGGCGAGCACGTCCGCGAAGGACCCGCGGTAGCGGTCCCCCAGCAGGAAGGAGCGCGGGGTGTGTCCGGTGTCCAGTGCGCGGCGGACCACCTGGGAGGACTCGGCGAGGAAGACGCCGTGCTCCGCGTCGACGCGACGGCGCAGGGCCGCGTCCGTCATGGTCGTGTAGGGGGCCAGGCGGGGGTCGGCGAGGTCCTCGATCCGCTCCAGGCGCACCTCGCGGGTCCCGCCCTCACCCACCCGAGACCTGCCGCATCACCATGACCACCAGCCCGGCCAGGCCCACGATCACGATGGTGACGCGCAACGCCGTCGGCGAGATGCGCCGCCCGATCCGCGCGCCCACGAGCCCGCCCACGAGCGAGGAGAGCGCGATCAACAGCACGGCCCGCCAGTCGATGCGGTCGAAGGCGAACACCAGGTAGAACGCCGCGGCGGTGAGGTTGACCACCAGCGACAGCCACGTCTTCACGGCGTTGGCGTGCACGAGGGTGCCGCCCACCAGCAGCACGCCGAAGATCGCCATGAGCATGACGCCCTGGGCGGCCACGAAGTAGCCGCCGTAGATGCCGGTCAGGAACACGAGCGTCCACAGCGTCGGGGTCACGGGGCCCACCGGCACGGGAGAGTCCGCGCCGGGGGTCGGTCCCTGGTCCTCCGCCCGACGCCTGACCCACCCCTGGATGCGCGGCTGCAGCACGACGACCGTCAGGGCCACCACGAGCAGCACCGGCGCGACGTAGCCGAACACGGCCGGGGGCAGCGTGGTGAGCAGCGCGGCGCCGATGACCCCGCCGAGCAGGGACGCGACGGTCAGCTTCGGCAGGAGCGCCCGGGACTGGGCCAGCTCGCGGCGGTACCCGTACGTGCCGGAGAAGCCCGAGGCCACCAGGCCCATCGCGTTGGAGACCTGGGCCGTCACGGGCGGGAACCCGACCGCCACGAGCGTCGGGAAGGTGACGAGCGTGCCCGAGCCGATCACCGAGTTGATCGTGCCGGCCCAGAACCCCGCGAGCAGCACGAGCAGGACCTGCCACAGGTCCATGCCCAGCAGCTGCGCGGTCAGCAGCCCCGTCACCGGGCCACGGCGGTGTACCGACCGCCTGTGCGGGTCACCTTCAGGTCCGTGCCGAACGCCGCGGAGAGGTGCTCCTCGGTGAGCGTCGACTCGATGGGCCCGGCCGCCACGACGCCGCCGTCCCGCAGCAGCAGGGCATGCGTGAAGCCCGGGGGCACCTCCTCGAGGTGGTGCGTGACGAGGACCAGCGCGGGCGCGTCCTCGTCCGTGGCGAGCGCCGTCAGCTGGCGCACGAGGTCCTCCCGCCCGGCGAGGTCCAGGCCCGCGGCGGGCTCGTCCAGCAGGAGCAGCTCGGGATCGGTCATCAGGGCACGGGCGATGAGCACGCGCTTGCGCTCACCGTCGGAGAGGGTGCCGAACGCGCGGTGCGCGAGGCGGGAGAGCCCCCAGGTCGCCACGAGGCCGAGCGCGCGGGCGCGATCCTCCGTCTCGTACCGCTCGCGCCACGTGCCGGTGATCCCGTAGGCGGCGGTGACGACGGCGTCCTGCACGGTCTCGTTCGCGGGCACCTGGGCGGCGAGCTGGGCGGAGGACAGGCCGATGCGCGGGCGCAGCTCGAACACGTCGACGGCGCCGAGCACCTCGTCCAGCACGCCGACGTCGCCGGCGGTCGGGTGCAGGCGGGCCGCGGCCAGCTGGAGCAGCGTGGACTTGCCGGCGCCGTTCGGGCCCATCACGATCCACCGCTGCCCCGCGCGGACCGTCCAGTCCAGGGGGCCGAGGATGTCGGTGGTGCCGCGGCGCACGCGCACGCGGCGCATCTGCAGCACGGCGTCCTCATCCGGGAGGAACCAGTCGTCGGGAGGCGCGGGGGTGGTCATGGGGGCCAGCCTAGTCCGGCCGGCCGGCGCGTCGCCGATGCGACGCACGCCCGGCCGCGCCCGCACCCCCGCCTAGGATGCCGCGCATGAGCACCCTGCGCCGCCTCGTCGTCACCGCCGACCCCGCCCTCCTCGTCACGGACGCGCCCCCGGCCGGCGTGCCCGACGACGCCGAGCGGCTCACCGACGACGGCCTGCTGGGCTGGCGCTTCGCCGCGGACGAGTGGGCGGCGGCCCCGGAGCCGGGCTCCGGGTGGGACGTGCTCACGCTGCCGGCGGCGGTCGCCGCCGCGCCGGCGCCCCTCGTGGTGACGGACGTGGACTCCACGCTGATCCGGCAGGAGGTCATCGAGCTGCTCGCCGCCCACGCCGGCCGCGAGGCCGAGGTCGCTGAGGTGACGGAGCGGGCGATGCGCGGTGAGCTCGACTTCGCCGCCTCGCTGCACGCGCGCGTCGAGGCGCTCGCGGGGCTGCCCGTGGGCGTCGTGGCGGACGTGGTGCGGGCCATCCGGCCCACCGACGGAGCCCTCGCGCTGATCGAGGCCATCACCGCGGCCGGCGGCCGGGTGTGCGCGGTCTCCGGCGGCTTCACCCAGGTGCTCGCCCCGCTGGCCGAGGCGTGGGGCGTGCACGCCTACTGCGCCAACGAGCTCGAGGTGCGGGACGGGCACCTGACCGGGAGGGTGCTCGGCGACGTCGTGGACCGCGCGGCCAAGGCCGCCATGCTGCGCGCCTGGGCCGAGGACGCGGGGCTCACCCCCGAGCAGGCCGTGGGCGTGGGCGACGGCGCCAACGACATCGATCTGCTCGAGGCGGCCGGCTGCGGCGTGGCGCTGTGCGCCAAGCCGATCCTCCGGGAGCACGCGGACGTCGTCGTCGACGTGCCCTCCTTCACCCCCCTGCGGTGGCTCCTCGGTCTCTGAGCCGCCCGAGCCGAGATGCCACGAGGGCCGGATCCCACGGATCCGGCCCTCGTGGTCAGGGGTGTGGTGCGGTTCAGTCCTGCCCGAGGAAGTCCTCGGCGCCGCCCACGAGCTCGGTGTGGCCGACCTCGAGGTCGTCGCGGCCCACGAGAGAGGCGATCTCGGCGGCGAACTCCTCCACCGAGTAGAGCTTGCCGGCGGCCTCGCGGCGGGCCTCGATGGCACCGGGCTCGGCGCGGTCGAGCAGGGTGGCGGTGATGGTGCCCTCGATCATGTCGCCGGAGACCACCACAAAGCCCACGCCCTTCTCCGTGAACGCGGGGATGCGCTCGCGCAGCGCGTCCTCGCCGGCGCGCTTGGAGCGGGCCACGGGCTCGTAGGAGTCCATGGTGGCGACCTCGTCGATGAAGTGCGCCTGGTGGGAGGTCACGAACACGATCTGCCCGCCGGCGCCCATGCGCTCCAGCGCGGCGTCGGCCAGCGCGGCCTGGGCGTCACGGTTGAGCTTCAGGGCGTAGTCCTCGCCGAACTGGGACTCCATGCCGCCCGAGGCGTTGAGCACGAGCACGTCGAGTGAGCCGAAGTGCTCCACGGCGGCGTCCAGCAGCGCGGCCCGGTCCTCGGCGACGGTCACGTCGCCGCCCACGGCCACGGCGCGGCCGCCGGCCTCCTCGATCCTCTGCACCACCTTGTTCGCGCGCGGCGCCTTCTGGCGGTAGTTCACCACGACGCCCGCGCCGCGGGCGGCCAGCAGCTCGGCGGTGGCGGCTCCGATGCCGCGGGAGGAGCCGGTGACGACGACGCCGCGTCCGGCCAGGTCCTGCTCGGTCATGTTCTGTGCTTCCTGTCTGCTCAGCGGTCGGTGGTCGTCAGTGGCCCATGCCCAGGCCGCCGTCCACGGGGATCACGGCCCCGGAGATGTACGCGGCCTCGTCCGAGGCCAGCCAGCGCACGACGCCGGCCACCTCCTCCGGGGCGGCGAAGCGGCCGGCCGGGATGGACGTCTTGTACTGGGCCTTGAGCTCGTCGTCGAGGGACTGCGTCATCTCGGTGTCGATGTAGCCGGGGGCCACGACGTTCGCGGTCATGCCGCGCGCGCCGAGCTCGCGCGTGATCGAGCGGGCCATCCCGACGAGGCCGGACTTGGAGGCGGCGTAGTTGACCTGGCCGGGCGAGCCGAGCAGGCCCACCACGGAGGAGATCAGGACGATGCGGCCGCGCTTCAGGCGTATCATGCCCTTGGTGGCGCGCTGCACCACGCGGAAGGCGCCGGTGAGGTTCGTGTCGATCACCGAGGTGAAGTCATCCTCGGACATGCGCAGCAGCAGCTGGTCGTGGGTGATCCCGGCGTTGGCCACGAGCACCTCGACCGGGCCGTGGGCCTGCTCGACCTCGCGGAAGGCCGCGTCCACGGAGGCCGCGTCCGTCACGTCGGCCCGGACCGCGAGGACCCCCTCCGGCCCCTCCCCCGAGCGGGAGGTGATGGCCACGCGGTCGCCGTTCGCGGCGAACGCCCGGGCGATGGCCAGGCCGATGCCGCGGTTGCCCCCCGTGACGAGGACGCTGCGGCCGGCGGCCTGCGCGTCCGCTGCGGGCGTGGTGGTCTGATCGGCCATGGGAACACCTTCCGGACGGGACGGGACTAGACTGGAGCACCGGCGCGGCGCCGTCGACGCCGTCCTGCGGGACGCCGCCGACGGCGGGCGCGCCGGCATGTGAACCACCACTCTACGTCCGCGGCCGCGCGGGGGCCCCGCAGGGCGCGACGTGCCAGGAGGATGCGCCATGACCAGCTCCGCCGCCGGCTCCCGAGCCGGCCGTCCCGCCCACGCCGGGCGCGGGGCGACACCGGAGGTCCAGGGGGTCACCACCGCCGCCGCCGGCCGCAGCGCGGACCGGGAGGCGCGCATGAGGGTCTACCTGGTCCAGATGCTGCTCCGCACCGCCTGCTTCGTCGCCGCGCTCTTCACCCACGGCTGGTGGCAGCTCGGGTTCATCCTCGGCGCGGTCGTGCTGCCCTACGTCGCCGTCGTGCGCGTGAACAACACCGGCCCGCAGCAGGCCGGCACCCTGCGCGCCGTGCCCGCCCAGGGACCGGCCCTGACCCCCCGCCCCGACGACGCGGCGGCGCCCGAGCCGGTCGTGCTCACCGGCGACCTCGTGGACGACCCGCGCGACCGTGCGCCACGGGCGCTGGGCCGAGGGTCCTCGTCCGCCGGCAGTCCCGGCCTGCCCGGACGGGGCGGCGCGTGATCGGCGCGGTCCCGGGTGAGCCGGGCATGGACCTGCTGGGCGCCCTCGCGTCCGGCCGCCTTGACCCCGCCGCCGGTGCCTCCACTGCCCGATCCCCGCACGCCGCCGTGGACGGGCCCGAGCGGCCGGTCTGCTCGCGTCGTGGCTGCACCGCGGAGGCCGCCTGGGCCCTGGAGTGGAACAACCCGCGCGTCCACGCCCCGGACCGCGTGAAGACCTGGCTGGCCTGCACGGACCATCGGCCCTTCCTGGACGACTTCCTGAGCGCCCGCGGCTTCCTGCGGCGCTCCCGCCCGCTCGATCCGGCCGCCACGCAGGCGCCCGAGGTCGACACGCCCGAGACCCCGCAGGAGCCCCCGCGCCCATGAGCACCCCCGCCCCCATGACGGACCCGACCGCCCGCGACGCCGAACGCCTTCCTGCCCTGCGCTTCGGCTTCCTCGCCACCGGCCCGTGGATCCTCGGCTTCGTGGTGTGCGTCCTCTTCGCCTTCCTGTGCCATGCGCTCGCGCAGTGGCAGTGGGACCGCCGCGTGGAGGTCCAGCACCGCGTCAACCGCGTCCTGGAGAACTACGACGACGACCCGGTTCCGTTCGCCGAGGCCTCCCGGCTGTTCACCGCGTTCCAGACCGACGACGAGTGGACGCCCGTGACACTGACCGGCGAGTACCTCGTCGACGAGACGCTCATCGTCCGCAACCGCCCCCGGGCCGGCCAGCCCGGCTACGAGGTGCTCGTGCCGTTCCGGACGGACGAGGGCCCCGTCGTCGTGGTGGACCGCGGCTGGCTCCCGGTGGGCAACAGTCCGGGTCAGCCGGACGCCGTGCCGGCCCCGCCCGCCGGCCACGCCGAGGTCGTGGTGCGGGTCAAGCCCGGGGAGCCGGCCCTGGACCGCGACGCCCCGGAGGGCCAGGTGCCCTCGATCGACCTCGCCGAGATCGCCGACACCGTGGGCGGGCCCGTGGCCGGAACTGCCTACGGGATCATGGTCACGGAGGACCCGGCGGTGGAGCCGATGCCGCAGAAGCTCGTCGAGCCCACCCTCGACGAGGGCCCGCACCTGTCCTACGCGATCCAGTGGTACCTGTTCGCGGCCATGGGCTTCGGGGTGTGGGGGTACTCCGCGTGGATGCGCGCCCGCAACGACCGGGCCGACGCCCTCGACGACGCCGCGGACGACGGGCTGCTCTCCGCTCACCGGGTCCCCCGCGCCAAGCCGGTCCGGCGGCGCGACGGGCGGCTCACGGATGAGGAGGCCGAGGACGCGCTCTTCGACTGAGCCCGCCCTCCGCCTCGGCGGCCCGCGCACTCAGGCGAGGGTGATGAGGTCCCTGTAGTCGTCGTTCCAGAGGTCCTCGACCCCGTCCGGCAGCAGCACCACGCGCTCGGGGTCGAGCGCCTCGACGGCGCCCTCGTCGTGGGTCACGAGCACCACGGCGCCCTCGTACTGCTGCAGCGCGTTCAGGATCTCCTCGCGGCTGGCGGGGTCGAGGTTGTTCGTGGGCTCGTCCAGCAGCAGCACGTTCGCGCTCGAGGCCACGAGCGTGGCCAGCGCCAGGCGGGTCTTCTCGCCACCGGAGAGGACGCGGGCGGGCTTGTCGACGTCGTCGCCCTGGAAGAGGAACGATCCGAGCAGCGTGCGCGCCTGGGTGTCGCCGAGCTGCGGGGCGGCGTGGCGCATGTTGTCCAGGACCGACGCGTCCTGGTCCAGGGTGTCGTGCTCCTGGGCGAAGTAGCCCAGCTTGAGCCCGTGGCCCGCCTGGACCTCGCCGGTGTCCGGGGTCTCCTCCCCGGCGAGCATGCGCAGCAGCGTCGTCTTGCCGGCGCCGTTGTAGCCCAGGATCACCACGCGCGAGCCGCGGTCGATCGCCAGGTCCACTCCCGTGAAGATCTCGAGCGAGCCGTAGGACTTGGAGAGGTTCTCGGCGCGCAGCGGCGTCTTGCCGGAGGCCTGCGGGGTGGGGAAGCGGATCGCGGCCACGCGGTCGACCGCGCGCTCGCCCTCGACGCCGCGCATGAGCCGCTCGGCGCGCTTGATCATGTTCTGCGCGGCGGTGGCCTTGGTCGCCTTGGCACGCATCTTCTCGGCCTGGGCCATGAGGGCCGAGGCCTTCTTCTCCGCGTTGGCGAACTCCCGGCGGCGGCGCGCCTCGTCCTGCTGGCGCTGGGCGAGGTAGTTCTTCCACGTCATGTTGTAGACGTCCATGGTCTGCCGGTTCGCGTCCAGGTAGAGGACCTTGTTCACGGTCATCTCCATGAGCTCCACGTCGTGCGAGATCATCAGGAGGCCGCCGGAGTAGGTCTTCAGGTAGTCGCGCAGCCACACGATCGAGTCGTGGTCGAGGTGGTTGGTGGGCTCGTCCAGCAGCATGATGTCCGCGTCGGAGAAGAGGATGCGGGCGAGCTCCACGCGGCGGCGCTGGCCGCCGGAGAGGGTGTGCAGCGGCTGGTCCAGCACGCGGTCCGGCAGGCCGAGGTTGGACGTGATCCGGGCGGCCTCGGACTCGGCCGCGTAGCCGCCGCGGGCCTCGAACTCCGCCTCCAGGCGGGAGTAGCGGTTCATCGCCCGCTCCCGCTCGGCGTCGTCGACGGCGGCCATCCCGGCCTCGGCCTCGCGCATGCGCCGGATGGTCTGGTCCAGGTCGCGGGCGGAGAGGATGCGGTCGCGGCCGGACTGGTCCATGTCCTCGACCTTGGGGTCCTGGGGCAGATAGCCGATGCGCCCGGTCCGGGTCACGGTGCCCGCCGTGGGCTGCCCGCCGCCGGCCAACACCTTGGTCAGCGTCGTCTTGCCGGCGCCGTTGCGCCCCACGAGGCCGACCTTGTCCCCCTTGTCCACGCGGAAGTTCACCTCGTCCATGAGGAGACGGGCGCCCACGCGCAGTTCGACATCGGTGACGGTCAGCATGGGGGTGTCAGACTCCAAGGGTCGAGGGGGGAACAGGGGTGCATCGGCGGGGCCCGGCCGATCTCGACGGGCGGGGGCCAGCGCGGTGCCGGGCCAGTCTAGTCCGTCTACACTCTGGCCCCATGAGCTTCAACGAGAACGTGCAGATCGACGCCGGCCGGGCCCGATCGGGCGGTGGCGGCGGGCTGGGGGGCCGGGGCATCGCCATCGGCGGTGGCGGCGGCCTGCTCGCGGTGCTGCTCGCGATCTTCGCCCCCGGGCTGGCCGAGCAGCTCGGGATCGACACGGGTGGCGGGTCCGTCGGCCAGAGCCAGTACCAGCAGCAGACGGGCTCGGGCGGCCAGAGCCAGCCCCTCTCGGACGAGGAGTGCGCCAGCGGTGCGGACGCCAACCAGAACACCGACTGCCGCGTCGTCGCGACCACCGAGGCCGCGGACGAGTTCTGGGGCGAGTACCTCGCGCAGTTCTCGGACATCCAGTGGCGCCAGCCGCAGCTCACCCTGTTCCAGGGCGGCGTGAGCACCGGCTGCGGCAGCGCCTCCTCGGCCACGGGCCCGTTCTACTGCCCGGCGGACGAGTCCATGTACTTCGACACCGCGTTCTTCGAGACGCTGCAGACCGACTTCGGCGCCGAGGGCGGACCGCTGGCGGAGGAGTACATCGTGGCGCACGAGTACGGCCACCACGTCCAGCAGGTGACCGGCTACCTGCAGCACTCGAAGGACGGGACCACCGGCCCCACCTCCGGCGCCGTGCGCGCGGAGCTGCAGGCCGACTGCTTCGCCGGCATGTGGGCCGGGCACGCCGCCTCCACCGTGGACCCCGAGTCCGGTGCGCCGTTCCTGAAGCCGATCTCGCAGGGCCAGCTGCGCCAGGCCATCGACGCGGCCTCCGCCGTGGGCGATGACCGCATCCAGTCCACCCACACCGGCCGGGTGGACCCCGAGGCGTTCACGCACGGCACCTCGGAGCAGCGCATGGCCTGGTTCATGCGCGGCTACCAGAGCTCCCAGCAGGAGCCCGACATCCGCCAGTGCGACACCTTCCGGGCCTCCTCCCTGGACATCTGAGCCGGGAGCGCCGGGGCGCCTGCCGGCCCGTCCGCACTCCCCCACCACGACGGCGGCCCGTCACCTTCTGCGCGAAGGTGACGGGCCGCCGTCGTGGTCCGGGCCGGATCAGATGTTGAAGCCGAGGGCGCGCATCTGGTCGCGACCGTCCTCGGTGATCCGCTCGGGGCCCCACGGGGGCATCCAGACCCAGTTCAGCCGCCACTCGTCCACCATGGTGCCGATCGCGCGGGAGACCTGGTCCTCGATCTCGTCCGTGAGCGGGCAGGCCGCGGTGGTCAGGGTCATGTCCACGAGCAGCGCGCCGTCGTCGGCGTAGTGCAGCCCGTAGAGCAGGCCCAGGTCCACGACGTTGACGCCCAGCTCCGGGTCGATCACGTCCTTGAGGGCCTCACGGATGTCCTCCGTGGGCGCCTGGTTCGTGGTCTCCGTCATCTCAGGCCCCCGCCGCGGCCTTCTCGAAGCGGGCGTAGCCCTCGGCCTCGAGCTGCTCGGCGAGCTCCGGGCCGCCGGACTCGGCGACGCGGCCGTCCACCAGCACGTGCACGTGGTCCGGCTTGATGTAGTTGAGGATCCGCGTGTAGTGGGTGATCAGCAGGGTGCCCATCTCGTTCTGCGCCTGGGCGCGGTTGACGCCCTCGGAGACGATGCGCAGCGCGTCGACGTCGAGGCCGGAGTCGGTCTCGTCGAGGATCGCGAACTTGGGCTTGAACAGCTCGAGCTGGAGGATCTCGGCGCGCTTCTTCTCGCCGCCGGAGAAGCCCTCGTTGACGTTGCGGTTCATGAACGCCGGGTCGATCTGCAGGGCCTCGAAGGCGCCCTTGACGTCCTTGGTCCAGGTGCGCAGCGAGGGGGCCTGGCCGTCGAGCGCGGTCTTGGCGGTGCGCAGGAAGTTGGTCATGGTGACGCCCGGGATCTCCACGGGGTACTGCATGGCCAGGAAGAGGCCGGCCTGGGCGCGCTCGTCGACGCCCATCTCCAGGACGTCCTCACCGTCGAGGGTGATGGAGCCGGAGGTGACCTCGTAGCGCGGGTGGCCGGCGATGGTCGAGGCCAGGGTGGACTTGCCGGAGCCGTTCGGGCCCATGATCGCGTGGGTCTCGCCCGTCTCGATGGTCAGGGAGAGGCCCTTCAGGATCTCCTTGGGGCCGTTCTCGGTCGCGATCTGCACGTGCAGGTCGGTGATCTGCAGGGTTGCCATGGTGGTTCTCCTCGGGTGGAAGGCGGTGGGGTCTGCGGGGCGTCGGTCAGAGCTGCGCGATGCGGAGCTCGTCCTCCATGACGGCGGTCAGCTCGTCCTCGACGTCGCCGACACCGATCTTCTGGATGATCTCGTTGAGGAAGCCGCGCACGATCAGGCGGCGGGCCTCGGTCTCGGGGATGCCGCGGGCCATCAGGTAGAACAGCTGGGTCTCGTCGAAGCGGCCGGTCGCGGACGCGTGGCCCGCCCCCTCGATCACGCCGGTCTCGATCTCCAGGTTCGGCACCGAGTCCGCGCGCGCCCCGTCGGAGAGCAGCAGGTTCTGGTTCTTCTCGTACGTGTCCGTGCCCTCGGCCTCCTTGCGGATCAGCACGTCGCCCACCCACACGGTGCGCGCGTCCGTGCCCTGCAGGGCGCCCTTGTAGAGCACGTTCGAGACGCAGTCCGGCTGGTTGTGGTCCACGAACAGGCGGTTCTCGAGGTGCTGCCCGGCGTCGGCGAAGTACAGGCCGTACATCTCGGCCTCACCGCGCTCGGCGGCGAACCGCGCGGTCGGGGTCAGCCGCACCACGCCGCCGCCGTAGGACACGGCCACGTGCTTGAAGTGCGCGTTCGTGGCGACCGAGGCCTGCTGGGCCGAGACGTGCACGGCATCGCCCTCCCAGGCCTGCAGCGCGACCACGTTCAGGCGGGCGTCGCGGCGCACGTCGAACTCGACGTTCTGGGCCAGCACGGCGGTGCCGCGGTGGGCGATCACGACGTCGGCCTGCGCGTTCTCCTCCACGAGCACGGTCAGGTGCATCGCGGCCGGGTCGGCGGAGGAGCCGACGACGTCGATGCGCACCGGCTCGGCGACCTCGCCGGAGATCGTGACGACGGTGGCCTCGGAGACCGAGTTCCAGGCCGCGGCGGACACGCGGTCGTCGGGGGTCAGGACGGAGCCGACGCGGGCGTCGTCGCGGGCCACGGTCTCCACCGTGACGCCGGCCTGCTCGGCCACGGCCACGGCGGGCGCGGCACCGGTCAGGCGCGCGTCGTCGCCCTCGGGCAGGTGCAGCCCGCCCAGGCGCTTGAGCGGGGTGAAGCGCCAGTCCTCCTCGCGCCCCGTGAGCACGGGGAAGTCGGACAGCTCGAAGGAGCTGAGGCGATCGGCGCGCGAGCCCGCGGCGTTGCGCTCCCGGCCCCCGGCCCGGGCGGCCGGGTTCTGCGCGACGGTGAGCTTCTCGCCCTCCTCGCCCATGCCCGGGATCATGGTCCGCTGGGTGTTCTCCACGGTGTCGGTCATGTCAGCCCACCGATCCTTCCATCTGCAGTTCGATCAGCTTGTTGAGCTCGAGCGCGTACTCCATGGGCAGCTCGCGGGCGATCGGCTCGATGAAGCCGCGCACGATCATGGCCATGGCCTCGTCCTCGGACATGCCGCGGCTCATGAGGTAGAAGAGCTGCTCCTCGGACACCTTCGAGACGGTCGCCTCGTGGCCGAGGGTCACGTCGTCCTCGCGGATGTCGATGTACGGGTACGTGTCGGAGCGGGAGACCGTGTCCACGAGCAGGGCGTCGCACACCACCGAGTTCGCGGAGCCGTTCGCGCCCTCGGCGATCTGCACCAGGCCGCGATAGGCGGCGCGGCCGCCGCTGCGGGCCACGGACTTGGACACGATCGAGGAGTTCGTGTGCGGGGCCATGTGCACCATCTTGGAGCCGGTGTCCTGGTGCTGGTCCTTGCCCGCGAACGCGACGGAGAGGGTCTCGCCGGTGGCGTGCTCGCCGGTCAGGTACACGGCCGGGTACTTCATGGTCACCTTGGAGCCGATGTTGCCGTCGATCCACTCCATGGTGCCGCCGGCCTCGACCACGGCGCGCTTGGTCACGAGGTTGTACACGTTCGTGGACCAGTTCTGGATGGTGGTGTAGCGCACGCGGGCGTTCTTCTTCACCACGATCTCCACGACGGCCGAGTGCAGCGAGTCGGACTGGTAGATCGGGGCGGTGCAGCCCTCGATGTAGTGCACGTACGAGTCCTCGTCCGCGATGATCAGCGTCCGCTCGAACTGGCCCATGTTCTCCGTGTTGATGCGGAAGTAGGCCTGCAGCGGGATCTCCACGTGCACGCCCTTGGGCACGTACACGAAGGAGCCGCCGGACCACACGGCCGTGTTCAGGGAGGCGAACTTGTTGTCGCCGACCGGGATCACGGTGCCGAAGTACTCCTCGAAGATCTCCGGGTGCTCCTTGAGCGCGGTGTCGGTGTCGAGGAACACGACGCCCTGCTCCTCCAGGTCCTCGCGGATCTGGTGGTAGACGACCTCGGACTCGTACTGGGCGGCGACGCCGGCCACGAGACGCTCGCGCTCGGCCTCGGGGATGCCCAGGCGCTCGTAGGTGTTGCGGATGTCCTCGGGCAGGTCCTCCCAGGTCTTGGCCTGGCCCTCGGTGGAGCGCACGAAGTACTTGATGTTGTCGAAGTCGATGCCGGACAGGTCCGGGCCCCACGCCGGCATCGGCTTGCGCTCGAAGTACTTGAGGGCCTTGAGGCGCAGGTCGCGCATCCACTCCGGCTCGTCCTTCTTGCCGGAGATGTCGCGCACGACGTCCTCGTTCAGACCGCGGACGGCCTTCTCGCCGGCCGCGTCGGAGTCGGCCCAGCCGTACTGGTAGGCGCCGATGGCGTTGAGCTCGGGGTTCTTGTCGAGGATCTCCTGGATCACGCCGGGGTCGGCGGTCTCCGCGGAGTCCCGCTGGACGATCTGGTCGGTCATCTCAGCCTCTCTCACTAGTCACTGCGGTCGGGGTCGGTCGGGTGGTCGGCGGGAGCCGGGGCGTGGCCCGCGCGGCTCAGTCGCGGCCCAGCGGCACGTGTGTGGTGCACACGTGGGCGCCGGCGGCGAGGGTCGAGAGCCGGCGCACGTCCACCTCGAGCAGGCGGGCGAACAGCGCGGTCTCCTCTTCACAGAACTCCGGATGGCGGGCGGGAATTCCCTGGAACGGGCAGTGCCCCTGGCAGACCTGGTCCGCGCGGAGGGTGGGCGCCAGGCCCGCGCCGAAGTGGCGCAGCGTGCCGGCGTAGCCGGCCTCGTCGAGGACCCGCGCGAGGATCCGGGTGCGGTCCTGCAGCGCGGTCTCCCGGCCGTCGACGGCGGCCGTGAAGCGCTCCTCGATCTCCCGGAAGGCGTGGCGCGCGGTGCGGCGCACCTCCTCCTCCCCGCCGAGCTCCTCGAGGCGGGCCAGGGTGTCCAGGGCGACGGCGAGGTGGTCCTTGGGCAGGTGCTCCTGCGCGTGCGAGGTGACCACGTAGCGGCGGGAAGGCCGTCCCGCGCCGCGGGCCGCGGTGACCCGCTTGACCTCGACGAGCGAGTCCTCCTCGAGCGCGTCCAGATGGCGGCGCACGGCGGCCGCGGTCAGCTCCAGCTCGCGGCCGATCTCGGCCGCGCTCACGGGTCCACGCGTCAGGACCAGCTGCAGCACACGCTCGCGCGTGCCCTCGGCCGGGGCCGGAGCGGGGGGCGACGCAGACTGATCCGAATACACCACGCCATCATGACCTATTGATCTGGAACGGTTCAAGTGAGGCTCACCTGGCTTGATGACGCCCGCGGCGGAACCCGCCGCAGGCCCGGGCACCCCCGGCCCCACGAGCCGGGGTCGCAGGGCCCGAGGACTAGACTGGCACAGTGCCCCGACCTCCCCTGACCCCGGATCCCGTGCCGCGCGACGAGCCCGTCCTGCGCCTGAGCGACGTCCACCGGAGCCTCGGCCGCGGCCGGTCCCGCACCCCCGTCCTGCGGGGCGTCGACCTCACCGCCCGTGCCGGCGCCGTCACGGTGCTGCTCGGCCCCAACGGGGCCGGCAAGTCCACCACCCTCGGCCTCTGCCACGGCATGGACCGGCCCGACGCCGGCACCGTGCGCGTCTTCGGCGCAGACCCGTGGCGGGCCTCCGCCGACCTGCGCGCCCGCATCGGCGTGATGTGGCAGGAGGGCGGCCTGCCGCCCGCGATCCCCGCCCGCCGCTTCGTCGGCCACGTGGCGTCCCTGTACCGCGACCCGCTGCCCGTCGAGCCGCTGCTGGAGCGCCTGCTGATCGCCGAGGTCGCCGGCCGCCCCCTGCGCCGCCTCTCCGGCGGCCAGCGCCAGCGCGTCGCGCTCGCGGCCGCCCTCGTCGGCCGGCCGGACATGCTGTTCCTCGACGAGCCCACCGCGGGCCTCGACCCGGAGACCCGGCCCGTCGTGCACGACGTCGTGCGGGAACAGACCGACCGCGGCGCCGCCGTGCTGCTGACCACGCACCTGCTCGACGACGCCGAGCGGCTCGCGGACGACGTCGCCATCCTGCGCGCCGGCCGCGTGGTGCGCTCCGGCCCGCTGTCCGAGCTCACGCGCGTGGCCGAGGGCGACGTCGTCGACGTGGACTTCGGCGACGCCTCCCCCGACGCCGTCCGCGCCTGGGCGGACACCCTGCCCGCGCCGCTGCGCGCGGCCGGCCTCGGCGAGTCCGCCCGCCTGCGCGTGGCCGGCGTCCGCGGCCCGGACGACCTGGCCGTCCTCGCGGCGAGCTGGCGGGAGCACGCCCTGATGCCCACCCGATTCGAGCGCGCCGGACTGCGCCTCGAGCAGATCCTCCGGGAGACCGCCGCATGAGCACGCCCGTCGTCGACCACCGCGCCCCGGCCGGCACCGGAGCCCACGCGGGCGCCGCCCCGCTGGCCGCCCGCGTCCTGCGTCAGGCCGGCTACGAGACCGGCACCGCGCTGCGCAACGGCGAGCAGCTGCTCGTGACCGTGGTGCTGCCCCTGCTCGCGCTCGTGGGCGTGCACGTCACCGGCCTGCTCGACGCCCCGGGCCGATCGGGCCTGGACGTGGCCGTGCCCGGCGTGCTCGCCTTGGCCGTGATCAGCTCCGCGTTCACGGCCACCGCGATCGCCACGGGCTTCGAGCGTCGCTACGACGTGCTCGCCGCCCTGGCCACCACCCCGCTGGGCACGCTCGGCCTCGTCGCCGGCAAGGCCCTGGCGGTGGTGGCCCTCCTGCTGGTGCAGGTGAGCGTGATCGGCGGCGTCGGCCTGGCGCTCGGGTGGCGTCCGGACCCCGAGGGGATCCTGCCGGCCCTGGTCGCCCTCGCACTGGGGGCCGCCGCCTTCACGGCCCTCGGGCTGCTGCTCGCCGGCACGGCCCGGCCGGAGGCGACCCTCGCCGTCGCCAACCTGCTGTGGGTGCTGTTCGGCGCCGTCGGCGGCACGGTGTTCCCCGCCCGGGTCCCCGGCGTGGGCCTGCTCCCTTCCGGCGCGCTGGGCACGGCCCTGCGGGCCGCCCTCCTGGACGGGGCCTGGTCGCCCGTCCCCCTGCTCGTGCTCACCCTGTGGGGCGCCGTGGCCGTCGCGGCCGCGCTCCGCTGGTTCCGCTGGCGGCCCTGAGCCGTTCCCCGTCCCCCTGCATCGAACGATCGGAAGGACACCGTGTCCACCACCACCCCCGCGGCCCGGACCGCCCCGGCCGGACTCGCCGCCCGTCTGCCGCAGCGCCTCTCGAAGGCCACCATGGCCCTCGCCGTGGCGTCACTGGCGTCCGAGATCGGCATCATCGTCACCGGCGGCGCCGTGCGCCTCACCGGCTCCGGCCTGGGCTGCCCCACGTGGCCCAAGTGCTCGCCCGAGTCCCTCACCAACACCCCGGAGATGGGCATCCACGGCTACATCGAATTCGGCAACCGGACGCTGACGTTCGTCCTGGTGGTCATCGCCGCCGCCATGTTCCTGTCCCTGTGGAACCTGCGCGGCACCCACCGGAGCCCCTTCTGGCTCTCCGTGGGCCTGCTGGCCGGCATTCCCGCGCAGGCCCTCGTGGGCGGCGTCGTGGTCCTGACGAATCTGAACCCGTGGTGGGTGGCCGGCCACTTCATCGTGTCCTCGATCATGGTGGCCGTGGCGACCCTGCTCGTGGTGCGCATCGCCGCCGAGCGCCGTGCCGGCCGGGCGGGGGTGCCCCTCGTGGACGGCGCCACCACCGGCCGGTCCCGTGCCGCCGCCTGGGCGGCGTTCGCGCTGACGTGGGCCGCCGTGTACCTGGGCACCGTGGTGACCGGCACGGGCCCGCACTCCGGCGACCCCGGCTCGCCGCGCCACGAGTTCGACCCGCTGCTGGTCACGCGTGCCCACGTGGTCCCGGTGTACCTGCTCCTGGCGGCCGCCCTGGTCCTGTTCTTCACGGTGCGCCGCGCGGCCGGCGCCTCCCGCCTGCAGCGCGCCGCCGTGCTGCGGCTCCTGCTCGCCCTCGTGTTCCAGGCCGCCGTGGGCTACACCCAGCACTTCACGGGCCTGCCGATCGGTGTGGTCCTGCTGCACATGCTCGGCTCGGCACTGCTCGTGGCGTCGGCGACGGAGGCCTGGGACCGGCAGGTCGCCCGCTACGTCACGGCCGGACCCGGTGCCGCGGTCGAGACCGCCACGCCCGCGCGCACCGTCGCTGCGGGCTGACACCCCGCGCACGCGAACGGCCCCGCACCGGCTGGTGCGGGGCCGTCGTCGTCTGCGTCCCGGGGAGCGCCCGGGGCGGACCCGAGGTCAGGCGCCGAAGTGCATCAGCGGCGCACCCACGAACGGGTCCACGGCCAGGGCGATGAACAGCAGCGTCAGATAGGTGATGGAGAGGTGGAAGACCTTCATGGCCTTGCGGTCCTCGAAGTCCTCGCGCTGGGCCTGCACCTGCAGCACGTGGGACTCCCAGATGAACCAGCCTCCGACGACGAGCGCGACCGCGGTGTAGACGATGCCGGCCCAGCCCATCGGCACGAGCAGGAGGGAGCACGCCACGGTGGCCCACGCGTAGAGCACGACCTGGTTGGAGACGTGGCGCGCGGAGGCGATGGCGCCGAGCATCGGCACGTCGGCCTGCTGGTAGTCGCGCTTGTACTTCATGGACAGCGGCCAGTAGTGCGGGGGCGTCCACAGGAAGACCACGAGGAACAGCACGATGGCCGGCCACTCGACGGTCTCGCGCACGGCCGCCCAGCCGATCAGCACGGGGAAGCAGCCGGCGATGCCGCCCCACACGATGTTCTGCTCCGTGCGGCGCTTGAGCACGAGCGAGTACACGACCACGTAGAAGAAGATGGCGGCCACGCCCAGGCCGGCCGCCAGCCAGTTGGCGCCGAACCCGAGGATCAGGATGGACACGACCGTCTGCACCCACGCGAACACGAGGGCCTCGCGGGGGGTGACCTCGCCGGTGACGAGCGGCCGGTTCTCGGTGCGCTTCATGACCCGGTCGATGTCGCGGTCGATGTAGCAGTTGAAGGTGCCGGAGGCGCCGGCGGCGAGCGCACCGCCGACGAGCGTGGCGATCATGGTGAGCACGTCCGGGAAGCCGCGCTGCGCGAAGATCATGGTCGGCAGCGTGGTCACCAGCAGCAGCTCGATCACCCGGGGCTTCGTCAGCTCGACGTACGCCCGGACCTTGCGGCGCAGGGGCAGCGGGGACCGGTCGACGACGCCGGGCTCGGCGGCGGCGACGCGGGCGGCGGACGGCGACTCCAGGGAGGATGACATCTGCTTCTCACGGTGAGGGGACGGTGGGCGTGCCCGTCCCGGGGTTCGGATCGGCCACTCGGGCGGTCCGCCTGCGGTCAGGCCTTGACCCAGTCTACTCGTGTCAACGGCTGTTCGCCCGGGGGCGAAGCATGTCATGAGGCGCCCGGTCGGGCCCGCCCCGCCGTCGCGCGGCTAGGCTGGGACGACGGCCCCGCGCCGCGACGCCCCGGCGTCGGCCGGGGCCGCACCCCGACGCTCCCGATCCGCCAGGAGAGAACCCGTGACCGACGCCGCGCAGCCGTCCACCCCCCCGACCCTGGACCGGGTGGCCCCGGCCCGCGGGTTCGTCTACTCGGAGCAGGACCGCCGGATGGTGGACACGCTCAAGGCGCTCTCGGCGGACGCCGTGGAGAAGGCCGGGCACGGCCACCCCGGCACCGCGATCTCGCTGGCCCCCGTGGCGTGGCAGCTGTACCAGAACGTCATGCACCTGGACCCCACGGACGACCGCTGGGAGGGCCGGGATCGCTTCATCCTCTCCGCGGGCCACGCCTCGCTCATCCAGTACCTGCAGTTGTTCGCCGCGGGCGCCGGGCTCGAGATCGAGGACATCCAGGGGCTGCGCACCGAGGGATCCAGGACCCCGGGCCACCCGGAGTACGGCCACACCCACGGCGTCGAGGTGACCACGGGTCCGCTGGGCCAGGGCCTGGCGATGGGCGTCGGCTTCGCGTACGAGCAGCGCCGCGTGCGCGGGCTGATGGACCCCGACGCCGCCCCCGGCACCTCCCCGTTCGACCACCACGTGTTCGTGCTCGCCTCCGACGGGGACATCCAGGAGGGCGTCGCCGCCGAGGCCTCCTCGCTGGCCGGGCACCAGGAGCTCGGGAACCTGGTCGTCGTCTACGACGCGAACCGCATCTCGATCGAGGACGACACGGACATCGCGTTCACCGAGGACGTGGTCCGCCGCTACGAGGCCTACGGCTGGCACGTGCAGGAGGTCGACTGGACCAACGGCGCCCAGGGCCACGCCGTGACCGAGTACACGGAGGACGTGGAGGCCCTGTACGACGCCCTCGTCGCGGCCAAGGCCGAGACCGGCCGGCCCTCGCTGATCAAGCTGCGCACCGTGATCGGCTGGCCCTCCCCCACGAAGCAGAACACCGGCGGCATCCACGGCTCCAAGCTCGGCACGGACGAGGTCGCCGGCCTCAAGGAGAGCCTCGGGCTGGACCCGACCAAGACCTTCGACGTCGACCCCGAGCTCCTGGCCCGCGCCCGGTCCATCGCCGAGCGCTCGGCAGAGTACCGCCGCGGCTGGGAGGCGGCGTTCCAGGCCTGGCGCGAGGCGAACCCGGAGAACGCGCGGCTGTACGACCGACTGGCCGGACGAGAGCTGCCCGCTGGCTTCGCGGACGCGTTCCCGTCCTGGGACGCGGACGAGAAGGGCCTGGCCACGCGCGCGGCCTCCGGAGAGGTGCTCACGGCCCTCGCGCCGGTCATGCCCGAGCTCTGGGGCGGCTCGGCCGACCTCGCCGGGTCGAACAACACCACCATGAAGGGCGAGCCCTCCTTCATCCCGGCCCGCCGCTCCACCGCCACGTGGCAGGGCCACGAGTACGGCCGCACCCTGCACTTCGGCGTCCGCGAGTTCGCGGCCGGGGCGATCGTCAACGGCATCACGATCGGCGGCCTGACCCGTGCCTACATGGGCACGTTCCTGACGTTCTCCGACTACATGCGCCCCGCCGTCCGCCTGGCCGCCCTCATGGGCACCCCGAGCACGTACGTGTGGACGCACGACTCCATCGGCCTCGGCGAGGACGGCCCCACGCACCAGCCGGTGGAGCACCTGGCCGCCCTGCGGGCCATCCCCGGGCTCGACGTCGTCCGCCCGGCCGACGCCAACGAGACCGCGTGGGCGTGGCGGACGGTGCTCGAGCACCGGGACCGCCCGGCCGGACTCGTCCTGTCCCGGCAGAGCCTGCCCGTGCTCCCCCGGGACACGGACGGCTTCGCCCCCGCCTCGGGCGTGGCCCGCGGCGCCTACGTCCTCATCGACGCCACGGATGCCGACGGCGCGCCGACGCCGGCCCGCGCGCTGCTGATCGCGACCGGCTCCGAGGTCTCCGTGGCCGTGCGGGCCCGCGCGCTGCTGCAGGCCGACGGCGTCCCGACCCGCGTCGTCTCCGCCCCCTGCCTCGAGTGGTTCGCCGAGCAGGACGAGGCCTACCGGGCCGAGGTCCTGCCCGACGGCCCCGACGCCCCGGTCCGCGTCTCCGTCGAGGCCGGCATCGCGATGCCGTGGTTCGAGCACACGGTGACGGCCTCCTCCCCGGGCGCCCGCGTGAGCCTCGAGCACTACGGCGAGTCGGCCGACGGCGCCCGCCTGATGGAGAAGTACGGATTCACTGGCGAGCACGTCGCCGAGGTGACCCGCGGCCTCCTCTGAGGCCCGGCGCCCACGGCGCCCCGAGCACGTCCACCCCGAAGGGAAGGCACCCGCAGACCATGAGCACCCCGCAGAACCCGAACACCGCCGCGCTGGCCCAGGCCGGTGTGTCGATCTGGCTCGACGACCTCTCCCGCACGCGGCTGGACGAGGGCACGCTCGAAGAGCTGATCGCCACCCGCTCGGTCACCGGCGTCACCACGAACCCGTCCATCTTCGCGGTCGCCCTCGCGGACGCGGGCGCCTACCAGGGACAGCTGCGCGAACTCGCCGCGGCCGGCGCCTCGGTGGACGAGGCCGTCGTCGCCCTGACGACCGAGGACGTGCGCCGCGCCGCCGACGTGCTCGCGCCCGTCCACGAGCGCACCGGCGGGGCGGACGGCTTCGTCTCCCTTGAGGTCGATCCGCGCCTGGCCCGCGACGCCGCCGGCACCGTGGCGCAGGCCCGCGAGCTGGCGGCGGCCGTCGACCGTCCCAACCTCATGGTGAAGATCCCCGCGACCGTGGAGGGCCTGTCCGCCATCGCGGACGTGCTCGGCGCGGGCATCAGCGTGAACGTGACCCTGATCTTCTCCCTGCCCCGCTACCGCCGGGTGCTCAACGCCTGGCTCACCGGCCTGGAGAAGGCCCGGGCGAACGGGCACGACGTCCGCCGCCTCCACTCGGTGGCCTCCTTCTTCGTCTCCCGTGTGGACACGGAGGTCGACGCGCGGCTGCGCGCGATCGGCACCCCCGAGGCCGAGGCGCTGACCGGCCGGGCCGCCGTCGCCAACGCGCGCCTGGCCTACCGAGCCTTCGAGCAGGCCCTGGACTCGGAGCGCTGGCGCCTGCTCGAGGCGGCCGGCGCCCCCGTGCAGCGGCCCCTGTGGGCCTCCACCGGCGTCAAGGACCCCGCCCTGCCGGACACGCTGTACGTCACCGAACTCGTGGCACCGCACACCGTGACCACCCTGCCGGAGAAGACCCTCGAGGCGGTCGCCGACCACGGGGTGATTGCGGCGGACACCGTCACGGGCGCCTACGCCGAGGCCGATGCCCTGCTCGACGCGGTCGGCGCGGCAGGCGTGTCCTACCAGGACGTCGTGGACGTGCTGGAGACTGAGGGCCTGGAGAAGTTCGAGGCCGCGTGGGACGAGCTGCTCGGCTCGGTCCGCTCCGGGCTCGACGCCCATCGCTGACCGCACCCGCCCCCCGACCCCGCCGCCCGCTCGCCACGCGCACGGAAGGACCCCCCATGAGCACCCTCGGCCTCACCGCCACCGGAGCCGCCCTCGAGGCGATCGACCGCCATCTGCCCGCCCTCCTCCAGGACCGCGTCGCCTCCCGCCTCGGGGCGCAGGACGCCGACCTGTGGGGGGCGCCGGCCCGCGACGAGGCCGCCAAGCGGCTCGGCTGGATCGACCTGTTCGAGGACTCCCGCGCCCTCGTCCCGCACATCGCCCAGCTGACCCGGGAGCTGCGCGCCGAGGGCGTGGACCGCGTGGTCCTGGCGGGCATGGGCGGCTCGTCCCTGGCCCCCGAGGTGATCGCGGCGACGGCCGGCGTCGAGCTCGAGGTCCTGGACTCCACGGACCCGCTCCAGGTCTCCCGCGCCCTCGAGCGCGACCTCGAGCGAACCGTGCTGGTGGTCTCCTCCAAGTCCGGCTCCACCGTGGAGACCGACTCGCAGCGCCGCGTCGTCGAGGCCGCGTTCCGCGACGCTGGGATCGACCCCCGCACCCGCCTGGTCGCCGTCACGGACCCGGGCTCACCGCTGCACGCCGCGTGCGAGTCCGCCGGCTGGCGCGCCGTCTTCACCGCGGACCCGACCGTGGGCGGGCGTTTCTCGGCCCTCACCGCGTTCGGCCTGGTCCCCACCGGCCTGGCCGGCGTGGACGTCGCGGCCCTGCTGGACGACGCGGAGGCCGTGCTCGACCTGCTGATCGCCGACGACGAGGACAACCCGGGCCTGCAGCTCGGCGCGGCCCTGGGCGGCACCCGCCCGCTGCGCGACAAGCTCGTCTTCGCCGACCACGGGTCCGGCATCGCCGGACTGCCGGCCTGGATCGAGCAGCTGATCGCCGAGTCCACGGGCAAGGACGGCACCGGGCTGCTGCCCGTCGTCGTCGCCCCCGGCGACCCCGAGACCGTGTGGGACGCCCCCGACCTGCTGCAGGTGCAGCTCGTCGGCGAGGACGACGTCGCGGCCCCGGGCCACGGCGTGCAGGTCGCCGGCTCGCTCGGCGCCCAGCTGCTGCTGTGGGAGGTGGCCACCGCGGTGGCCGGCCGCCTGCTCGGGATCAACCCCTTCGACCAGCCGGACGTGGAGGCCGCCAAGGCCGCCGCCCGCACCCTGCTGGACGGCCCCGCCGCCGAGCGGCCGGCCGACGGCGAGGTGGAGGGTGTCGAGGTCTCCGGCCCGGCGTCCGTGACCTCTGCCCCGGACCTGGCCGGCGTGCTGCGCGCCACGGCGGCACTGGTGCCCGAGGGCGGCTACCTGGCGGTCCACGCCTACCTCTCCCGTCATGACGACGCCGAGCTCGAGGAGCTGCGCGCGGACCTGGCGGACCTGGTCGGCCGCCCGGTCACGTTCGGCTGGGGTCCGCGGTTCCTGCACTCCACCGGACAGTTCCACAAGGGCGGCCCGGCCGTCGGCGTGTTCCTGCAGATCACCGGCGACGCCGGCCTGGACCTCGAGGTGCCCGGCCGCCCGTTCTCCCTGGGCAGGCTCATCGCCGCGCAGGCAGCGGGCGACGCCCGGGTGCTGGGCGATCTCGGCCGCCCCGTGGTCACCCTGCACCTGCGCCGCCGCGACGCGGGCATCGAGGCCCTGAGGAGCGCCGTCCGTGGCCGGTGAGTCCCGGACCGCCCCCCGCAACCCGCTGCGCGACCCCCGTGACCGGCGCCTGACCCGCATCGCGGGCCCGTCGGCGCTCGTGCTGTTCGGCGTGACGGGCGACCTGGCGAAGAAGAAGCTCCTGCCGGCCATGTACGACCTGGCCCAACGCGGCCTGCTGCCGCCGGCGTTCTCCCTCGTCGGCTTCGGTCGCCGCAGCTGGTCCGACGAGGAGTTCGCCGACTACGTGCGCGCCGCCGTCGAGGCCTCCTCCCGGACCACGTTCGACGAGACCGTGTGGGACCAGTTCCAGGGCGGTCTGCGCTTCGTCTCCGGCGCGTTCGACGACGAGGCTGCCTACGTCCGTCTCGACGAGGTGCTCGCCGAGCTCGAGACCTCACGCGGCACGCGGGGGAACACCGCGTTCTACCTCTCCATCCCGCCGGACTGGTTCGAGGCCGTCTCCCGCCACCTGGCCGACCAGGGCCTGGCCGACCGGTCGCAGCCGGCCGAGGGCCCGTGGCGCCGCGTGGTCATCGAGAAGCCCTTCGGCCACGACCTGGCCAGCGCGCAGGAGCTCAATGCTGTGATCGAGCGCGTCTTCCCCTCGGACGCGGTGTTCCGCATCGACCACTACCTCGGCAAGGAGACGGTGCAGAACATCCTCGCGTTCCGGTTCGCCAACCGGATGTTCGAGCCGCTCTGGAACGCGGAGCACGTGGACCACGTCCAGATCACGATGGCCGAGGACATCGGCATCGGTGGACGGGCGAGCTACTACGACGGCGTGGGCGCGGCGCGCGACGTCATCCAGAACCACCTCCTGCAGCTGCTCGCGTTCACCGCGATGGAGGAGCCGATCTCGTTCGACGCGGACCATCTGCGCGCGGAGAAGGAGAAGGTCCTCGAGGCCGTGACCGTCCCGGACACGCCCGAGGGACTCGCGGCGGCCTCCGCCCGCGGCCAGTACACCTCCGGCTGGCAGGGCGGCGAGCGGGTCACGGGATTCCTCGACGAGGAGGGCTTCAACCCGGCGTCCGTCACGGAGACGTACGCCGCGCTCAAGGTGGGCATCCGCACGCGGCGCTGGCAGGGCGTGCCGTTCTACCTGCGGGCCGGCAAACGCCTCGGCCGGCGGGTGACGGAGATCGCCGTCGTCTTCAAGAAGCCCCCGCACCTGCTGTTCCCCGTCCACGACGGGGACGAGTTCGGGCAGAACATCATCGTCATCCGGGTGCAGCCGGACGAGGGCGTCACCATCCGCTTCGCGTCCAAGGTGCCCGGCACGCAGACCGAGATCCGCGACGTCACGATGGACTTCGGCTACGGCCACGCCTTCACCGAGGACTCCCCCGAGGCGTACGAGCGTCTCATCCTCGACGTGCTCCTCGGGGAGCCGCCGCTGTTCCCGCGCCAGGCCGAGGTGGAGCTGTCCTGGCGGATCGTGGACCCGTTCGAGGAGCACTGGGCGAGCCTGGGCACCCAGCCCGAGCCCTACGCCCCGGGCACGTGGGGACCGCCCTCGGCCGACGCCCTCATGGCCCGCGACGGACGAAGCTGGAGGCGCCCGTGAAGATCCGCATGCACGACACCACCACCTCCCAGGTGGCCAAGCGCATCACGCAGCTGCGCGAGAAGAGCGGGGTCGTGGCCCTCGGCCGCGTCCTCACGCTCGTGATCAGCACGGACGACGCCGGCATCGAGTCCGCCGTCCAGGCCGCCAACGCGGCCTCGCTCGAACACCCGTGCCGCATCGTCGTCCTGGCCCTGGGCGACCCCGCGGCCCCCACCCGCCTGGACGCCGAGATCCGGGTCGGGGGCGACGCCGGCGCCTCCGACGTCGTGGTGCTGTGGTGCGCCGGGGAGAACGCCCACGCCGACGAGTCGCTCGTCTCCGGGCTGCTCCTGCCCGATGCGCCCATCGTCGTGTGGTGGCCCGGGGTGCCACCCGGGGTCCCCTCGGCGACGGCGCTCGGTCGCCTGGCCCACCGCCGGATCACGGACACGGCCTCGGCGTCCGCGGCCGAGCCCGCCCTGTGGGCTCTGCGCGCGGGCCACCATGAGGGGGACACCGACCTGGCCTGGACGCGCCTGACGCTGTGGCGGATCCAGGTGGCCGGGATCTTCGACACGCTCGACGTGGCCACCCTGCGCTCGGTGACGGTGGACGGGGCGCCGGACTCCCCCAGCACCATGCTGCTCGCGGCGTGGCTCACCCTGACCCTGAAGGTGCCCGTGACGATCGCGCACTCGAAGGTCGGCCACGGGATCCGTGCGGTGCGCCTGCGGTGCACGGACGGGGACGTGGTGCTCTCCCGCTCGCAGTCGCAGGTGGCCCGGCTCTATCAGCAGGGCCGGCCGGTGCAGCGCATCTCCCTGCCACGCCGGACGATCCAGGACTGCCTGGCCGAGGAGCTGCGCCGCCTGGACCCGGACGAGGTCTTCGGCGCCGTGCTCCACCAGGGCCTGCCGCGCACGGACCTCTCCCCCGTGCAGGCCTCCGAACGCTGAGGGGCCCCCGGCGCCCCACCGGTCCGGGACGCGCGAACGCCCCGCACGGATCTTCCGTGCGGGGCGTTCGCGTCGGGGCCCGGCGGGGCGGCCTCAGGACTCCATGGTCAGACGCGGCAGGACGCCGAGCAGGGCGATCACGACACCCCAGGCGACCACGGAGCCGACGGTCAGGCGGGTGAGCAGACGCTGGGCGGAGCCCGAGGAGCTCATCGAGCTGGTCACGCCGCCGCCGAACATGTCCGAGACGCCGCCGCCGCGGCCCTTGTGCAGCAGGATGAGCAGCACGATGACCACGCTGAGCACGACCACGAGGATCTGCAGGGCCAGGGTCAGGACGTCCACGGGAGGGCTCCTCGGGTCGAGGTGCGGCCCCGGCGCGCGCCGGGGCCGTCACGGAGAATGCGGTCGGTCGGGCCGGACGGATCAGGCCTGGTCGAACCGGACGATCTTAGCAAACTCGTCCGCGTCGAGGCTGGCGCCGCCCACGAGGGCGCCGTCCACGTCTGGCTGCGCCAGCAGCGCCGGCGCGCTGGAGGACTTCACGGAGCCGCCGTAGAGGATCCGCAGTCCGGCGGCGACGTCGTCGCCGTGCAGTGCGGCCACGCGGGCGCGCAGGGCCGCGCACATCTGCTGCGCGTCCTCGGGGCCGGCGACCTCGCCCGTGCCGATCGCCCACACGGGCTCGTAGGCGACGACGACGCCGGCCACGTCCTGCGCCGACAGGCCCGCGATCGAGCCCTCCAGCTGGGCGAGCGTGTGCTCGACGTGCCGGCCGGCCTGGCGCACCTCCAGGCCCTCGCCCACGCAGATCACCGGGGTGAGGCCGTGGCGCAGGGCCGCGGCGGCCTTGCGCGCGACGAGCGCGTCGTCCTCCCCGTGGAGGGTGCGACGCTCGGAGTGGCCCACGATCGCGTAGCGGCACCCCAGCGCGGCCAGGAACGCGCCGGAGACGTCGCCCGTGTAGGCGCCGGCGTCCTCGGGCGAGAGGTCCTGCGCGCCGTAGGCGAGGTCCAGGCGGTCGCCGGTGACGAGCGTCTGCACGGCCCGCAGGCCCGTGAAGGGCGGGAACACCGCGACCTCCACGGCCTCCTGGTCATGGTCCGCGTCCGTGAGGAGCCACGTGAGGCGCTGCACCAGGGTGACGGCCTCGAGGTGGTCCAGGTTCATCTTCCAGTTGCCCGCGATCAGCGGCACGCGTGTGGTCTGCTCCGCCATGCTCACGCCCGCCCCTCGCCGGCCAGGGCGGTGACGCCCGGGAGCTCCTTGCCCTCGAGGTATTCGAGGGAGGCGCCGCCGCCGGTGGAGATGTGGCCGAACGCGTCGTCGGCGAAGCCGAGCGTGCGCACGGCCGCCGCGGAGTCGCCGCCGCCGACCACCGACAGGCCGCCGGCCGCGGAGGCCTCGGTGAGGGCCCGGGCCACCGCCCGGGTGCCCTCCGCGAAGGCCGGGAACTCGAACACGCCCATGGGGCCGTTCCAGAACACGGTCTGGGCGCCGCGGATCTGCTCCGCGAACGCCCGGGCCGTCTCGGGGCCGATGTCCAAGCCCATGGCGGACGCGCCGTGCGCGCCCGAGGTGAGGGCGTCCACGGCCAGGACCTCGTGCTCGGCGTCGGCCGCGAAGCCGGAGGCCATGACGATGTCCGTGGGGAGCACGATGCGGGCGGCCCCGGCCTCGGAGCGGCGCAGGTACTCGCGGACGGTGTCGAGCTGGTCCTCCTCGAGCAGGGAGGCGCCCACCTCGTGGCCCTGCGCCTTGAGGAACGTGAAGAGCATGCCGCCGCCGATCAGCAGCGTGTCGGCCTTGTCCAGCAGGTTGTCGATCACGGCCAGCTTGTCCGAGACCTTCGACCCGCCCAGCACGACGACGTAAGGCCGCTCCGGGGACTCGGTCAGACGGGTGAGCACCTCGAGCTCGGCGGCGACCAGCGGGCCCTGGTGGGCCGGCAGCTGTGCCGCGACGTCGAACACGGAGGCGTGCTTGCGGTGGACCGCGCCGAAGGCGTCGCCCACGTAGGCGCCGTCGTCGCCGGCCAGCGCCGCCATCTCGCCGGCCAGCGCGGCGCGCTCGGCATCGTCCTTGGAGGTCTCGCGGGCGTCGAAGCGCACGTTCTCCAGCAACAGCACCTGGCCGTCCTGCAGGGCGGCGGCCTTCGCGCGCGCGTCGTCCCCGGTCACGTCCGCGGCCAGGGCGACGTCGGCGCCCAGCAGCTCGGCCATGCGCGCGGCGACCGGACGGAGGGAGTACGCGGGGTCCGGCTCACCCTTGGGGCGGCCCAGGTGGGCCATGACGATCACGCGCGCACCGGCCTCGGCCAGGTCCCGGATCGCGGGCAGCGAGGCCCGGATGCGGCCGTCGTCGGTGACGGTGTCCCCGTCCAGCGGGACGTTCAGGTCGGACCGGATGAGCACGGTGCGGCCGGCGACGCCGGCCTCGAGCAGATCGGTGAGGGTCGGTGCGGGCATGATGCCTCCTGGGGTGCCGGAGCGGGGTCGGTTCACGGTGCAGTCTAGGCGGACGGCCCGGGCCGACGGAGGAACCGTCGGCCCGGGCCGTCGGGCGCCGTGCGGGCTCAGAGCTTCGAGCCGATGAGGTCTGCGAAGTCCATGAGCTGGGAGGTGTAGCCGTACTCGTTGTCGTACCAGCCGATGATCTTCACGGTCTGGCCGATGGACTTGGTCAGCGGGGCGTCGAAGGTGCACGCCGCCGGGGAGGTGATGATGTCCGAGGACACGATCGGGTCCTCCGAGTAGACCAGGCGGCCCTGCAGCGGACCGGACTCCGCGGCCTTCTTGAACGCCGCGTTGATCTCCTCGACCTCCACGTGGCGCGTCAGCTCCACGGTCAGGTCGGTGGCCGAGCCGGTGATGGTGGGCACCCGCATGGCGAAGCCGTCGAGCTTGCCCTTCAGCTCCGGGATGACCTCGCCGATGGCCTTGGCCGCGCCCGTGGAGGTGGGCACCATGTTCTGGGCGGCGGCGCGCGCCCGACGGCGATCCTTCTTGTGCACGTTGTCGTGCAGGTTCTGGTCGCCGGTGTACGCGTGGATCGTGGTCATGATGCCGTCCACGATGCCGAACTCGTCGTTGAGGACCTTCGCCATCGGGGCCAGGCAGTTCGTGGTGCACGAGGCGTTCGAGACGATGTGCATCGTCTCCGCGTCGTAGGTGTGCTCGTTCACACCCATCACGAAGGTGCCGTCGACCTCCTTGGCGGGAGCGGAGATGAGGACCTTCTTGGCCCCGGCGTCGAGGTGGGCCTGCGCCTTGGGGCCGGTCGTGAAGATGCCGGTGCACTCGATGACCAGGTCCACGCCGAGCTCACCCCACGGCAGCTTCGTCGGGTCGGCCTCCTGGAAGAACGCGACGTCGCGGCCGTCGATGCGGAACCCCTTCTCGGTCCGCTCCAGCTCGCCCGGGTAGCGGCCCAGGATGGTGTCGTACTGGGTCAGCCAGAACAGGTCCTCGGGGTCGGCGAGGTCGTTCACCGCGACCAGCTCGAGGTTCTCGTGGCCGCGGTCCCTGAGCACGCGCACGATGTTGCGTCCGATGCGGCCGTAGCCGTTGATGGCGATCTTGGTCATGGTGGTCTCTCTCGTTAGTTCGCGTTGCGTGGTCCCCGTGGCGGTGGGTCCGGGGCGGTACGGTCGAGCGGTCGCGCCCGGTCCGGGCGCGCGGTGGGGACAGGGCCGGAGCGCCGAGCCCCTCCCCGCATCGGGGCGCTGACGTCGTGGGGCCACGACGTCAGCGCCCCGGTGCGCGGTGTGGATCAGGCCGGGAGGATCAGGCCGGAGGCGCCGGCGCGGGCGGCCTCGAAGCGGGCCTGCACGTCGGCCCAGTTCACGATGTTCCAGATCGCCTTGACGTAGTCCGCCTTGACGTTCTGGTAGTCGAGGTAGAAGGCGTGCTCCCACATGTCCAGCTGGAACAGCGGGATGGTGGCGACCGGCACGCCGTTCTGCTGGTCGTAGAACTGCTCGATCACCAGGTTGCCGCCGATGGGCTCGTAGGCCAGCACGGCCCAGCCGGAGCCCTGGATGCCGAGGGCGGCGGCGGTGAAGTGGGCCTGGAACTGGTCGAACGAGCCGAAGTACTCGTCGATGGCGGCGGCCAGCTCGCCGGTCGGCTTGTCGCCGCCCTCCGGCGAGAGGTTCTTCCAGAAGATCGAGTGGTTCGTGTGCCCGCCCAGGTTGAAGGCGAGGTCCTTCGACAGCTGGTTCACGGAGCCGAAGTCGCCGGCCTCACGCGCGGCGGCCAGCTTCTCCAGGGCGGTGTTCGCGCCCTTGACGTACGTGGCGTGGTGCTTGGAGTGGTGCAGCTCCATGATGCGGGCCGAGATGTGCGGCTCCAGCGCGGCGTAGTCGTAGTCCAGCTCCGGAAGGGTGTATTCGGTCATGCTTCCTCCTTGGTCAGGCGAGGCTGCGGGCAGGACGCCCTCGGCCTCCACCTCGGGCAACCTCGCGTCTCGGCGGCGTATTCCATCCGTCTCCATTGTGATCGGGGGCGGAGCGCCGGGGCCAGATCCCGTCGACGGTGATCCCGCGCTCAGCCTTCGGAGGCCGCGTCCGTCCCGGGGATGCCCCGCTCGGCGGCCCGCTTGTCCGCCATGGCCAGTAGCCGGCGGATGCGCCCGGCGACGGCGTCCTTGGTCATCGGCGGGTCCGCGAGGCGGCCGAGCTCGTCGAGGGAGGCCTGCTTGTGCTCGAGGCGCAGCCGTCCCGCGTAGCGAAGGTGGTCGGGCACCTCGTCCCCGAGGATCTCGAGGGCCCGCTCCACCTTCGCCCCGGCCGTGACAGCGGCCTGGGCGGAACGGCGCAGGTTGGCGTCGTCGAAGTTCGCCAGGCGGTTGGCGGTGGCCCGGACCTCTTTGCGCTCGCGCCGCTCGCGCCAGAGGGTCGCGGTCTGCTCCGCGCCGACGGCGGCGAGCAGCGTGGCGATCGCCTCGCCGTCGCGGACCACGACGCGGTCCGACTGACGCACCTCGCGCGCCTTCGCCGCCACGCGGAGCCGACGCGCGGCCCCCACCAGCGCGAGCGCGGCCTCCGGGCCCGGCGTGGTCACCTCGAGGGCCGCCGAGCGGCCGGGCTCGGTGAGGGAGCCGTGGGCCAGCAGGGCCCCGCGCCACACGGCGGCGGTGGCCGCCGTCGTCCCGCTGACGAGGACCGGCGCGAGGCCACGCACGGGCCGTCCCCGCTGGTCGATGAGCCCGGTCTGCCGGGCGAGGTCCTCTCCCCCGCGCACGACCCGGAGCACGTACCGCTGACCACGGCGCAGGTTGCCGCCGGAGACCACCACGATCTCCGGGGCCAGGCCGTACAGCTCGGTGATGGCGGCGCGCAGGCGGCGCGCACTGGCGCCGTGGTCCAGTTCAACCTCCACGACGACGCGGCCGGCCACGAGGTGCAACCCCCCGGCGAACCGCAGCATCGCCGCGGTCTCCGCCCGCCGCTCCGGGGTCGCGGCGACCGGCACACGGGCCAGCTCCTCCTTGAGGGTCATGGTCAGCGCCATGCTCGTGCTCCTTCTCGGCGAGGTGCGCGCGTCAGTGGGTCATCGCCTCGTCGATCGCGACGGCCAGGCGCAGCGGGTCGTGGACCTGGGGATCCTGGGCACTGCTCACTCTACTGAACGCCACGCGCGCGCCCATCCGGGCCGCCTCGGCCTCCACCGCCGCCCGGTCGGTGACCGCGTCCACGTCGGCGATCACCACGTCCAGCCGGAGGTCCGGCGCATAGGAGCGCAGCACCTTGAGGTGGTCGGCGTGGGTGAGGCCGGTGGTCTCCTGGTCTCCCGTGCGCAGGTTCAGCACCATGAGGCGCCGGGCGGTGGTGGCGGCGAGGGCCGCGCGCACGTCCGGCATCAGCAGGTGCGGCAGCACCGACGTGTACAGCGAGCCGGGTCCGAGCACCACCCAGTCGGCCAGCTCGATCGCCGAGAGCGCCTCCGGGGTGGCGGGGGCGTCGGACGGGCTCAGGCGGACGTCGGTGACGCGCCCCTCGAACGCGGCGACCGCGAGGGCCACCTGGCCCTCCACGCATCGGGTGCGCAGGCGGCCGTCCGGGCCGGCGCTGAGCACGTCCCCGCCGATGGTCAGCGGCACCCGCGAGACCGGCAGGACCTCACCGTGCGCCCGCAGCAGGGCGCCGGCCCAGCGCAGCCCGTCCACCGGGTCGCCCAGCAGCTCCCAGAGGGCGACGATCAGGAGGTTCCCGAGCGCGTGGTTGTCCAGGGTGGCCTGGTCGGCGGGCACCTCGGTGGAGCGGAAGCGGTGCTGCATGACGTGGGCCCAGGTCCGACCCCAGTCGGTGTCGTCGCACAGGGCGGCCAGCGCCATGCGGAGGTCGCCGGGCGGCAGCACCGCCATCTCCCGGCGGATGGTGCCGGAGGAGCCACCGTCGTCCGCCACCGTGACGATGGCCGTGAGGTGCCCGGCCACGTGCCGCAGGGCCGCGAGGGACGCGGAGAGGCCGTGGCCGCCGCCGAGGGCGGTGACGCGGGCCGTGGGGCGGGACATGCCCGCACCCACCCCGCGCCCTTCCGAACCCATCCCGGGCGGCAGGGGCAGTTGGCCGGTGAGCGGGGACGTCATTCGCGCCCCATGTCCCGGTGCTGGACGTGCACCGTGACGTGGGGCACCTGGGCCAGGCGCCGGGCCAGCTCCTCGGCGACGGCCACGGAGCGGTGCTTGCCGCCCGTGCAGCCGATGGCGAGCGTAGCGTAGTGCTTGTTCTCCCGCCGGTAGCCCTCGAACACCGGCCCCAGCATGGCGACGTACGTGCGCAGGAAGTCCTCGACACCGGGGCGGGAGAGCACGTAGTCCGCGACCGCGGCCTCCGTGCCCGTGTGCGGACGCAGCGCCGGCACCCAGTGGGGGTTGGGGATGAAGCGCATGTCCGCCACGAAGTTCGCGTCCGCCGGGACGCCGTACTTGAACCCGAAGCTCATGATGGTCAGGCGCAGCGTGACGGGGCCGGACTCCGAGAACAGCTCGGTGATCTCCGTGGCCAGGCCGTGCACGTTCAGCTCGGTGGTGTCCACCACGACGTCGGCACGCGCCTTGAGCGGCTCGACGACGTCCCGCTCCGCGCGGATGCCGTCCAGCAGCCGGGCGTTGCCCTGCATCGGGTGGGGGCGGCGGCCGGCCTCGAAGCGTTGCAGGAGGACGTGGTCCTCCGCATCGAGGAACACGGTGCGATACTCCACTCCGCTGTTGGCCAGGTGCTGCAGGGCGGCGTACAGCTCCTCGAAGTAGGAGCGCGAGCGCACGTCCACCACGATCGCCAGGCGCGGGAACGCCTCCGGCGAGCGGGCGATGAGCTCGGCCAGCGTGCCGAACAGGGCCGGCGGCATGTTCTCCACCACGTCCCAGCCGTGGTCCTCGAGCGCGTGCGCGGCGGTGGTCCGTCCGGCGCCGGACATCCCGGCGATCACGAGCACCTCGGATGTCGGCGGCTTCTCCGGCTGGAGGGTCTCCTCGGTCATGACTCCACTGTATCCGCGGGCGTGTCGGCCGTGAGCGCCGTGTGGACGGCCTCGGCCAGCCGCGGCCCGATGCCGGCGACCTCGGTCAGCCGGTCCACGCCGGCGGCCCGGATCTCGGCGACGGAGCCGAAGTGGTTCAGCAGCGCGGTGCGCTTGGCCGGGCCCAGGCCCGGGATCCCGTCCAGGGCGGAGACGGTCATCGCCTTGGACCGCCGGCTGCGGTGGCCCGCGATCGCGAACCGGTGCGACTCGTCACGGATGCGCTGGAGCAGGTACAGGCCCTCCGAGGTGCGCGGCAGGACCACCGGGAACTCGTCGCCCGGCAGCCACACCTCCTCGAGCCGCTTGGCCAGCCCGACCACGGGCAGGTCGTCCAGGCCCAGCTCCTCGAGGACCGCCGCGGCCGCGGCCACCTGGGGCGGGCCGCCGTCGACCACCACGAGCGAGGGCGGGTACGCGAAGCGGCGCCCCGCCTCCTGATCGTCCCCCTCGACCTGACCGGAGAGCGGGGCGCCCTCCGCGCGCTCCTTGGCCAGGCGGGCGAAACGACGCCGCAGGACGTCGCGCAGGGACGCCGTGTCGTCCCGGGCGGCCTCCCCCGTGACGTTGAAGCGGCGGTAGTCCTTCTTCTTCGGCAGCCCGTCCTCCATGACGACCATCGAGCCGACCACGTTGGTGCCCTGGGAGTGGGAGATGTCGTAGCACTCGATGCGCAGCAGGGGCTCGGTGATCTCCAGGGCCTCCTGCAGCTCCCGCAGGGCGGCGGAGCGGGTGGTGAGGTCCCCGGACCGCCGCGACTTGTGCAGCTTGAGGGCCATCTCCGCGTTCTCCCGGACGGTCTCCATGAGGTCCGCCTTCGAGCCCCGCCGGGGCACGCGCACGGCGACCCGGGACCCGCGCAGGCCCGAGAGCCACTCGGTGAGCTGTGCGGCGTCGTCGGGCTCGACCGGGACGAGGATCTCGTGCGGGATGCGCTCCGGCCCCTCGAGGTCGCCGTAGACCTGCTGGAGCAGGTGCGCGACCATCTCCGGCTCGGCGACGTCCTCCACGCGCTCCATGACCCAGCCGCGCTGGCCGCGGATGCGTCCCTGCCGGACGTGGAACACCTGCACCGCGACCTCCAGCTCGTCCGCGTGCAGGGCGAAGATGTCCGCCTCCGTGTTCTCCGGCAGCACCACGGCGTTGCGCTCGAACACGCGGCGCAGCGCGGCGATGTCGTCCCGCAGCCGGGCCGCGTCCTCGTAGCGCAGCTCCTCGACGGCACGGGCCATGGCCTTCTCCAGCTCGCGGATGAACCGGTTCGCGTCCCCGGCCATGAAGTCGCAGAAGTCCTGGGCCAGCGCGCGATGGTCCGCCGGGCTGATCCGGCCCACGCAGGGCGCCGAGCACTTGCCGATGTAGCCGAGCAGGCACGGCCGGTCCTGGGCGCGGGCCCGCTTGAACACGCCGGCCGAGCACGTGCGGACCGGGAAGACGCGCAGCATCAGGTCCACGGTCTCGCGGATCGCCTTGGCCGGGTGGAACGGGCCGAAGTACTTCACGCCGGGCTTCCGGTCGCCGCGCATCACCTGGACGCGCGGGAACTGCTCGTTCATGGTCACGGCCAGGTACGGGTACGACTTGTCGTCCCGGTACATGATGTTGAACCGGGGGCGGTACTCCTTGATCCACGTGTACTCGAGCTGGAGCGCCTCCAGCTCGGAGCCGACGACGGTCCACTCGACCGCGGCCGCCGTGAACACCATGGTCCGGGTCTTGGTGGCCAGCCGGGCGGGGTCCTGGAAATAGGAGCTCAGGCGGGCGCGCAGGTTCTTCGCCTTGCCGACGTAGACGACGCGTCCGTCCGCGTCGCGGAAGCGGTAGACGCCGGGCGACGTGGAGATCTCGCCCGGAGCCGGGCGGTAGGAGGCCGGATCAGCCACGGGCACCCGGGGCGGCGTTGTAGGCGTCCACCCGCTCCTGCCCCGAGAGCGCGCCGATGGCGTCCATGATCGCCGCCGTCGCGTCGCGGCGCTGCGGCAGGGTGTGTCGACGCCCGGGGTGGCCGAAGTCCAGGGGCGCGCCCACGCGCACGGAGAACCGGTGGGGACGGAAGCCGTTCGTGTCCGGCGGCTGGAGGTGCTGCGTGCCGACGAGGCCCACGGGCACCACGGGTGCGCCGGTGGCCAGGGCCAGCCAGGCCGCACCGGTGCGGCCGCGGTAGAGGCGGCCGTCGCGGCTGCGGGTGCCCTCCGGGTAGATGCCGACGCCCTGGCCGGACTCGAGCAGGCCCACGAGGGACTCGAGCGCGGCCACGGAGGCGGCCTGCTCGCCCCGGCGGACGGGGACGGAGCCCACGGACTCGAAGAACCGCCGCCGGACGCGGCCCCGCAGGCCCGTGCCCGTGAAGTACTCCTCCTTGGCGAAGAAGTGGACCGGGCGGGGGGCGAGGGCCTGGAGGATCACCGAGTCGACGAAGGACAGGTGGTTGGAGGCCATGACGAAGGGGCCCCGCGCAGGGACGTGCTCCATGCCGACGACCTCGGGGCGGCAGGTGAGCCGCAGGAGCGCGGCGGCGCTCCTGCGCACGGGCTCCGACGTCGCCATGGCTCTCCTTCGTCCGCGTCCTGCGTGGGCGGGGTCCATGCTACGCGAGCAGTTCCGCGAGGAACCGGCCCGTGTGGCTCTCCGCGACGTGTGCGACCTCCTCCGGCGTGCCCGCGGCCACGATCGTGCCGCCCCCGGAGCCGCCCTCGGGGCCGAGGTCGATCACGTGGTCGGCACTCTTGATCACGTCGAGGTTGTGCTCGATGGTGAGCACCGTGTTGCCCTTGTCCACGAGGGACTGGAGCACGTGCAGGAGCTTGCGGATGTCGTCGAAGTGCAGCCCCGTGGTCGGCTCGTCCAGCACGTAGATGGTGCGGCCGTTGGAGCGCTTCTGGAGCTCGGCCGCCAGCTTCACGCGCTGGGCCTCGCCGCCCGAGAGCGTGGTGGCGGGCTGGCCCAGGCGGACGTAGCCCAGACCGACGTCGACGAGCGTGTCCAGGTACCGCGAGATGCGGGTGTACGCGCTGAAGAAGTCCGCGGCCTCCTCGATCGGCATGTCGAGGACCTCGGCGATGTTCTTGCCCTTGTAGGTGACCTCGAGCGTCTCCCGGTTGTACCGGGCCCCGTGGCACACCTCGCACGGCACGTAGACGTCCGGCAGGAAGTTCATCTCGATCTTCAGCGTGCCGTCCCCCGCGCACGCCTCGCAGCGCCCGCCCTTGATGTTGAAGGAGAACCGGCCCTGCTGGTAGCCCCGGACCTTCGCCTCGGGGGTCTCTGCGAAGAGCTTGCGGATCGCGTCGAACACGCCGGTGTAGGTGGCGGGGTTGGAGCGCGGCGTGCGCCCGATGGGGCTCTGGTCCACGTGGACCACCTTGTCCAGGTGCTCGAGCCCCTCCACGGACCGGTGCCGGCCGGGCACGAGCTTGGCGCCGTTGAGCCGGTTGGCCAGGACCTTGTAGAGGATCTCGTTGATCAGCGTGGACTTGCCCGAGCCGGACACACCCGTCACGGCCGTGAGGACCCCGAGCGGGACCTCCACCGAGACGTCCTTCAGGTTGTTCTCCTGGGCGCCGCGGACCGTCAGCACGCGCCCCTTCTCCGGGACGCGACGCCGCTCCGGCACCGCGATGGAGCGGCGCCCGGAGAGGTAGTCGCCGGTGACGGACCGCGTGTTCGCCTTGAGATCCGCCAGGGAGCCCGAGTGCACGACCTCGCCCCCGTGCTCGCCCGCGCGAGGACCGATGTCCACGATCCAGTCCGCCTCGGCGATCGTGTCCTCGTCGTGCTCGACGACGATGAGGGTGTTGCCGAGGTCCCGCAGGCGCAGGAGGGTCTCGATGAGGCGGCGGTTGTCCCGCTGGTGCAGGCCGATGGACGGCTCGTCGAGCACGTAGAGGACGCCGACCAGCCCGGAGCCGATCTGCGTGGCCAGGCGGATGCGCTGGGCCTCGCCTCCAGAGAGGGTGCCGGCCGGCCGCTCCAGGTTGAGGTACTCCAGGCCGACGTCCAGCAGGAACGCCAGCCGGGCCAGGATCTCCTTGAGCACCTGGTCCGCGATCTGCCGCTCCCGGTCCGTCAGCCGCAGCCCCGAGAAGAACTCCATGGCCTCCCGCATGGGCAGGCGGGTGGCGTCCGCGATGGACAGGCCGCCCACGAGCACGTTCAGGACCGTGGGGTTGAGGCGGGCCCCGTGGCACGCCGGGCACGGGATCTCCCGCATGAACGACTCGTAGCGCTCGCGGGCGCCGTCCGACTCGGTCTCCCCGTGCTTGCGCATCACGTAGGGGATGACGCCCTCGAAGCCCGTGGTGTAGCGGCGCTCGCGGCCGAACCGGTTGCGGAACGTCACCTCCACCTTGAAGTCCTTGCCGTGCAGGACGGCGTCGCGCTCCGCCTCCGTCAGGTCCTTCCACGGGGTGTCCAGGGAGAAGCCCATCTCCTTGCCCAGCCCGCCGAGCACGCGCAGCCAGTAGTCCGAGGTGGACTTGCCCAGCGACCACGGCACGACGGCGCCCTCGCGCAGGGACAGCTCGTCGTTGGCGACGACGAGGTCCGGGTCCACCTGCAGGCGGGAGCCGATGCCGGTGCACTCGGGGCACGCGCCGAACGGGTTGTTGAAGGAGAACGAGCGCGGCTCGATCTCGTCCACGGTCTGCTCGTGCCCGTTGGGGCAGGAGAGCTTCTCGGAGAACGAGCGGTACCGGGGGTTGCCCTCGGCGTCCCGCCCGCCGAACTCCGCGGTGTTCTTCCTGCCCTTCTCGGCGACCGGCTCCACGTCCACGAACTCGGCGACGACGAGGCCGTCCGCCAGCTTCAGGGCGGTCTCCACCGAGTCGGTGAGGCGCTGGCGGATGCCCTCCTTCATGGCCAGGCGGTCCACGACGACGGCGATGGTGTGCTTGACCTGCTTCTTCAGCACGGGCGGGTCCGAGAGCTGGACGGTCTCCCCGTCCACGACGGCGCGGGCGAAGCCCTGCGTGGACAGGTCCTGGAACAGGTCCACGAACTCGCCCTTGCGGCCGCGGACCACGGGCGCGAGCACCTGGAAGCGGGTGCGCTCGGGCAGCTCCTCGAGCTGGTCCACGATCTGCTGCGGGGTCTGCCGGCTCACCGGCTCGCCGCACTGCGGGCAGTGCGGCACCCCGACGCGCGCCCAGAGCAGGCGCATGTAGTCGTAGATCTCGGTGATGGTCCCCACCGTGGAGCGCGGGTTGCGGTTGGTGGACTTCTGGTCGATGGACACGGCCGGGGACAGGCCCTCGATGAAGTCCACGTCCGGCTTGTCCACCCGGCCCAGGAACATGCGGGCGTAGGAGGAGAGCGACTCGACGTAGCGTCGCTGGCCCTCGGCGAAGATCGTGTCGAAGGCCAGGGAGGACTTGCCCGAGCCGGACAGGCCCGTGAACACGACCATGGCGTCCCGCGGGAAGCTGACGTCCACGTCCTTCAGGTTGTGCTCGCGGGCGCCCTGGACGACGATGCGGTCCCGCTCGCCCGAGCGCGCGCCGCCGGGGCCGGAGGCGAGGCCGCCGGGGTGGGCCTCGACGGCGGAGGAGACGGTGGTGGAGGAGTTCTTGGGCACGCGGCCAGCATAGGGGCGGGCACGGATACGACACCGGGGTCTCGCCTGTGGGCGAACCGACCGCGGGCCGGGCCCGCCCTGGCGCGTCGCCGCCCCGTCCGTACACTGTTGCGCATGCCCGAGACCGCCCGGAACCGCCTCCTGCACGATCTGCCCGCCGTCACGGTGCGCGCCTGCTCCGTGTCGGAGATGGACAACAACGTGTACCTGCTCACCTCCAAGACCACGGGGGCGCAGGTGCTGATCGACGCCGCCGCCGAGGCCGAGGCGATCCGCGACCTCATCGCCTCGGCCGCGGACGACACCCCGTGCGAGCCGCGCCTCGAGATGATCGTCACCACGCACCGGCATTGGGACCACGTGCGCGCGCTGCCGGCGCTGGCCTCCCTGACCGGGGCCCGCACGGCGGCCGGCGAGGACGACGCCGACGCAATCGCCGAGGCCACGGGGGTCGCCCCCGACGTGCGCCTGCGCCACGGGGACATCGTGGGGGTGGACGGGCTCCGGCTCGAGGTGCTGGCCCTGCGCGGCCACACGCCCGGGTCGATCGCGCTGGTGTGCCGCCCCGAGGCGGACGAGCCGGCCGTGCTCTTCACCGGCGACTCCCTCTTCCCGGGCGGGGTGGGCAACACCGAGGGCGACGACGGCCGGTTCCGTCAGCTGTTCACGGACGTCACCGAACGGATCTTCGACGCGTTCGACGACGACGTGGTGGTCCACCCCGGCCACGGCGCCTCGACGACCCTGGGCGCCGAACGCCCCCACCTGCCGGAGTGGGCCGAGCGCGGCTGGTGACGGCCCGCCCGGGCGGGCCCGGCGTCAGGCCGGCTTCTGCCCCACCATGAACAGGCGCCGGGCCGGGAAGATCGTGACCGGGCCGCCGTCGTCGGCCGTGACGCCGGGCACCGGCGGGTATGCCTCGCGCATGGCGGCGCGGTACCGGTCCACGAACGCCTCGAGCAGCCCGGCGCCCTCGGCGGAGCCCTCCTCGGCGTCCCAGCGGGCCAGGGCCTGCAGGCTCGGTCGCAGGGCCGCGCCGGAGGTCCACCGGAACACCGGGTCCTCGCCCGTCAGCACCTGCTGGTACTCCGTCTCCCAGACGACCGGGGACCACCCCGCCTCGAGGAACAGCCGCGTGTACTCCTCGGGCGGCGCCACGGTGCGGGTGGTGGCCACGCCGTGCAGCGGCTCGGAGAAGGCCGGGTCCTCGGCCAGCGCCACGATCGCCGCGTGGGAGGGCTGCTCGTAGGGCCGCGGGATCTGCGCCGCGAACCAGGCCCCCGGCGTGAGGTCCCCGAGCCAGCGCCGGATCAGGCGACGGTGCGTCGGGATCCACTGGAGCATCGCGTTGGACACCACGACGTCCGTCGCCCTCGACGGGCGCCACTGCGAGGCGTCGACTGCCTCGAAGCGCAGGTTGGCGGGGGTGCCCGTGCGGGCGGCCTGCTCCCGGGCCCGCTCGAGCATCGCGGGCGAGTCGTCCAGACCGATCACCTCGGCGTCCGGCCAGCGCTCGGCTAGCGTCCGGGTCAGGGTCCCCGGGCCGCAGCCCAGGTCCACCACGACGCGCGGCGCCTCGGCGCGGACGCGCCCCACCAGGTCGTGGAAGGGGCGGGCGCGATGCTCGGCGAAGCCCTCGTACTGCGCGGGATCCCAGGTGAACCCCCCGCCCTGTCGGCCGGTCACGTCCCCCACGACGGCGTCGGTGTCCGGATGCGGGCTCTCAGGCGCGATCTGACTCATGGCGGCACCGTATCGCGCGGAGCGGCCGATACCCTGGGGGCGATGACTTCTGCCGCCACGAACCCGCCCTCGCTGACCGACCGCATCGACGCGCTCCCGCCGACCCCGGACGCCGACGACGTCTTCGGGGCCTTCGCGGCCTGGACCGAGGACCGCGGCATCTCGCTCTACCCCGCCCAGGAGGAGGCCGTCCTCGAGCTCGTCCAGGGCAAGCACGTGATCCTGGCGACGCCCACCGGCTCCGGCAAGTCCCTGGTGGCGCTGGCCGCACACGCCGACGCGCTCGCCCACGACGCCGTCTCCTACTACACGGCGCCGATCAAGGCGCTCGTCTCGGAGAAGTTCTTCGCGCTGGTGGACGTGTTCGGGGCGGAGAATGTGGGCATGGTCACGGGTGACTCCACCGTCAACGGTGACGCGCCGATCATCTGCTGCACCGCCGAGATCCTGGCCAACCGCGCGCTGCGCGAGGGCTCGGGCATGGAGATCGGCACCGTGGTGATGGACGAGTTCCACTACTACGCGGACCCCTCCCGTGGCTGGGCCTGGCAGGTCCCCCTCCTCGAGCTGCCGCAGGCCCGGTTCCTGCTCATGTCGGCCACCCTCGGCGACACGACCCGCCTCGAGGCGGACCTCACCGAGCGCACCGGGCGCGAGGTCGCCGTCGTCGCCCATGCGGAGCGCCCCATCCCGCTGACGTTCGAGTGGTCCGAGGTGCCGCTGCAGGAGAAGGTCGAGGAGCTCGTGAGCACCCACCAGGCACCGGTGTACATCGTGCACTTCTCGCAGCTGGACGCCGTGGAGACGGCCCAGGGGCTGTCCTCGATCTCGGTGACGTCCAAGGAGGAGAAGGAGGCGATCGCCGCGCGGATCGCCGGCTTCCGCTTCTCCGCGGGCTTCGGGCACACCCTGAACCGCCTCGTCCGGGCGGGCATCGGCGTGCACCACGCGGGCATGCTGCCCAAATACCGCCGCCTCGTGGAGAAGCTGGCCCAGGACGGCCTCCTCAAGGTCATCTGCGGCACCGACACGCTCGGCGTCGGGATCAACGTGCCGATCCGCACCGTGCTGCTCACCGCGCTGTCCAAGTTCGACGGCGAGAAGACCCGCCTGCTGCAGGCCCGCGAGTTCCACCAGATCGCCGGCCGGGCGGGCCGGGCCGGCTTCGACACCTCCGGCACCGTGGTGGTCCAGGCCCCCGAGCACGTGATCGAGAACAAGGCGGCCGAGCGCAAGGCCGCCGCGAAGTTCGCGAACGTCAAGGACGAGGCCGAGCGGGCCAAGCGCATGAAGCAGTCCGTGAAGTCCGGCAAGCGCAAGACCCCGCCGGCCGGCTTCGTCTCGTGGGGGCCGGCGACGTTCGAGCGCCTCGTCTCGGCCGAGCCGGAGCCGCTGGTCTCCCGCATGCGGATCACGCACTCCATGCTGCTGAACATCCTCGACCGGCCCGGCGACCCGGTGATCGCGGTCCGGCGCCTGCTGCGCGGCACCCACGAGACCCCGGCCCGCCAGGCGGTGCTCATGCGCCGCGCGCTCGGGATCTTCCGGGAGCTGCTGGCCACGGGCGTCGTCGAGCGTCTGCCCGAGCCGGACGCCGAGGGCCGCACCGTGGACCTCACGGTGGACCTGCAGCCGGACTTCGCGCTCAACCAGCCGCTCTCCCCCTTCGCCCTCGCCGCGCTCGACCTGCTGGACCCGGCCGATCCCGACCACGCGCTCGACGTCGTCTCCGTGATCGAGGCGACCCTCGACCCGCCGCGCCAGGTGCTCTCCGCCCAGGTCAAGCACGCCAAGGGCGAGGCCGTGGCCGCCATGAAGGCCGAGGGCATGGACTACAACGACCGCATGCGGGCCCTCGACGAGATCACCCACCCGCGGCCGCTGGCCGAGCTCCTCGAGCAGCAGTTCGAGCTCTACCGGCAGGACGCCCCGTGGCTCGCGGAGTTCGAGCTGACCCCCAAGTCCGTGGTGCGCGACATGTTCGAGCGGGCCATGGGCTTCGGCGACTACGTGCGGTTCTACGGGATCGCCCGGTCCGAGGGCGTGCTGCTGCGCTACCTCACGGACGCGGTCAAGGCACTGCGCCACACGGTGCCCGAGGCGGCCCGCACCGAGGATCTCCAGGTGCTGCTGGACTGGCTCGACGAGATGGTGAAGCAGACCGACTCGTCCCTCCTGGAGGAGTGGGAGGACCTGGTGGCCGGGGACATCGACGAGCTGCGCCGGGACATGGAGGCGCTCGAGCCGCCGGCGCCGCCTCGCCTGACGGACAACGAGCCCGTGTTCCGGGTGATGGTCCGCAACGCGATGTTCCAGCGGGTGCGCCTGTTCGGCGACGAGCGGGACGAGGCGCTCGCGCGCCTGTCCGGCGAGCTGTCCGCCGACGACTGGGCCGACGCCCTCGACGCCTACTTCGACGACCACGAGGACATCGACGACGGCCCCGCCGCGCGCGGCCCCGAGCTGTTCCGCGTGACCGCAGCCCCCGACGTCGCCGCCCCGCTGGAGCTGGCCGGCCCGCGCTGGTGGGCGGTGCGGCAGGTCCTGAAGGACCCGGACGGGGACCTGGACCACGGGATCAACGCCGTGGTCGACCTGGACGCCTCCGACGAGGCGGGCCATCCCGTGATCCGGGTGGTCTCCGTGGGCGCGCCCGAGTCCGGGTGGGGCCTGTGAGCGCCGGGGACGCCCGGGCGGCAGGACGGCCCGTGGCGGGCGACCCGCGCGGCTTCGCTCCCCTCGAGCCGGCCCGCCACCGCGTAGGCGAGCGCACCGAGCTCTACGACGGCACCGTCACGGTGGACCACTGGTTCTCGGTGCCGATCGACCACGCGCTGGGCCTCGCCGAGGCCGAGGCGCAGGACGCGGCGGGCACCGGCGTCGGGCCGCACGGGCGCGGCACGCTGACCGTCTTCGCCCGCGAGATCCGGGCGAAGGACGACCCCGAGGGCGAGCGCCCCTGGGCCCTGTACCTCCAGGGTGGCCCCGGCAGTGCCGGGCCCCGCCCGGCGCGCCTGAGCGGCTGGCTCGGCGCGCTGGCCGAGAGCCACCGCGTGCTGCTGCTGGACCAGCGCGGCACGGGGCGTTCGACCCCGGCCACTGTGGCGACCCTGACCGCCCCGGGCGCCTTCGCCACGGACGAGGCGCGCGCCGAGCACCTGGTGCACCTGCGGGCGCCCTCGATCGTGCGGGACGCCGAGATGCTGCGCCTCGCCCTCGGCGCCGGGCCGTGGACCACACTGGGCCAGAGCTTCGGCGGGTTCTGCACGCTGAGCTATCTCTCCTTCCACCCGGAGGGCCTGCAGCGCAGCCTGGTGACCGGCGGCCTCGCCCCGCTCACCGGCCACGCCGACCGGGTCTACCGGGCCACCTACGCCCGGATGCGCGCCCGCACCGAGGAGTTCTTCGACCGGCACCCGGCCGACCGCGACGCGTGGTCGGAGGCCGTGGGGCTGATCCGCGCCGCCGAGGCCGCGGGCGCCCCGATCCCCCTGCCCGGCGGCGGGCCGCTCACCGTGGGACGGGCCCAGGGTCTGGGCATGCTGCTGGGCGGCAACACCCGCGTGGACCGCCTGCACTGGGTCCTCGCCGAGGCCGTGGACCGCACCGGACCCGCGCCGCGCCTGTCCGAGACGTTCCTGGCCGCCGTCGCCGACCAGGACGACCGCCTCGTCAACCCGCTCTACACCGTGCTGCACGAGGCGATCTACGCGCAGCCGGCGGACCTGGCCGGCGGCCGGGCGGACACCGGCTGGTCGGCGTCCCGGATGCTCGCCGAGCACCCGGACTTCGACCCGGAGGCGACCACGGTCCCGCTGCCCACGGGCGAACACGTCATGCCCTGGTCCGTCGAGGTCGACCCCCGGCTGCGGCCCCTGGCCGGCACGGCGCGGCTGCTCGCCGAGCGCACGCAGTGGGGCCCGCTCTACGACGTGGCTGCCCTGGCGCAGAACACCGTCCCCGTGGCCGCCGCCGTCTACGCCGACGACGTGTACGTGGACCGGGACCTCTCGCTCGAGACCGCGCGGCGCGTCCGCGGCCTGCAGGTGTGGGAGACCGACGCCTTCCACCACGACGGCATCGCCGACGACGGACCGGCGATCCTCGAGCGGCTCCTGGCGATGACCGCGCCGGACGGCGCCGGGACGACGACGGCCCCCGACCCGGTCGACTGACCGGCCCGGGGGCCCGGGCGCCGGCGGAGGGCTCCCCGGCGCCGTGATCGGCTCAGACGGTGGGCCCGTCCTGCCGCACGATCTGCTCGGAGACCCCGCGCGCGTCGTCGTCACGGGGATCGGCGAGCCGGGTCTCGTGGGCCGTGCGGATGATGGCCGACCACGCGTCCTTGTGCTCGAGCAGCTGGTCGCGCCAGCGCTGGTCCACGGCCTCGGCCCGGGCCGTCCAGCGATCCATCAGGGCGGCGGCGCGCTCGCGCTCGGCCGGGTCGGCGTCCTCGGGCAGCTTCGAGTACCGGTACGAGTACTTCTCGGCGTTCTGCAGCGCCCGCAGGGCCTGGCCCTTCGGCGAGGCCAGGGAGATCGCCACGGTGATCGCCAGGATCACGACGACGACCACGAGGGACAGCGTCGTGGGGATCTCGACGACGGGCACGTTCTCGCCGCCGTTGATGAACGGCAGGTTGTTCTCGTGCAGGGCGTGCAGGATCAGCTTCACGCCGATGAACGCCAGCAGCGCGGAGAGCCCGTAGGCCAGGTAGACGAGGCGGTCGAGCAGGCCGTCGATCAGGAAGTACAGCTGGCGCAGGCCCATGAGCGAGAACGCCGTGGCGGTGAAGACGATGTACGCCTCCTGGGTCACGCCGAAGATCGCGGGGATGGAGTCGAAGGCGAAGAGGATGTCCGTGGCGCCGATCGCGATCATCACGAGGAGCATCGGCGTCATGAGGCGCTTGCCGTCCACCGTCGTGAAGAGGCGGTCGCCGTCGAACTGCTCGGAGGCGGGCAGGAACCGCTTGACGAGGCGGACCATCACGTTGTCCGCCTCGTCCTGGGCGCCCTCGGCGTCGCCGGACATCTCGCCCTTGAGCTGGCCGCCGGCGATGATCAGCAGGAACAGGCCGAAGAGGTAGAACACGTCCGACCACGTGGCGATGACGGCGGCGCCCAGCAGGATGAACAGGGTGCGCGAGATCAGCGCGAACGTGATGCCGAACAGCAGCACCTTCTGCTGGTACTCGCGCGGCACCCGAAAGCTGGCCATGATGACCAGGAAGACGAACAGGTTGTCGACGCTGAGCGCCTTCTCCAGCAGGTAGCCGGTGTAGTACTCGACCGCGTGCTGGGTGTCGCCGAAGGCGAAGAACACGAGGCCGAAGACGAGCGCGAGGCCGACGTAGACGCCGGACCAGATCGCGGCCTCCCGGATCGACGGCGTGTGCGCCTTGCGGACATGGGCGAAGTAGTCGAACGCGAGGAGCCCGACGATCAGCGCGATCGTCAGGCCCCAGGTCAGGCCGTTGATTTCCACGGGTCACCTCTCGGCGTCAGGGGTCAGGACGGTGCCGCAAGTCTCTCCGCCCGCCGCGGCCGCGGCCCGGGCCCCTGTGTCCGGCCGGCGGCGCGCTCTCGGCGGCCGCGGCGTGCTGACGTCCACAGTGTTCGGGATACTCCCCTACGTCGCCGGTCAGTCTACCCGGTCGCACGACGACGCCCCGACCCGCGGCGGGCGGAGCGGGGCGTCGTCGGGCCCGCTGGTGCGGGCCGCGGGTCAGCGACGCCACGGTGGCCAGCACCAGGGTGCCGACGATGACGCCGAGGGAGACGAACGTGGAGATCTCCGGGACGGCTGTCACCGGGTGGCCGCCGTTGATGAAGGGCAGCTCGTTCTCGTGCAGGGCGTGGAAGACGAGCTTGACGCCGATGAAGGCGAGGATGAACGCGAGCCCGTGCTTGAGGAACACGAGACGGTCCATGAGCCCGCCCAGCAGGAAGTAGAGCTGGCGCAGGCCCATGAGGGCGAAGATGTTGGCGGTCAGGACGATGAACCAGTTCTGGGTGAGGCCGAAGATCGCCGGGATGGAGTCCACCGCGAACATCACGTCCGTCAGGCCGATCGTGATGAACACGACCACCATGGGGGTGAACATGCGCCGGCCGTCCACGGTGGTGCGCAGTCGGTTGCCGTCGTAGTCGGGGGCCACGTTGAGGCGGCGGGTCAGGCGGGCCACGACGCCCGGCTCGGACTCCTCGTCCTCGCCGTCGTCCTTGAGCTGCTGCCAGGCGGTCCAGAGCAGGAAGGCGCCGAAGATGTAGAACACCCACGTCAGGTGCTCGATGGCGACGGCGCCGACCGCGATGAACACCGCGCGGGCGATCAGCGTGATGATGATGCCCACCATCAGCACCTCCTGCTGGTAGCGGCGGGGCACCTGGAACGTGGCCATGATGATGAGGAACACGAACAGGTCGTCCACGCTGAGGCTGTACTCGGTGACCCAGCCGGCGAGGAACTCGGTGCCGTGCTGTGCATCGCCCAGGGCGAAGAGCAGCCCCGCGAAGACCAGCGCCAGCGCCACGTAGAACCCGATCCACAGGCCGGCCTCCTACATGGAGGGCTCGTGGGGGCGGCGCGCGACGTACAGCAGGTCGAGCAGGAGGATGACGCCGAGGACCACAAGGGTCGTGATCTCGAAGACGGGACTGAGCACGTCCATGGAGGGGTTCCTTTCGTGGGGGCCGCGCCAGTGTAGACGGGTGCGGCCCCGCGCGCGGACGCGGGTGGGCCCGGTCTCAGGCTGCGCCGGGGGCGGTCAGGCCCAGGGCGAGCCAGACGACGACGGCACCGGCGGCGGCCAGGCCCCAACTGGTGAGGGAGCCGATGAGGAACTCCTCCGCGCGCGAGCCGGCACCGCGGTCCGCCGAGATCTCCGGGAAGCGCACGATGCCCTTGGCCGCCATCAGGGCCGCGATCACCGGATAGGCCTGCGCGAGCCCCAGGACGACCATGAGCAGCCGCTCCATGGGCCCGATGTAGCGGCCGCCGCGCAGGCCGTCGGCCGCGGGGTCCCCCGTCTCCTCGTCGCCCCCGTCGGCGGACCGGCCCGCCAGGGCGAGGACCGCGCGGGTGACCCGGTTGCCGGTCTCGGTCAGCGCCACCGTCACCGCCAGCAGCGTGAGTGCCGGGGGCGCGGAGCGCAGACCCGCGGGCGCCAGGGTCGACTCGAGCACGGCCACCAGGCCGACCGCGGCCGCCACCGCGACCACCCCGAGCGGCCGGTCCGGGTGCAGCCACGTCCAGCCCATCAGCAGGCCGAGGGCCACCAGGCCGCCGCCCACCGCGACGGAGATGCCGGTCGGCGCCAGGACGGCCACCAGCACCGCGGCGAGGACGGCGGCCACCGCCGCGCCGGCCCGGGCCAGCCACCGCCGCCGGGGGGTGGGCCAGGCGCCGGGCAGGACGGCGTCGAGCAGGTCGTGCAGCCCCAGCGCGAGCAGGGCGAGGGCGGTCACGGCGCGACCTCCGTCGCCGCGGCGGCGAGCTCGGCGTCCAGCTCGAGCAGCCGGTCGATCCCGGACCGCGCGACGGCCTGTGACACCGCGGACTGCGTGATCCGCTCCGCCCGTGCCGCCTCCGCCTGGGTCGCCCCGCCCAGCAGGGCGGCGGCGATTCGGCGTTCGCGGGCCTTGAGTCGGCCGAGGACATGGTCGCGCAGCAGGACGAGCCCGTCCACGGCGGCGGTGAGGGACGGGTCCGCGGCGCGGAAGGCGGTCGCGGCTCCGACAGCCCGCTCATGCGCGCGCTCGACGGCCTCGCGGGCCCGATACCAGGCCGGTCCGTCCTCGATGCCGTCTCCGCCGGCGTCCAGGGCCCGCCGCTGCCCCAGGCCGATCCCGAAGCGCAGGTCCAGGCCCGGGGGCAGGGCGAGCGTGACGCGGACGGTCAGCCGGAGCGCGTCCGGCCAGGTGCGGTGCAGCGCCTGGAACTCGTCGCCGACGCTGGCCCAGGCGGGACGCAGCGGCGGGACGTCCTGTTCCGCGGCCGCGAAGGCGGCCAGGATCTGCTCCTGCGCGCGGTCCCGGTCCGGGAGGGCGCGGGAGCCGACGATGTCCGCGATCACGGCCGCGACCGGGGGTGCTGCGCTCATGGCGTCACACTATCACTGATATGAAGATATTCATCAGTGTTTTCATAACACCCCGGGGCGCGGAACGCGCCGGGCGGTCACTGCTCCCGCTTCATCTGCCGCAGCTCCTTCTTGAGCTCGCCGACCTCATCGCGCAGGCGGGCCGCGAGCTCGAACTGCAGGTCCGCCGCCGCCTGGTGCATCTGCTGCGACATCTGCTCGATCAGATCGGCCAGGTCCTTGGCGGGCAGCGACGCCGGGTCCACCGCCGGGGCCTCGGCACCCTCCCCCGTGGCCGGGGCCCGGTCCAGTGAGCTGAGGCCGCGGTGGCCCATGCCGAAGTCGAACCCGGACTTCACGCCGCCCATGCCCTTGAGGAAGTCGGCGGTGTCCGCGTCCTCCCGGGCCAGCTGGTCCGTGATGTCCGCGATGCGCTTGCGCAGCGGCTGGGGGTCGATCCCGTGCTCCTCGTTGTACGCGATCTGCACGGCCCGGCGCCGCTCGGTCTCGTCGATCGCCCGCCGCATGGAGTCCGTGACGTTGTCGGCGTACATGTGGACCTCGCCGGAGACGTTGCGGGCGGCGCGGCCGATGGTCTGGATGAGGGAGGTGGTGGAGCGCAGGAACCCCTCCTTGTCCGCGTCCAGGATCGCCACGAGCGAGACCTCGGGCAGGTCCAGGCCCTCGCGCAGCAGGTTGATGCCCACCAGCACGTCGAAGGTGCCCTTGCGCAGCTCCCGCAGCAGCTCCACGCGGCGCAGCGTGTCCACATCCGAGTGGAGGTACTCGACCTTCACCCCCGCCTCGAGCAGGTAGTCCGTGAGGTCCTCGGCCATGCGCTTGGTCAGCGTGGTCACCAGGACGCGCTCGTCCTTGGCCGTGCGCACGCGGATCTGCTCGAGCAGGTCGTCGATCTGGCCCTCGGTCGGCTTGACCACCACCTGCGGGTCCACCAGCCCGGTGGGCCGGATGATCTGCTCGACGTAGCCGTCCGCCTGGCCGAGCTCGTAGGCGCCCGGCGTCGCGGAGAGGTACACGGTCTGCCCGATCCGCTCGAGGAACTCGTCCCACTTCAGCGGGCGGTTGTCCATGGCCGAGGGCAGGCGGAAGCCGTGCTCCACGAGGGTGCGCTTGCGGGACATGTCCCCCTCGTACATCGCGCCGATCTGCGGGATGGTCACGTGGGACTCGTCCACCACGAGCAGGAAGTCGTCCGGGAAGTAGTCCAGCAGGCAGTGCGGGGCGGAGCCGGCGGGACGGCCGTCGATGTGGCGCGAGTAGTTCTCGATGCCGTTGCAGTAGCCCATCTGCTGCATCATCTCGAGGTCGTACGTGGTGCGCATGCGCAGCCGCTGCGCCTCGAGCAGCTTGTCCTGGGACTCCAGCTCCTGCAGCCGCTCCCGCAGCTCGTCCTCGATGGTGGTGATCGCCCGGCCCATGCGCTCGTCGCCGGCCACGTAGTGCGAGGCCGGGAAGATGTACATCTCCTCCTCCTCGCGCACCACCTGGCCGGTGAGCGGGTGCAGGGTCTGGATGGACTCGATCTCGTCCCCGAAGAACTCGATGCGCACCGCGAGCTCCTCGTACATGGGGATGATCTCCACGGTGTCCCCCCGCACCCGGAAGGTGCCGCGGTGGAAGTCGACGTCGTTGCGCACGTACTGCATCTGCACGAACCGCCGCAGGAGCACGTCCCGGTCCATCTCCGCACCGCGGCGCAGGGTGACCATCTGCTCGATGTACTCCTCGGGCGTGCCGAGGCCGTAGATGCAGGAGACGGTGGCCACCACGATCACGTCCCGCCGGGTCAGCAGCGCGTTCGTGGCCGAGTGGCGCAGCCGCTCGACCTCCTCGTTGATGGAGGAGTCCTTCTCGATGAAGGTGTCCGTCTGCGGGACGTACGCCTCGGGCTGGTAGTAGTCGTAGTAGGAGACGAAGTACTCGACCGCGTTGTTGGGCAGCAGCTCCCGGAACTCGTTGGCCAGCTGCGCCGCGAGCGTCTTGTTCTGCACCATCACCAGCGTGGGCCGCTGGAGGCGCTCGACGAGCCACGCCGTCGTCGCCGACTTGCCCGTGCCGGTGGCGCCCATCAGGACGACGTCCTTCTCCCCCGCCTCCACGCGCTCGGCGAGCTCGGCGATGGCCTTCGGCTGGTCACCGGAGGGCTGGTAGGGGGAGATGACCTCGAACGGGGCGACGACGCGGTTGATCTTCTCGGCCAGGCTCATGGCAGAACCCTACGTCGCGCCCCGGACACCCCGGCGGTCAGTCCGCCGAGGGCTCAGCCGCGCCGGGGGCGAGGAACCGGTCCCACACCTGGTTCGCCACGGACGCGAGCCGCTCGAGGTCGGCGTCGTTGACGATGACCACGTCCGCGACGGCGCGCCGCTGCTCGTCCGTGGCCTGGGCCGCGATCCGCGCCTCGGCGTCCGCGCGGCTCATGCCGCGGTCCTCCACCATCCGGCGCAGGCGCTCCTCGAGCGGAGCCTCCACCACGATCACGAGATCGAACGCGTCCGCCTGCCCGGTCTCCACCAGCAGCGGCACGTCCTGGACCACGACGGCGTCCGGCCCGGCCTCGGCGACGATGCGCCGGGCCGCAGCCCTGATCCGGGGGTGCACGATGCGGTTCAGGCGCTGTCGGGCGCCCTCGTCCCCGAAGACGATGCGGGCCATCTCGACGCGGTCGAGCTCACCGTCCGCGGTGATGACGCGGTCCCCGAACTCGTCCTGGACGGCGGCCAGCCCATCGGTGCCCTTCTCGAGGACCAACCGGGCGAGGGCGTCCGAGTCCACCAGGAGCGCGCCACGCTCCTGCAGGACGCGGGCCACCGCGGACTTGCCGGCGGCGATCCCGCCGGTCAGGCCCACATGGACGCGCGGCCGTTCGGCCACCGGGTCGGTCTCGGTCATACGCGCTCTCCTCGGGCAGCCTCGAGCTGAGGCTGGATCTTGGCCTCCCAGTATGCCCGGACGGCCTCCTTCAGGTCCTCGAGCGAGCCGTCGTTCTCGATCACGGTGTCCGCGATCTCGGCCCGCTCCTCGTCCGCCGCCTCCTCATCGATGAAGGCCCAGGCCTGCTCGCGGGTCATGTCGTGGGACTCCATGAGCCGGGCGACACGCACCTCGGCGGGAGCGGAGACGGCCAGTACCTGGTCGAAGTCGTGCTCGGAGCCGGTCTCGGCCAGCAGGGCCAGGTCGACCACCAGCACGGAGTCCTCGCCGACCTCGCGAGCCCGGCGGTTCGCCTCGTCGCGCACCGCCGGGGCGACGATCTCGTACATGCGCGTCCGGGCGGTCGAGCTCTCGGCGGTGAGCCGGTTGAGGGTGCGCGCGTCCAGGGTGCCGTCCGCGCGGACGATGTCCTCGCCGAAGACCGAGCGGAGCTCCTCGAGCACGGGGCTGCCGGGCACGAGGATCTCCCCCATCAGGTCATCGAACTCCACGACGACGGCCCCCAGCCGCTCGAGCTCCGCGCCGACCTCGGTGCGGCCCGAGGCGATGCCGCCGGTCAGGCCGACGGTGACGAGGGCCTTGGCCGCGTCGATGCGCTGCTGGTGCCACGTCTTCGGGGTGTGCGTGTCGTTCTCCGGCTCGGTGCCGACCTCGAACTCGGGGCGGATCACGAAGTCCGAGACGTCCACGCCGTCCTCGGTGGCGCGGCGGCGGTACTCCTCGACCGGCAGCACCTGCTTCCACTGGCGGGTCCGCATGGGCCGCGCGGCACCCGCGTCCTCGCGCAGGGCCTGCAGCAGCAGTGCGGCCTGCGTGACGGTGATGAGCAGGATGGGCAGGCCGATCACGATGATGACCTCCTGCAGCGCCGCCAGGCCGTTCTCGCCCGCGGTGAGGATGATGGCCGCGCAGACCGCGCCGATGGACACGGCCCAGAACACGGACTGGCGGCGGGGCGCGGCATCCTCGTGGCCATTGGCCATCGCGTCCATCACGAGCGCGCCCGAGTCGATCGAGGTGATGAAGAACAGCGTAATGACCACGAGCGCCACGACCGCGACCACCGTGTAGAGCGGCGTGCCCTGCAGGTGCTGGAACAGGGCGGCCTGGACGTTGCCGTCGGTGACGATCGTCTGCGTGAGGTCGCCGCCCTGGCCCGGCGCCGGCGCGGTGGCGCGGTCCGACTGGAACGCGGAGTAGCCGTAGATGCCCATCCAGATGATGACGAACGCCGTGGGCAGGCCCAGGCCGGCCACGATGAAGGAGCGGATGGTGCGGCCGCGCGAGATGCGGGCGAAGAACATCCCCACGAAGGGCGCCCACGTGACGGTCCAGGCCCAGTAGAAGACGGTCCAGTCACCGGACCACTGGCCCGAGTTGTACGTGTCGTTGTAGGTGGAGAGCACGGGCAGCATGGAGGCGTACTCGCCGATCGCCTGCACGGTGCCGCGGATGACGTCCATGCTGGAGACGGCCCACATCAGGACGTACACGAGCAGGGCGATCGCCAGCAGGATGTTGGCGTAGGACAGCCGCTTGACGCCCTTGTCCATGCCGACCAGCACGGAGGCCGTGCCCACGGCGGTGACGACGGCCAGGATGAGCGCCTGGACCCAGCCGGCCACGGGGGTGCCCAGCACGTAGTTCATGCCCGCGTTGATCTGCAGGGCGCCCAGGCCCACGGACACGCCGAGGCCGAACACGGTGGAGACCACGGCGATGATGTCGATCGTCTTGCCGATGGGGCCGTGGATGCGATCGCCGAGGAGGGGCTGGAAGGCGGAGGACACGCGCGGGGGCAGCTTGCGCTTGTACGTGAAGTAGCCGAAGCACAGGCCCGGGACGAGCAGGATCGCCCACATGTGGATGCCGAAGTGGAAGTTCGCGATCGCCATGGCCTCCGAGGCCGCGCGGTCGGAGAACGGCTCCGTCCCCGCCATGGGCGGGTTGGCGTAGTGGTTCATCGGCTCCGCGATGCCCCAGAACATCAGCACCGCGCCGACGCCGGCGGCGAACATCATGCCGAACCAGGTCAGGCCGGAGTACTCCGGCACCGCGTCGTCGTCGCCGAGCTTGACCCGGCCGTACCGGGTCACGGCGAGGATGAACAGGAACGCCACCAGCAGGGTCAGGCTGAGGGTGTAGATCCAGCCGACGTCGTAGCGCAGCCAGCTCGAGACCACGCCGAAGGCCGCCTGGACCGGGCCAGGGAACAGGCCCATCGCGGCGGTGAAGAGCACGACCGCGGCGGCCGAGCCGAAGAAGATCGCCGGACTCGTGCGGAGCCCCAACGTGTCGTGCAGGCGAGTGAGCGGGGAAGTCATGAGTCTCCCGGGACAGGGTCGTGGGAGGCCCGCGGCGGCACGCGTGCACGCTCACCGGTGGGCCGGTGCCGGGTGGCACGGTCGCCCACTGTACCGAAGCTCACGTCCGGGCTCGACGGCGTGCCCGTCCTCGGCCAGCCCCTAGGGTGGGGTCATGCCCGATCCCGCCCCCGCCCCGACCGCGCGCTGCACGGTCCTGCCGGCGTCCGCCCGCGACCCCGACGGCTGGCTGGAACGGGAGGTGGAGACCCGCCGCAGCCGCTTCCTCACCTACCTCGGGCGCGTCGATGACGAGGCGCAGGCCCGCGAGATGGTCGCCGTCCTGCGGCGCCGGCACCACGACGCGCGGCACGTGTGCAGCGCGTTCGTCCTCGGCCCCGCCCGGGACCGGATGCGTTCCAGCGACGACGGCGAGCCCGCCGGCACGGCCGGCGTCCCCATGCTCGAGGCCCTCGTCCAGCGCGAGACCGCGCCGGGGCGGACCGACCTGACGGACGTGTGCGCCGTCGTCGTGCGCTGGTTCGGGGGGATCAAGCTGGGCGCCGGGGGCCTGGTGCGCGCCTACTCGGACTCGGTGTCCGGGGCGCTCGACGCCGCCCCGCTGCGCACCCGCTCCCGGCTGGCCCTGCTCGCGGTGGAGGCGCCCCACACCGACGCCGGCCGGTGGGAGAACGAGCTGCGCGCGGCGGGCGTGTCGGTGCTGGAGGCGAGCTACGGCGCCGCGGCGGTACGCCTGACGGTCGGCGTGCCGGACACCGAGGAGGCCCGCGCGGCGTTCGCGGAGCGGCTCGCGGACGTCACGGCTGGCGCGGGGCGTGCGGAACGGATCGGAGAGGACTGGGTGGACCATGAGTGAGCCGCTGCCCCGGGGGGTCACCCCCGATGTCGCCCACGGCGGGCTGCCGGACGACCTCACCGCGGGCGTGGACTTCGCGGCGCTGGATCGGTGGCCGCTGCCGCCCGAGCCCGACCGCCAGGCCCACGACGCGGCGGACCTGCTCCTGCTCGACACCCTGGCCGGGTGGATCGCGAGCGGGCACGTCCCCGGCCCGGTGGCCGTCCTGGAGGACCGACACGGCGCCCTGACCCTGCCCCTGCTCACGGCCGGCCACGACGTGCGGGTCCACCAGGACGACGCCTCCGCCGAGCGCTCGCTGGACGCGAACCTCGCCGCGTGGCGCGCCGCCGGTCGCCTCGGCGGGGAGGCGGGCGAGCTCGAGCGAACGGCCACGCCCGAGGACGCGGCCCGGGGAGCCCGGACGGTCCTGCTGCCGCTGCCCCGCTCGCTCGACGAGCTCGACCGGCTGTCCCGGATCGCGGCGGGCGCGGCCGACCCCGGCGTGGTTCTGCTGGCCGGCGGCCGCGACAAGCACATGAGTCCGCGCATGAACGGGGTGCTCGGCGCGGCGTTCGAGGACGTCGTCACCGGACGGGGACGCCGCAAGGCGCGCGTGCTCACGGCCCGGGGCCCGCGTCCCGACGTGACCCCCCGGCCGCCGGAGGAGGCCGACCGCGACGTCCCCGGCGTGGGGAGCCTGCATCTGGTGGCCCACGCCGGCGCCTTCGGTGGTGCCGCCGCCGACCCGGGCTCCCGTCTGCTGCTCGCCTCGCTCGCCGACGACCCGCGCCCGCCCGGGCGCGTCGTGGACCTGGGCTGCGGCAACGGGCTGCTCTCGGTCGGGGCGGCGCGGCTGTGGCCGCACGTCACCGTGCTGGCCACCGACCAGTCCGCCGTGGCGGTGGCCTCGACGCTGGCCACGGCCCGCGCGAACCGCGTGGCGGACCGCGTCCGGGCCGTGCGCGACGACGCCCTGGCCACGTGGCCGGACGGGACGGAGGAGTGCGTGCTCCTGAATCCCCCGTTCCACGACGGCAACGCCGTGGACCCCTCCGTGGCCCACCGGCTGGTGGCGGCCGCGGCGCGGGTGCTGGAGCCGGGCGGCCGGCTGTGGTGCGTCTGGAACTCGCACCTGCGGTACCGGCCGGTGCTGGAGGACCTCGTCGGGCCGACCCGGCAGACGGCGCGCGACCGCACGTTCACCGTGACGGTCTCCGAGCGCCGCTGAGCGCGGCCGCCGGGTCCCGTCCGCTCCCCCGCGGCCAGTCCCCCGGGACGCGACGACGCCCCGCCCCTCCGGAGGGAGGGACGGGGCGTCGGGTGCTCGGCGCGGGCCGTCAGGGACGGCCACGCACGGCGGCGATCAGTTGCCGGTGAGCTTCTCGCGCAGGGCGGCGAGGGCCTCGTCGGAGGCCAGGGTGCCTCCGTCCGAGGACGGGGCCTCGGAGGAGTAGGACGAGCCGCCCAGGCCCGCACCGGCGTCGGCGCCGGCGGTGGCCTCCTCCTGGAGGGAGCGGCGCACCTGCTCCTTGTGGGCCTCCCAGCGGGCCTGAGCGTCGGCGTACTGCTGCTCCCAGGCGGCGCGCTCGGTCTCGAAGCCCTCCATCCACTCGTTGGTCTCGACGTCGAAGCCCTCGGGGTACTTGTAGTTGCCCTCCTCGTCGTACTCCGCGGCCATGCCGTAGAGCGCCGGGTCGAACTCGGTGCCCTCGGGGTCCACGCCCTCGTTGGCCTGCTTGAGGGACAGGGAGATGCGGCGACGCTCGAGGTCGATGTCGATGACCTTGACGAACAGCTCGTCGTTGACCGACACGACCTGCTCGGCGGTGTCGATGTGGCGCGAGGCCAGCTCCGAGATGTGCACGAGGCCCTCGATGCCGTCCTCCACGCGGACGAACGCACCGAACGGCACGAGCTTGGTGACCTTGCCCGGCACGACCTGGCCGAGGGCGTGGGTGCGGGCGAAGAGCTGCCACGGGTCCTCCTGGGTCGCCTTCAGCGACAGGGAGACACGCTCGCGGTCCATGTCCACCTCGAGGACCTCGACGGTGACCTCCTGGCCCACCTCGACGACCTCGGACGGGTGGTCGATGTGCTTCCAGGACAGCTCGGAGACGTGCACGAGGCCGTCCACGCCGCCCAGGTCCACGAAGGCGCCGAAGTTGACGATGGAGGACACGGTGCCGTTGCGGACCTGGCCCTTCTCCAGCTTGTGGAGGAAGTTGGAGCGGACCTCGGACTGGGTCTGCTCGAGCCAGGCGCGGCGGGACAGGACCACGTTGTTGCGGTTCTTGTCCAGCTCGATGATCTTCGCCTCGAGCTTCTGGCCGATGTAGGGGGCCAGGTCGCGCACGCGGCGCATCTCCACGAGGGAGGCCGGGAGGAAGCCGCGCAGGCCGATGTCGAGGATGAGGCCGCCCTTGACCACCTCGATGACGGTGCCCTCGACGACGCCGTCCTCCTCCTTGATCTTCTCGATGTCGCCCCAGGCGCGCTCGTACTGGGCGCGCTTCTTCGAGAGGATCAGGCGACCCTCCTTGTCCTCCTTGGTGAGGACCAGGGCCTCGACGGTGTCGCCCACGGCCACGACCTCGTCCGGGTCCACGTCGTGCTTGATGGACAGCTCGCGGGACGGGATGACGCCCTCGGTCTTGTAGCCGATGTCGAGCAGGACCTCGTCGCGGTCCACCTTGACGACGGTGCCCTCGACGAGGTCGCCATCGTTGAAGTACTTGATGGTCGCGTCGATGGCGGCGAGCAGGTCCTCGGCAGAGCCGATGTCGTTGATGGCGACCTGCGGGGCGTTGGAAGTGGTGGTCATGTAGGAGGGACTCCGTTGGGATCGGGGGTCACGTCGGGATCGATGCCGCCGGTGGGCGGCATCCGGGCACCAGAGGGGCCCCACCCGGCGTGGGTCGTGATGGACATGTATCAAACGCGCACGAATGTGCTCGTCCAGCGTATCAGAAGCCGACGAGGGTGTGCAGGGGTCGGCTGGGTCGCACAAGCCCGTCGAACGCCTCCGCCGCGCCGGCCCGCAGCTCCGCCACGACACCGGCCTCCGCCAGCACCGCGGCGCCGGCCCCGCGGGAGTGCCCGCCGAGCCAGAGCGCGGAGAACCGGGCCGCGTCGAGCCGGAGTCCCGCGCCCAGGCCCACGGCGTCGGCCGCGGGGCCCAACCGCTCGGCGGCGCCGCGCCCCTGGCGGACGGTGAGCCGCCACGTCCCGTCGATCGCGCCGAGCGCGTCCTCGACGGCGACGACGACCTCCCCGTCGCCCGCCCAGCCACGGGCCGCCATGGCGGCGGGCAGGTTCAGGACCCGCAGGTACAGGTCGTCGGAGCCGCGGTGCCGACTCACCCGCCGCTCGTCGACGAAGAGCGCCTCGAGCCAACCGGGCTCGGGCGCGCGGCCCCACTCGATCCGCTCGACCAGGTCCAGTCGGGCCAGGTGGTGGACGAGCCCGCGCCGCGCGTCGGCGGTCGCCGCGAGGAACGCGGTGACGGTGATCGTGGGCGGCTCCTTCTCCCAGCCCTCGAACCGATACAGCGCGACGCCCTGGACCCGCCCGTCGTCGTCGCGGTGGACCGCCGCGTACAGCCCCGAGCCGCGCCCCTCGTTCCGACTCGCCTCGCGGTCCTCCCAGCGAGGCACGCTGAACGAGGTCCGCTGGACCGAGCCCGGGGTGGCCGGCAGCACCCGCCCGTACAGCTCGTCCACGAGGCCGGGGATCTCCCGCGGCTCCTCGACCGTGACCCGCCCGCCGGCCGGGGCGCCCGTGAACGCGGGGGCGCCCGAGACGTCGATCCGCACGGCGTGCCACCGGGTGGCGGCCCCGAAGCCGAAGCGGCCGTAGATGGCGGCCTCGGTCGCGGTCAGGGCGGCCGCGCACAGGCCGGCGTCGCGGGCGTCCGCGAGGGACCTGAGCATCATGGCCCGCAGCACGCCGCGCCGGCGGGCGTCCGGCGAGACGGTCACGTCGGTGATCAGCCAGGCGTCGACGGTGCGGCCGGGCCACGTGGTCAGCGGCTGCACGAAGTCCTCGAAGGTGGCGGCGGGGCGGCGGGCCGCCGGGTCGTCCCCCGGCGCGTAGACGCCGAGCCGGCGCCGTCCGTCGGCCGCGTGGGCCTCGAGCTGCTGGCGGAGCGCGGCGCCCGTGGGCACCGTCTCGTAGAAGCCCCGTTCGACCGCGGCCGCGAAGTGCGATGCGGCGGGGTCCTCGGGGCCGAGGACCCCGAGGTCGCGCAGCGCGAGGCCGTGCTCGCCGAGCCGGTCCTCGGCGGCGTCGGCCAGCCGCCGCAGCGACGGACCCTCCGGCGCGTCAGTGTGCGGCGTCATGCCAGCTCCTTCCCTGGCCGACGTGCACGTCGAGCGGCACGGAGAGCTCGGCGGCCCGGCCCATCCGCTCCTTCAGGAGCGCCGTGGCCTTGTCGAGCTCGGCGGCCGGGACCTCGAGGATGAGCTCGTCGTGGACCTGCAGCAGCAGGCGCGAGGCCAGCCCGTGCTCCTCGAGGCCGGCCTGCACGTCGAGCATCGCGCGCTTGATGATGTCCGCGGCCGAGCCCTGGATGGGGGCGTTGAGCGCGGCGCGCTCGGCCATGTCCCGCAGCTGACGGTTGTCCGAGCTGAGGTCCGGGAGGTAGCGGCGGCGCCCCTCGATCGTCGAGGTGTACCCGTCCTGTCGGGCCTGCGCGACGACGTCGCGCAGGTAGTCGCGCACGCCGCCGAAGCGGTCGAAGTAGCCCTTCATGAGGCCGCGCGCCTCGTCCACCGAGATCTTCAGCTGCTTGGACAGCCCGAAGGAGGACAGCCCGTAGGCCAGGCCGTAGCTCATCGCCTTCACCTTGGCGCGCTGCTCGGCGGTGACGTCGTCCGGGTCCACGCCGAACACCTGCGAGCCGACGAACGAGTGCAGGTCCTCGCCCTCGCGGAAGGCCTGGATCAGCCCCTCGTCCTCGGACAGGTGCGCCATGATGCGCATCTCGATCTGGGAGTAGTCGGCCGAGAGCAGCACGGCCTGCTCGCCGGCCACCTCGTCCGCCACGAACACCTCACGGATGCGGCGGCCCGCCTCGGTGCGCACCGGGATGTTCTGGAGGTTCGGGTGCAGCGAAGACAGCCGGCCCGTGGCGGCGGCGGTCTGCGAGTAGGTGGTGTGGATGCGGCCGTCCGTGGCGACGGTCTCGAGCAGCCCCTCCACGGTCTGCCGGAGCTTCGTGGCGTCACGGTGGGCCATCAGGTTCTCGAGGAACGGGTGCCGGGTCTGCTCGAGCAGGTCCTGCAGCGAGTCCACGTCCGTGGAGTAGCCGGTCTTCGTCTTGCGCGTGCGCGGCATGTTGAGCCGCTCGAACAGCACCTCCTGCAGCTGCTTGGGCGAGCCGAGGTTGACCTGCATCCCGCCGGTCTCCTCCGCGACGGACGCCCACGCGGACTCCTTGGCGGCGTCGGCGGCGTCGGTGAAGTCCTCGCGTAGGCCGGTCAGGGCGTCGACGTCGACGGCGATGCCGGTCAGCTCCATCCGGGCGAGCAGCCGCGAGAGCGGGATCTCGAGCTCTTGCAGCAGCCGCTGGGCCCCGCGGTCGAGCACCTGGGGCGTGAACTGGGTGGAGAGACGGCGCACCACCCAGGCGGCCCGCACGGCGTCCGCGGCGCGGTCCGCGCGTTCGGCGGCGGCCTGCCCGCCGTCGAGGTCGAACGTCCCCTGCGCCCGCTGCTGCGCGGGCTCGCGCGGGGCGGTGAGGGGGGTGTGCAGATGCGCCTCCGCCAGCGCCTCGAGCGAGGTGTCCCGCTGGTCCGGCTGGATCAGGTAGGCCGAGAGCAGCACGTCGTCCACCACGCCGTCCAGGGCCGCGTCCGGGCCGAGCCCGTCGCCCTCGGTGGGCGCGGCCAGCGCCTTGAGCGTGCGCTTGAGGTCGTGCACGGCCTTGGCCAGTCCGCCCTCGCCCAGGGCCTCGCGCACGGCGGCCACCAGCGCCGGGTCCGGGGCGTCGCCGTCGAGGGTGACGTGCAGGCCCGCGTGCTCGCCCACCAGCGCGACGCCGACGGGCGTGCCGAACGTGCCGGGCACGGGCACCTTGCGGCGGGGCAGCAGGGCCGGGCCCTCGACGTCCACGTGGACGCCGAGCAGGTTGCCGGCCTCGGCGGCGAGGAAGGATCGCACGTCCTCGGCCGTCGTCGCCTCGGTGAACTCCGGGGCGGCCTCGACCTCGGGGGGCGGCGCGTCCTCGCCCACCCGCTCGCCGAACACCTCGAACACGCGCTCCCGGATGCGGTTGAACTGCAGCGCGTCGAACAGCTCCTCCACGGGCTCGCGCTCGGGCATCTCGAGCCGCATCGCCTCGAGCCCGATCGGCAGGTCGAGGTCGCGCACGAGGGCGTTGAGGCGGCGGTTGCGGCGCACGTCCTCGAGATGCTCGCGCAGCGCCTCCCCCTTCTTGCCCGTGATCTCGTGCGCGTGTGCGAGCACGCCGTCGAGGTCCCCGTACTGCTTCAGCCATTTCGCGGCGAACCCGGGACCGACGCCGGGGACGCCGGGCAGGTTGTCCGCGGCCTCGCCGACGAGGGCCGCGAGCTCGGGGTACTGGGCGGGGGCGACCCCGTACTTGGCCATGACGGCGTCCGCGTCCATCGGCGGGATGTCGGAGACGCCCTTCTTGGGGTAGAGCACGGTGGTGCGCTCGGAGATGAGCTGGAACGCGTCCCTGTCACCGGAGACGACGACGGCCTCCCACCCCGCCTCCTCGGCGCGCGCGGACAGCGTGGCCACGATGTCGTCGGCCTCGTAGCCCTCCAGCGTGAGCGTGGGGATGCCCAGGGCCTCCATGACCTTCACGGTCAGCTCGATCTGGCCCGCGAACTCCGCGGGCGTCTCGGAGCGGCCCGCCTTGTACTCACCGTACTCCTCGGAGCGGAACGTGGGCCCGGAGAGGTCGAACGCCACGGCCACGTGCGTGGGCCGCTGCTGCCGGATCATGGTCAGGAGCATGGCGGTGAAGCCGTACACGGCGTTCGTGTTCTGGCCCGTGTCCGTGGCGAAGTTCTCGGCGGGCAGCGCGTAGAACGCGCGGAACGCCATCGAGTGTCCGTCCAGGACCAGCAGCCGCTGCGGGGCCTCTGGGGTCGGATCTGCCGCCATGGGTGCTCACGTCTCCTCTCGGCGCGCGGCGCGGGGCGCGCCGGTCGCGTGTGCCAGCCTAGTGCTCATGAGTGAGCACACCGAGACCACCCCCGCCGCCTCCGAGCGCGTGTACCGCCCCGGCGTCACCCCCGAGCTGAGCCCCGCCGAGCTGGAGGCGGCCTGCGCCGAGGCCGGTCTGACGCCCGAGCTTGTCACCGCCCTCGGCGGCGCGGCGATCAGCCCCCTCGCCCAGAAGATGGGTCTGCGCTTCCTCGAGCTCACGGCCGAGCGCGCCGTCGCCACGCTGCCCGTGGCGGGCAACGAGCAGCCCGTCGGGCTGCTGCACGGCGGCGCCCACCTCGTCCTCGCCGAGTCCCTGGGCTCGATGGCCGCGAAGATCCACGCCGGGCCGGACCGCAACGTCGTCGGGGTCGAGATCAGCGCCACGCACCACCGGGCCGTCCGCTCGGGCCTCGTGACCGGCACCGCGACCGCCGTCCACCTGGGCGGCACCCTCGTCACCCATGAGGTGGTGATGACGGACGAGCAGGGCCGGCGGCTCTCGACCGTGCGCATGACGAACATGCTCCTCGACGCGCGCTGAGGCACGCCGCCCGGGCGGGCCGGCCCGTGCCTCAGTCCATGTCCGGAAGGCGCGGGGCCGCTCGGCCACCCTCGCGGCCGGGGGTATCCTCGGCGAGCTCGTCGTAGTGCCCCGGATTCATGGGCACCCCAGTGAGGTAGGCCGAGCGGCCCAGGGCCATGGTGGCCACCGAGGCCGAGCCCAGCTGCAGCACCAGGATCAGGGCCACCTTCACGAACGCGGCCACCCCCGGGGCCAGTAGCAGGGCGCCCACCACGATCAGGATCATCCCGACGCCGCCGGCGGTGCCCACGGCGGAGACGCGGGTGTAGGGGTCGGGGAACCGGATCAGACCGAGTCCCGCGGTGACGAACGCAAGGGCTCCGATCACCACGAGCACGGAGCCGGCGGCGGTCAGGACGACGTCCACGGGTGCGACCTCCTCAACGCTCGCCGCGCGTGAGCGCGCGGGCCAGGGACATGCCGGACAGGAAGGCCACGACCGCGGCGATCAGGACCAAGTCGAACGTCCACGGGTTGTCCGCCCGGACGCCGAACAGCACGAGCATCCCGAGCACGCTGAACGTGAGCAGGTCGCCCGAGACCGCGCGGTCCGCGTCGAGCGGGCCCACCACGATCCGGTACGCGGACACGAGCGCCGACACGGTCAGCAGCGCGATGGCCAGGTCGATCCCCACCAGGGACCAGTCGTAGGCGAAGGGCATCATGCCACCCCCGTCTTCCGCATCGCGTGGAGCATGCGCGCCTCCATGTCGTGGATCTCCGCGCGCAGGGCGTCGGCGTCGTCAGCGTACAGGCCGTGCACGTAGAGCAGGCGCCGCGCGTCCGGGTCACCGTCCTCGTCACCGACGGCGCCGGCACGCCGGGTGCCCAGCGTCAACGTGCCGGGCGTCAGGGTGATCAGCGCCGAGAGCAGGGTGACCTCGGCGTCCGTGCGGCAGTTGCTGCGCACGCGGGCGATGCCCGAGCGCGCCTGGACGCCGGGGGTGACGAGGTCCTTGATGACCGCCTTCGAAGAGGTCACCAGGGCCCACGCGTACCAGCACCAGAACACGAGCCACCGCCAAGGCCAGGACACGGCGGAGGCCGTGCCGGGCGCCAGGTCGACGGTCCCGTCGGCGGGGGCGACGGTGTGCATGGGGGCGTCTCCTTCCGGAGGCTGCGGGAGTGCGGTGCTCATGGGTTGAGCACCGCCTCGATGTACCTGCTGGGGTCCATCAGGCCCTGAGCCGCGAGGTCGGTGACGGTCCACAGGGCCTGACCGCCGAGCCCGAGGGCGAGGGTGGCCATAGCTAGGACGACGGCGGGGGCGGCCAGCCGGCCTGGGATGCGGGAGCGCGTGACGTCCTCGTCCGGATCCACGGTCACCGGCAGCACGCCCGTGGGCGGATCGAGGGTTTCCTGCGAGGCCCACGACTCGGTGCGCTCGTGGTCGGTGCTCGAGCCGCGGCCAGAGGGCGACGGCACGGAGCCCGCCCGGCCCACGATGGGCATGGCCGCGGTGGCCAGGCGCTCGCGGTGCCCGTGTGGGGCCGTCGGAGCGCCCCAGAACCAGGCGTCCCACACCCGCAGCAGAGCCCACAGGCTCACCAGGGAGGCGCCCAGCACCAGCGCAGCGGTGACACCGCGGCCGGCGTCCAGGCCGGCGCTGACGAGCATGAGCTTGCCCACGAACCCGGAGAAGGGCGGGATGCCGACCAGGGAGAGCAGGCCCACGAAGAAGGCGACGGCGATCAGCGGCTCGCGCCGGGCCAGGCCCTGCAGGTCCGCGAGACGGCCGGTGCCGTAGCGCACCTCGATCGCGCCGGCCGCCATCAGGAGGCAGCCCATCGCCACCATGTGGTGCACGAGGTAGAACAGGCCCGCCGCGAGACCCAGGCGCGTGGAGAGCCCGAGTCCGACGAGGATGCCGCCGATGCCGCTCACCATCTGCCACGACAACACGGCGCGCACACCGTGCTCACCGACCGAGGCGAGCGCACCCACCACGAGGGTGGCGAGGGACAGGACCAGGATGAGCGGCAGCAGACGCGCATCGCCGTCGTACATGACGGAGTAGATCCGGTAGAGCCCGTACACGGCGACCTTGGTGTGCAGGGCGGCGAAGAGGGCCGTCACCGCCGGGGAGGTCGAGGAGTACGCCCAGGCCAGCCAGCCGTGCAGCGGGGCCACCGAGGCCTTAATGGACAGTGCGAACAGCACCATGCCCGCGGCGATCGCGATGCGTGGGTCCGCCGCGGCGGACCCGGCGAGCATCGCGAGGTTCACCGAGCCGGTCAGCCCGTAGACGAAGCCGACGCCGACCAGAAGGATCGTGGAGGTTAGCAGGTTGAGGGTGACGTACAGCCGCGCCCCGTCCACTCGGCGCAGGGGCTCACGGCGGTTGGCGGAGAGGACGTAGAGGCCGTAGCTGGGCACCAACATGACCTCGATGAACACGAACAGGTTGAACAGGTCCGCCGTCAGCAGGGCGCCGTTGACTCCGCCGATGAGGATCAGGAGCAGCGGGGCGAAGAACTGGGAGTTAGCGACGCGGGAGCCGTAGGCGAACGCCGCGCCCACGATCGTGAGGGCGCTCGTGAGCACGAGCATCAGGGCGGACAGCATGTCCGCTGCGAAGCCGATCCCGATGCCCCCGGGCCAGCCGCCCAGCGAGGTGGCGAGCACGGACCCGTCGAGGGCGTGGACGCCCAGGGCCAGCCCGCCGGTGGTGACGAGTCCGAGCACCGCGAACAGGACTGCCCGGTGGAGGCGGGGACGCTCCCCCGCCAGCACGAGCAGACCGGCGGACAGCAGCGGGACGGCGGCGAAGAGGGGCAGCAGCTGGCCCAGCGGGACGGCGCTCATCGACGCACCTCCGGGCCCTGGCCGGCGTAGTGCTGCGCGATCCGGCCGGCCGCGGCGTGCCGCTCCTCGCGCGGGAAGCGTGCGTCGGCGGCGGCCTGCTCCAGGGAGTCGCGGGTCTCCCCCGGCGAGGCCACCGCGTCGTCCGCGCGCCCGGTGACGGCCAGCGCGAGCAGCAGCACGGTGATCGCGAAGGCGATCACGATAGCGGTCAGGACGAAGGCCTGCGGCAGGGCATCGGCCTGCACCTCGACGTCTGAGGTCCCCGCGAAGGGCAGCCCGCGGCGGTCGGTGCCGCCCGCGGCGATGATGGCCAGGTTGGCGGCGTGGCCCAGCAGGACCATGCCGAGGATCACGCGCAGCAGCTCGCGCTTGGAGAACAGGTAGAACGCGCCGAAGGTCAGAAGTCCCACGGTAAGGGCGACGGTCATCGGGTGACCTCCTCTCGTGCAGTCGTGGTGGTCGGGGCCGAGGGATCGGAGGACGGGGCCGCCGGCGCGACGCCGGGGTCACGGCTCGAGGCGCGGAGCGGGTCCTCACCCGGCCGCTCGGGGCCGAGCAGGGAGAACGCGGCCACGATCAGGCCGATCACGGCCAGGTACACGCCCATGTCGAACGCGAGCGTGGTGGAGAGCCCGTAGTCCAGGACCTTCACTCCCGCGGCTCCGAGGAAGCCCTTGCCGGTGAGGTAACCGACGATCCCCGTCGCGGTGCCGACGGCGATGCCCGAGCCGATGAAGGCCAGGTACGGCCACCGCAACTCTGGGGCCGTGTCCGAGTCGGCGGCCAGGTAGAGCAGGGCGTAGCCGGCACCGGCGACCAGTGCGGCGATGAAGCCGCCGCCGGGCTCGTAGTGCCCGCGCAGCAGCAGGAACGCGGACAGCAGGATGATCAGCACGCCGAAGACACGGCCGAACACCCGGATGTGGACGAGGTTCTCGCGCACGTGGGCGAGTGGGGAGCGCATGTCCACGGCGGAGGGCTGTGGAGGCGTCGGCCGACGGTTGAGCAACAGGGCCGCGATGGTCAGCGCCGTCGCCCCGAGCACGGTCATCTCGCCCCACGTGTCCACGGCGCGGAAGTCCACGAGGATCACGTTCACCACGTTGGTCCCCCCAGCCTGGGCATAGCTCTGGGTCAGGTAGAAGTGGGCGATCTCCGACATGCTGGAGCGGCCGGTGAACGCGAGCACGCCCAGGGTCGCGGCGACGCCGGCGACGGAGGCGGCGAGGACCGCCTGCATCCTGCGCGGGGTCGGCTCGTCGCTGAAGCGGGCGGGCAGGCGGCGCAGCAGCAGCACCATGACGCACACCGTGAGCACCTCGACCATCAGCTGGGTCAGGGCCACGTCCACGGCGCCGAGGGTGAGGAACCACAGGGTCATGCCGAACCCTACGACGCCGACCACCACCATGGCGGCGATGCGCGTCTTGGCGCGGATGGTGGCGATCACGCCGGCACCCACCAGGACGACCAGCACCCAGTCGTGCCAGCGCGAGGGCTGGCCGACGACGGCGGGCAAATCCTCGATCGTGGCGACACCGGCCACGGCGAGGAGCCCCAGGACCAGGGCGGGGATGAGGAGGTGGGGGCGGGGAGCCAGGGTGCCGGAGGCGCGCGAGACGACCGCGCCGACGCCGATCAGCCGGTGCCGAACCTCGTCCACCGCATCCAGGGCGGAGAACGGCAGGGCGGCGTGGGAGGCCACGCGCTCCACCGGGCGGCGCAAGGCCACCAGCAGCAGACCGAGCACGATGATGGCGGCGGAGACGAGCAGGGCCGTGTTCACGCCGTGCCACAGCGCCAGGTGCGCGTGCACCTCCGCGCCGGAGGCGGCCTCGGCCGCGTAGGAGACGGGGGTGTCCAGCACACCGGGCAGCAGGCCCAGGGCCACGCCCGCGGCCGCGGCCAGCACGGGCACGCCCCAGAAGGTGGCAGGAGCCTCGTGGACCTCGTCCTCCCGGCCGGTCGGCCACGAATGGGCGGCCCCGTCCGGGCTTGGACCCCAGAGGCCCAGGGCGCCGAGCACGAGACGGCCGGAGTAGGCCACGGTGAACACGGAGGTCAGGGCGATGCCGGCGGTGACGAGGACGGGGAGCCATGCGGGACCGGGGGTCCCGAGAGCGGCCTCGACCAGGCCCTCCTTGGAGATGAAGCCGAACAGCGGCGGGATGCCCGCCATCGACAGGGCGGCGACGGCGATCGCCGTGCCGGTGACCGGCATGCGCACGTGGCGGGCCGCGAGCTCTCGCAGGTCGCGGGTGCCGGCCTCGTGGTCGACCACGCCGATCAGCATGAACAGCGCCGACTTGAACAGCGCGTGCGCCACGGTGTGCACGATCGCCGCGGTAAGCGCGACGGGGGTGCCGATGCCGATGGCGGTCACCAGCAGGCCCAACTGGCTCATCGTGGAGTAGGCCAGCAGACCCTTGAGGTCGTGGCGACGGATCGCGGAGACGGCGCCCAGCAGGGCCGTGATGAGGCCCGAGCCGATCAACAGCGCGGACCACACCGGGTTCCCGGCCAGGACCGGGCTGAACACCAGCAGCAGGAAGATGCCGGCCTTGACCATCGCCGCGGCGTGCAGGTAGGCGGAGACCGGGGAGATGGCCACCATGGAGTCCGGCAGCCACGCCTGGAACGGGAACTGGGCGGACTTGGTGAACGCGGCCACCGCCAGCAGGACGGCGACCGTGGTGGTGAAGCCCGCCTCGGACCACACGTCCGAGGCCAACACCCCGGACAGCGAGGCAGTGCCGGTCCGCACGGCCATGAGGGCGACGGCGGCCAGCAGCGCGAGGCCGCCGCCCACGGTCACGAGCAGGGTCCGGATCGCGGGGTCGCGGGCATGGTCCCCCGAGCGCCCGATGAGGAAGAAGGAGGTGAAGGAGGTGAACTCCCACGCGACGAAGAGGACCACGATGTTGTCGGCGAGCACCAGCAGCAGCATCGACGCCGCGAACGCGGTCATCAGCAGGTAGAAGGAGCCGGGTCGGCTCTCCGTGCGGTCCCGACTGAGGTACCGGCTGGAGTAGGCGAGGATCGCGGCGCCGATGACGAGGACGATCATGGCGAACACCAGGGCCAGGCCGTTCAGCCGGAGGTCGAGGTCCACCCCGACCGCGGGGATCCACGGATGGTGCTCCGTCCGGACGTCGCCCGTCCACGCCGCGATCAGCACGCCGGCCGCGGCCAGCAGGGGTGCGGCCAGGACCCAGCCCGCGTCCCTGCCCAGCGCCCGGGAGGCCGGGACGGCCGCCACCACCGAGAGGAGGGTCAGCAGGAGGCTGGTCAGGAGCACAGGACACCACTCATCTCGGGTCGATCGGTCACGGACACGGCGCCCACGGCGGGTGGCCGCGCGCCGACGGTGCCCGAAGTGGGACTCGAACCCACACGCCTCTCGGCACCGCATTTTGAGTGCGGCGTGTCTACCGATTCCACCATTCGGGCAGTGCCGCCCGGAGGCGGGACTCGATCACCCTATCAGCGCCCCGACCCGGCGTCCCCGGCCTTCCGGCGGGGGGGTCACCGCCGCCGCGCCCGCGCCGCACTCATCGCGCACGGTAGCCTGGTGGACCACCAGCGGCGCCGCACCGACGCCGTCCCGGCCCGCGCGAAGGAGCTGCCGTGTCCACGCTGACGCCTCCCGAGGAGACCGGCCTGCGGGCCGTCGTCGCCGAGGACGAGACCCTCATCCGCCTCGACCTGGTGGAGGTGCTCACCGGGGCGGGCTACCGGGTGGTCGCCGAGGCCGGCGACGGCCGCGCCGCCGTCGAGGCCGTGCGCGAGCACCGCCCGGACATCGTGGTGATGGACGTGAAGATGCCCGTGATGGACGGCATCGCGGCTGCGGGCGAGATCGCCGGGGAACGGCTCGCCCCCGTGGTCATGCTGACCGCCTTCAGCCAGCGCGAGCTGGTGGAGCGCGCCCGGACCGCCGGGGCCATGGCCTACGTGGTCAAGCCCTTCACCGAGGCCGACCTGGTCCCCGCCATCGAACTGGCCGTGGCCCGCTTCGACGAGCTGCGCAGCCTCGAGGCCGAGGTGCGGGACCTGGGCGACCGCCTGGAGACCCGCAAGATCGTGGACCGGGCCAAGGCGCTGCTCCAGGAGCGGATGCGCCTGACCGAGGCCGAGTCCTTCCGCTGGATCCAGAAGACCTCCATGGACCGGCGCCTGACCATGCGGGAGGTCGCGCAGGCCGTCATCGACCAGGTCGGCTGAGCGGCGCCCGCGCGCTCGTCAGAGCGGGGAGCGGGCCGGCCAGAAGCCGACCGGCTCGCGCGTCTGCGGCGAGGCGGCGGACGAGCCGCCCGCGGCGTCGTCGCCCACGCGGTGCACGCGCAGCGTGTTCGTGGAGCCCACGGCCCCGGGAGGGGACCCGGCGGCGATGACCACGAGGTCGCCGTGCTGGGCGATGCCCTCCGATGTGAGCGACTGCTCCACCTGGAGGGTCATCTTGTCCGTGGAGTCCTGGAACGGGACCATCTTCGGGTAGACGCCCCAGGTCAGGCACAGGATGTTGTGCGTGTGCTCGTGGTGGGTGAACGCGTAGATCGGCTGACGCGGCCGCAGGCGGCTGAGCCGACGGGCCGAGTCGCCGGACTCGGTGAACGTGGCGAGGAACGGGATCTCGAGCTGGTTCGCGACCTCGACGGCGGCCCGGGTGATCGCGCCGCCGCGCGTGCGGGGACGCGAGCCGAGCGGGTGGATGAGCTCGAGGCCGTGGGTCTCGGTGGACTCGATGATCCGGGCCATCGTCTGGACCGTCTCGACCGGATACGCGCCCACCGAGGTCTCGCCCGAGAGCATGACGGCGTCCGCGCCGTCGAGCACGGCGTTGGCGCAGTCCGAGGCCTCGGCGCGCGTCGGGCGCGGGCTGTCGATCATCGACTCGAGCACCTGCGTGGCCACGATGACCGGCTTCGCCCAGCGGCGGGCGAGGTCCACTGCGCGCTTCTGCACCACGGGCACGTCCTCGAGCGGCAGCTCCACGCCGAGGTCGCCGCGGGCCACCATGATGGCGTCGAACGCGTCCACGATGGCCTCGAGGTTCTCCACCGCCTGGGGCTTCTCGATCTTGGCGATGACCGGGACCCGGCGCTCCTCCTCGTCCATGATCTCGTGCACCCGGTCCACGTCCGCGGCGTCCCGCACGAAGGACAGCGCCACCATGTCCACGCCGGTGCGCAGCGCCCAGCGCAGGTCCCGCTCGTCCTTCTCGGACAGGGCCGGCACGTTCACCGCCACGCCGGGCAGGTTGATCCCCTTGTTGTCCGAGACCATGCCCGGCACCTCGACCTCGGCCAGCACGTCCGTGTCCGTGACCTCGACGGCGCGCAGGCGCACCTTGCCGTCGTCCACCAGGAGCACGTCACCGGGGGCGACGTCCCCGGGCAGCCCCTTGTGGGTGGTGCCGACCAGCTCGCGGGTCCCGGGCACGTCCCGGGTGGTGATGGTGATCCGATCGCCCCTCTCGAGCAGATGCGGGCCGTCGGTGAAGCGGCCGAGGCGGATCTTGGGGCCCTGGAGGTCCGCGAAGATCGCGACCGGGCGCCGCTCCTCCACGCTCAGCCGACGCACCCGCTCGTAGGACGTCTCATGCGCCGCGTGGTCGCCGTGGCTCATGTTGAGGCGGACGACGTCCGCCCCCGCGCGGATGATGGCGCGGGTGGTCTCGTCGGAGTCGGTGGCGGGCCCAAAGGTGGCGATGATCTTCGCGTGTCGCATGCGACCCACGATAGGGGGCGGGCCCGCCCTCGGTGGAGGGCGGGCCCGCGTGGCGTCGGAAGATGAGACGGAGGACTCAGCCGAGGACGAGGCCGCGGTCGTCCGGGTCCACGGGGTGCGGCAGTCGGGACCAGCGCTCGAGCGACTCGTCGACCTCCTGCGCGCACGCACGCCCCTCGGCGATGGCCCAGACCACCAGGGAGGCGCCGCGCCCGGCGTCGCCGCACGCGAACACGCCCGGCTCGTCGGTCTCGTACCCGTCCTTCCGGGCCACGAGCCCGCGTGTCACGTGCACGCCGAGCTGCTGCGTGAGCAGCCCCTCCTCGATGCCGGTGAAGCCCAGCGCCAGCAGCACCAGGTCCGCCTGGACCTCGCGCTCGGTGCCCGCCTTGGGCCCGCGCGTGCCGTCCTCGCGGTACTCGGTCTCCGCCACGCGCAGGGCGCGCACGCGGCCGTGCTCGTCGCCGAGGAACTCGACCGTGGAGGCAAGGTGCGCGCGGGCGCCGCCCTCGGCGTCGGCCGTGGTCTGCTGGTGGACCTTGGGGATCGTGGGCCACGGCTGGTGGACGGGGCGCTCGACCGGCAGCTGCTGGCCGATCGCCAGCGTCGTCACGGACGCCGCCCCCTGGCGGTGCGCGGTGCCGATGCAGTCCGCGCCCGTGTCGCCGCCGCCGAGGATCACCACGTGGCGCCCCTCGGCGGAGATCTGGTCCGGGACCTCGTCGCCGGCGACCGCGCGGTTGGACTGCACGAGGTAGTCCATGGCGAGGTGGATCCCGTCGAGGCCGCGGCCGGGGACGGGCAGCTCGCGGGCCACGGGGGCGCCGGTCGCCACGATCACGGCGTCGAAGCGGGCCTTGAGCTGGTCCCAGGGCAGGTCGACGCCGATCTCCACGCCGGTGCGGAACCGGGTGCCCTCGGCCTCCATCTGCGCCAGGCGCCGGTCCAGGACGTCCTTCTCCAGCTTGAAGTCCGGGATGCCCAGCCGCAGCAGGCCGCCGAGGCGCTCGTCGCGCTCGTAGACCACCACGGTGAAGCCGGCGCGGGTGAGCTGCTGCGCCGCGGCCAGTCCCGCCGGGCCCGAGCCGACGACGGCCACGGTGTGGCCGTTCAGGCGGGCCGGCACGACCGGCTCGAGCCAGTCGTTGTCGAAGATCTGCTCCGCGATCGCCACCTCGGTCTGCTTGATGGTGACCGCGGGCTGGTTGATGCCCAGGGTGCAGGAGTCCTCGCACGGGGCGGGGCAGATCCGCCCGGTGACCTCGGGGAAGTTGTTGGTCGAGTGCAGTCGCGCGGCGGCCTCGGCCCAGCGTCCCCGCCGGACCAGGTCGTTCCACTCCGGGATGAGGTTGCCCAGCGGGCACCCGGAGTGGCAGAACGGGATGCCGCAGTCCATGCACCGGCCGGCCTGGGTGCGCACGATCGCCTCGTCCTGGCGGACGTACACGTCCTTGAAGTCCATGATGCGCACCGGCACCGGACGCGTGGGGCGCTCGACGCGCTCCCGGTTCTTCAGGAATCCGCGCGGATCAGCCACGGGTCACCTCCAGCAGTCGGTCCCAGACGGCCTCCCCGTCCGGGTCGAGTCCCTCGGCCGTCGCGGCCTGACGGGTGCGCAGCACGAGGTCGTACTGCCGGGGCAGGACGGTCGTGAAGCGGTCCCACGCGGCGTCGGCGGCGTCCCCGCCGGCCCGCAGGTCGGCGAGCAGCGCGGCGGCGACGGCGGAGCCCGTCTCCGCGCGGTGCAGCTCCAGCAGCTCGGCGATCCGCAGCCGGTCCTGCGCGGACGGCGCCTCGAGGATCAGGGCGTCCTCGCGGACGGCGAGTGGGTTCAGGTCCTCCCGGTCCAGGTCCAGCACCCAGGCCCGCCCGCCGGACATGCCGGCGGCGAGGTTGCGGCCGGTCTCGCCGAGGATCAGCGCCTCACCGCCGGTCATGTACTCCAGGCCGTGGTCGCCGATGCCCTCGGCCACCGCGGTGGCGCCGGAGTTGCGCACGAGGAACCGCTCCCCCACGCGGCCGCGCAGGAACAGCTGGCCCGAGGTGGCGCCGTAGCCGATCACGTTGCCGGCCACGGTGTTCTCCTCGGCCACGAACGGGGCCTCGGCGTCGGGGCGGACGATCACGCGTCCCCCCGACAGGCCCTTGCCGACGTAGTCGTTGGCGTCGCCCGAGAGCCGCAGGGTGACGCCGGCGGGCAGGAAGGCGCCGAGGGACTGGCCGGCCTCGCCCGTCAGGCGCACGGTGATCGTGTCGTCGTCCAGCTCGTCGGCGAGCCGCGTGCTCGTGACGTGGTAGCCCAGCAGCGTGCCCACGGACCGGTCCGTGTTCACGACGGCCTCGTCCATCACGACGGGCGTGCCCGTCGTGAGCGTGTCCCCCAGCCGGGCGATGAACCGGTGGTCGATGTGGGAGGCGAGGTCGTGGTCCTGCTCGGTGGTGCGGCGCATGGGCGCGTCCTCGTGGCCCGGACGCCGGCCGACGGAGGGGTCCGCGAGGATGCCCGAGAGGTCCAGGCCCTCGGACTTCCAGTGGTGCAGGGCCGCGTCCACGTCGAGCAGCTCGCGGTGGCCGATCGCCTCGTCGAGCGTGCGGAAGCCCAGCTGCGAGAGCAGCTCGCGGACCTCCTGCGCGATGAACTCGAAGAAGTTGACGACGAACTCGGGCTTGCCCGTGAAGCGCGCGCGCAGCTCGGGGTTCTGGGTGGCCACGCCCACGGGGCACGTGTCCAGGTGGCACACGCGCATCATGATGCAGCCGGAGACCACGAGCGGGGCGGTCGCGAAGCCGAACTCCTCGGCCCCGAGCAGTGCGGCGATCACGACGTCCCGGCCGGTCTTGAGCTGCCCGTCCACCTGGACGGTGACGCGCTCGCGCAGGCCGTTGAGCATGAGCGTCTGCTGCGCCTCGGCCAGGCCGATCTCCCACGGGGTGCCCGCGTGCTTGAGGGAGTTCAGCGGGGAGGCGCCCGTTCCGCCGTCGTGGCCGGAGATGAGCACGACGTCGGCGCGCGCCTTGGCGACGCCCGCGGCCACCGTGCCCACGCCGGACTCGGAGACGAGCTTGACGTGGACCCGCGCGGTCGGGTTGGCCCGCTTGAGGTCGTGGATCAGCTGCGCCAGGTCCTCGATCGAGTAGATGTCGTGGTGCGGCGGCGGCGACACCAGGGAGACGCCCGGGGTCGAGTGCCGCGTGCGGGCGACCCACGGGTACACCTTGGTCCCCATCAGCTGGCCGCCCTCGCCGGGTTTGGCGCCCTGGGCCATCTTGATCTGCAGGTCGGTCGCGGTGGCCAGGTACAGGCTGGTGACGCCGAACCGGCCCGAGGCGATCTGCTTGATCTTCGAGCGGCGCTCCGGGTCCAGCAGGCGCTCGGGGTCCTCGCCGCCCTCGCCCGAGTTCGAGCGGGCGCCGAGGCGGTTCATGGCGATCGCGAGGGTCTCGTGCGCCTCCTGCGAGATGGAGCCGTAGGACATCGCGCCGGTGGAGAAGCGGCGCACGATCGACTCGACGGGCTCCACCTCGGAGACGGGCACCGGCGGCCGCTCGCCCGTACGCAGGCGCATGAGCCCGCGCAGGGTCATGAGCTCCTCCGCCTGGTCGTCCACGCGACGCGTGTAGTCCTTGAAGACGTCGTAGCGCCGCTCCCGCGTGGAGTGCTGGAGGCGGAACACGGTCTCGGGGTTGAACAGGTGCGGCGCGCCCTCGCGCCGCCACTGGTACTCGCCGCCCACCTCGAGCTCGCGGTACGGGTTGATGTCGTTGCCGTCCGGCGGATACGCGAACTCGTGGCGCGCCTGGATCTCGGCGGCGACGACGTCGATGCCCACGCCGTCGAGCGGGCTCGTGGTGCCCACGAAGTAGCGGTCCACGAAGCGCCGGGACAGGCCGAGCGCCTCGAACGTCTGGGCGCCGGTGTAGGAGGCGACCGTGGAGATGCCCATTTTGGACATGATCTTCTGGACGCCCTTGCCGAGCGCCTTGATCAGGTTCGCCACGGCCTGCTCGGCGGTGACGCCCGAGACCTCCCCCGTGCGCACGAGCTCCTCGGCGGACTCCATGGCCAGGTACGGGTTGACCGCGGAGGCCCCGTAGCCGAGCAGGACGGCCACATGGTGGACCTCGCGCACGTCGCCCGCCTCGACGATCAGCGAGCTCTTGGTGCGGTTGGCCGAGGCCAGCAGGTGGTGGTGCACGGCGGAGGTCAGCAGCAGGGACGGGATCGGCGCCCACTGGGCGGTGGCGCCGCGGTCGGACAGCACCACGTACTCCACGCCGCGGTTGACGGCGGCCGAGACCTGCTCGCAGATCGCCTTCAGCTGGGCGCGGAGCTCCTCGACGCCTCCGGCCACCCGGTACACGCCGTTCACCTTGAGGGTCAGGCGGGTGCCGTCGGCGTCGCGCAGGTGCTGGATGCGGGCCAGCTGGTCGTTGTCGATCACGGGGAACGGGACGTCGACCTGGCGGGTGCGCACCTGCTCGAGGGAGAGCACGTTGCCCTGCGGGCCGATCGCGGTGCGCATCGAGGTCACCTGCTCCTCGCGGATCGCGTCGAGCGGCGGGTTCGTCACCTGGGCGAAGGACTGCACGAAGTAGTCGAAGAGCAGCCGGGGCCGCTTGGCGAGGACGGCGATGGGCGTGTCCGTGCCCATCGCACCGAGCGGCTCGGCGCCCGTCTGGGCCATCGGCCCGACGAGGATGCGCAGCTCCTCCGAGGTGTACCCGAAGATGCGCTGACGCTGCAGGATCGACTCGGAGGTGTGGCGGACGTGCTCGCGCTCGGGGAGCGACTCCAGGTCCAGGAGGTTCTGGCGCACCCAGTCCTCCCACGGCTGGGCGGAGGCGACCTCGGCCTTGATCTCGTCGTCGCCGATGATCCGGCCCTGCTCGGTGTCCACGAGGAACATGCGCCCCGGGGCCACGCGCCCCTTGCGCACCACCGCCGAGGGCTCGATCGGCACGACGCCGACCTCGGAGGCCAGGACGACGAGGCCGTCGTCGGTGACCCACCAGCGGGCGGGGCGCAGGCCGTTGCGGTCCAGCACGGCGCCCACCTGGGTGCCGTCGGAGAAGGCGACGGCGGCCGGTCCGTCCCAGGGCTCCATGAGCATGGAGTGGTACTGGTAGAAGGCGCGGCGGGCCGGGTCCATGGTCGCGTGGTTCTCCCACGCCTCCGGGATCATCATCATGATCGCCTGGGTGAGCGGGCGCCCGGAGAGCATGAGCAGCTCCGCGACCTCGTCGAAGGAGGCCGAGTCCGAGCCGATGGGGCTGATCAGCGGGAACAGGTCCTCGGGGACCTCGCCGAGCATCGGGTGCTTGAGCTGGCCCTGACGGGCGCGCATCCAGTTGCGGTTGCCCTTGACCGTGTTGATCTCGCCGTTGTGCGCGATGGTGCGGAACGGCTGGGCCAGCGGCCACGAGGGGAACGTGTTGGTGGAGAACCGCGAGTGGACCACGCCCAGCCGGGTGGTGAACCGCTCGTCGGAGAGGTCCGGGTAGAACGGCTCCAGCTGGGCCGTCGTCAGCATGCCCTTGTAGACGATCGTCTGGGACGAGAGCGAGGGGAAATAGACGCCGGCGCGGGACTGGGCGCGGCGGCGCACCCGCCACGCCCGCACGTCCAGCGACTGCCCCGGCTCGGTGCCGTCCTGACCGTCCGCCAGGGACAGGAACAGCTGCTCGAACGCGGGCATGGCCGCCCGGGAGCCGACGCCCAGGGCCGAGGGGTCGGTGGGCACCTCGCGCCACGCCAGGACCTGCAGCCCCTCCTCCTCGGCCAGCCGCTCGACGGCCTCCTTCGCCTCGGCGCGCTCGCCGTCGACGGGCGGCAGGAAGGCGGTGCCGGCGACGTACTCGCCCACGGGGGGCAGCTCGGCGTCGACGACGGCACGGAACAGCTCGTCGGGGATCTGGGTCAGCAGGCCGGCGCCGTCGCCGGTGCCCTCGTCGGCGCCCACCGCCCCGCGGTGCTCGAGCGCGCGCAGGGCGGTCAGCGCGTGCTGGACGATGTCGTGGCCCGGGGTGCCCCGCAGGGTGGCGATGACGGCGAGGCCGCAGTTCTCGGTCTCCCGGGACGGGTCGTAGAGGCCCTGGGCGGCGGGGACGTCCGCATAGCGGACGAAGGGATCCACCGGTCCCCCCGCGCGGGGGGCCGAGGCGGGCGAGGATGCCACGGGCATGGTGCCGTCCTTTCCGGAGAGCAGGGGCTCGGACGGGGACGGCGCTGGCCCCGACGCTCGGGGCCGACGGCCCCGAGGTGGAAGAGACGCTACCGGGCGCGACGTCCCACTGTGCGGAACCGGACGTTCTGTGACACGCCGAATGTCCACCATGTGGGACACCGGGGCCCCGGGCGCCCCTCGCGGGCGCGCCGGGGAGCGGGTCAGCGCCGGACGGCGTCGTCCTCCGCCGCGCCCACGGCGTGGGACCCGGAGCGGCCCGCGGCGACGGCGGCGCCGTCGTCGCCCTCGGGGGCGTGCCCGGCGCGCCACACGCTCTGGTGGGCGTGGGGGCCGGCGGCCGCGCCGCGATGGCGCAGCAGGATCCCGACGATGAACGCGAGGGCGATGACGAACACCAGCAGGGACGTCCACACGTTGAGCCGCTGGGTGACGCCGAAGAGCGTGACCATCTCGGCGTCGTCGATGCGCAGCATCTCGATCCACGTGCGGCCCGCGGTGTACCAGGCGACGTAGGACCACAGCATGAGGCCGTGGCGCAGGTGCAGCGCGCGGTCCACGAGGAGCAGCAGCGCGACCCCGGCCAGGTTCCACAGGCACTCGTAGAGGAACGTGGGGTGGAACAGCGTGTCCGGGGCGTAGCCGGCCGGGAAGTTCGGGCTGGCCGGGTCGACCTCGAGCCCCCAGGGCAGGGTCGTCGGGCCGCCGAAGAGCTCCTGGTTGAACCAGTTGCCCCACCGGCCGATGGCCTGGGCCAGCAGGATGCCCGGCGCGACGACGTCGCCGAAGGCCGTCAGCCGCAGCCCGTAGCGGCGGCACGCGATCCACGCGCCCACGGCGCCGAGGGCGATCGCGCCCCAGATACCGAGTCCGCCGTTCCACACGTACAGGATCTGGATCGGGTCGCCCGTGCCGTCGAAGCCGGGCCCGAAGTACCGGTCCGGTGAGGAGAACACGTGGTAGAGCCGCCCGCCCACGAAGCCGAACGGGATGGCCCACAGGGCGATGTCGAGCACGCGGTCCTCGGGGCCGCCGCGGGCGCGCCACCGGCGCTCGGCGAGCCACAGGGCCAGGACGATGCCCAGGATGATGCACAGCGCGTACGCGTGGATCTTCACCGGGCCCAGCTGGAACCCGTCCCACCCGGGGGCGGGGAAGGCGGCGAGCGGGGCCAGGGCGGCGGTCACCCTCAGCCCTCTCGGACCGTGCCGGCCGCGAGCTCGCGGGTCAGCGTGCCCACGGCCTGCGGCCCGCCGTCCGTCAGCGCGCGCACCAGGGCCGTGCCGACGATCGCGCCGTCGGCGTAGGCGCCGATCTCGCGGACGTGCGCCGCCTGGGAGACGCCGAGGCCGACGCACACGTGCTCCGCCCCGGCATCCTGGGCCCGGCGGACCACGGTCTCGGCGACGGTGGACACCGCGTCGCGGGTGCCGGTGACGCCCATGACCGACACCGCGTACACGAAGCCGCGGGAGGAGTCGACGGTGAGGCGCACCCGCTCGTCCGTGGACGAGGGCGCGGTGAGGAACACGCGGTCCAGGCCGTGACGGTCCGAGGCCTCCATCCAGGCGCCGGCCTCCTCGGGCACGAGGTCAGGGGTGACGAGACCGGCGCCCCCGGCCTCGGCGAGGCGGCGCGCGAACTCGTCGACGCCCATGCGGTCCACGAGGTTCCAGTACGTCATCACCAGCACCGCGGCGTCAGTGCGCTGGGTCACCCGTCGGATGATGTCGAAGACGTCGGCCACGTGGAAACCCGCCTGCAGGGCGGCCTGGGTCGCGGCCTGGATCACGGGGCCGTCCATCACGGGGTCCGTGTAGGGCAGGCCCAGCTCGATGACATCGGCGCCGTTGTCCGCGGCGGCGACGACGGCCTCGACGCACTCGTCCACGGACGGGTAGCCGGCCGGCAGGAAGGCGACGAGGCCGGTGCGGCCGGCCGCCTTCGCGGCATCCAGGGCCGCGGCGGTCTTGGAGTGCACGGTCATGCCGGTCACTGCTCCTCTCCGGGGGTCATCTCCTCGAGCGGGTCCTTCTCCTCCGTGGCCGTGCCGAGGCCGAACCAGGCCGCCGCGGTGGCGACGTCCTTGTCCCCGCGGCCGGAGAGGTTCACGATGATGATCCGCTCCTGACCCTCCGGGGCGTCCGGCCCCACGAGGCCCTCGTCCGCCCAGCGGCGGGCCAGGCGCAGCGCGCCGGCCAGGGCGTGGGCCGACTCGATGGCGGGCGTGATGCCCTCGGTGCGCGTGAGCCGGAGGAAGGCGTCCATGCACTCGGTGTCCGAGACCGGCTCGTAGACGGCGCGGCCCGTGTCGTGCAGGAAGGCGTGCTCCGGGCCGACGGCCGGGTAGTCCAGGCCCGCGGAGATCGAGTGGGAGTCGATCGTCTGCCCGTCCTCGTCCTGCATCAGGTACGTGCGGGCGCCGTGCAGCACGCCGGTGCGTCCGAGCGTGATGGACGCGGCGTGGCGGCCGGTCTCGAGGCCCTCGCCCCCGGCCTCGAAGCCGTAGAGCTCCACCTCAGGGTCGTCGAGGAAGCCGTGGAACAGGCCCATCGCGTTGGACCCGCCGCCCACGCACGCCGCGACGGCGTCCGGCAGGCGGCCGGCCTGCGCCAGGATCTGCTCGCGGGCCTCTTCGCCGATCACGGAGTGGAAGTAGCGCACCATGGCGGGGAACGGGTGCGGGCCCGTGACCGTGCCCATCAGGTAATGCGTGGTGTCCACGGAGGCGACCCAGTCCCGCAGGGCCTCGTTGATCGCGTCCTTGAGGGTGCGGGCGCCGATCGCCACGGGGACCACCTCGGCGCCGAGCATCTGCATGCGGGCCACGTTCAGGGCCTGGCGGCGGGTGTCCTCCTCCCCCATGTACACAGTGCACTCCATGCCGAACAGCGCGGCCGCCGTCGCCGTGGCCACGCCGTGCTGACCGGCGCCGGTCTCCGCGATCAGGCGCGTCTTGCCCATGCGACGGGCGAGCAGCGCCTGGCCGATCACGTTGTTGATCTTGTGCGAGCCGGTGTGGTTGAGGTCCTCGCGCTTGAGGAAGATGCGCACGCCGGGGGTGTCCGCGGCGAACCGCGGCACCTCGCTCAGCAGGGAGGGCCGGTTCACGTAGTCCCGGAACAGGGTCCGCAGCTCGGCCTCGAAGGCGGGGTCCTGCCGCGCCTCCTCGTAGGTTCGGGTGAGCTCCTGCAGCGCGGCCATGAGGGACTCGGGCATCCACTGCCCCCCGTAGTCGCCGAAGTAGGGCCCGGCCTGACCCTGATAGGGCCCCTCGAACTCGATCGCGGGCTCGGTGCTCGGACGGTCGGCGCTCATGGCGACCACGCTCCTCGGGTCTGGTTCGGTCAGCGGACGGTGAGGGAGGCGGCGCGGAACGCGCGCAGCGCCTCCTCGGGGGCGCCGTGGCGCACGAGGGCCTCGCCCACGAGCACGACGTCGGCGCCCGCGGCGGCGTAGGCCTTGATCTGCTCCTCGGACTCGACGCCCGACTCGGCGACCCGGACGACGTCCTCGGGCAGCCCGTCGGCCAGCGCGGCGTAGCGGGCCGGGTCGACGTCGAGGGTCTTGAGGTTGCGCACGTTGACGCCGAGGATGCGGGCGCCGGCGGCGACGCCGCGCTCGATCTCCTCGGGCGTGTGGGCCTCCACGAGGGCGTGCATGCCCAGGGACTCGGTGAGCTGCAGGAAGCCGGCCAGCTCGGCGTCGTCGAGGGCGGCCACGATCAGCAGGACGAGGTCGGCCCCGTGGGCGCGGGCCTCGTGGATCTGGTACTCGGTGACGGTGAAGTCCTTGCGCAGGACCGGCAGATCGACGGCGGCGCGCACGGCGTCCAGGTCGGCCAGGCTGCCGCCGAAGCGGCGGGCCTCGGTGAGCACGGAGACGGCGCTGGCGCCGCCGCGCTCGTACGCGCGGGCCAGGGTGGCCGGCTCGGGGATCTCGGCGAGCGCGCCCTTGGAGGGGCTCGCCCGCTTCACCTCGGAGATCACCCGGATCCCCGCGGGGTCGGTGCGTCCGCCGTGCAGGGCCGCGTGGGCGTCGCGCGGCGCAGGGGTGGCGGCCACCAGCTCGGCCAGGCGCGCCTCGGGCACGGCACGGCGACGAGGCTCGAGGTCCTCGCGGACGCCGTCGATGATCTCCTGGAGGACGGACACGCGGATCAGTGACCGTGCTGGCCGCGACCCGCGCCGGCCTTGCCGGCGACGATGCCCACGACGACGCCCACGGCCATCAGGGCCACGCCGATCCAGACGACGACGCTCCAGTCGGCGAGCAGGCCGACGCAGCCGGCCACGAAGCCGACGAGCACGAGCGCCACCATGGCCCACGCGCCGGGCGAGTTGCCGTGGCCGGGCAGCTCGAGGTGGGTCGGGTCGTTGAGCACCAGGCCGTCCTCGGTGACGACGACGTCCTCGACGGCGCCGCGGCGGGCGGCGCGACGGGTGGTGGGCTCGGTGTGCGCGGTGTTCGCGGTGTGGCTCATGGCTGTCCCTCACTGGTGCGTGGTGTACATGACGACTGTCCCTCATTGTGCCATGCGGGCACGGGGCCGGGCCCGCGTGACCCGGGACGACCCGGGCGGTGCGGGGCGGTCCGAGAGACGGGCACTCACGTGGGGTCGTTGCCGCGGGACAGCTCGTCCCACGCGTCCATCTGGTCCACGCGCCGGCGCTGGGCCGCCTCGCGGGCGGACTGCGCGGGCTGCTCCCCGGCGGCGGCCGGGCCGGGCTCGGAGGCCGCAGGCGCCTTCTCGTAGCGCCGGGACGAACGCCAGCCACGGCCCGCCAGTGCCGCCACGACGCCGCACAGCGCCGCGAGGACGCCGCCAGCCGCCGCGACCCACGGCCACGCCGTCACGGCGTAGTCCTGCGCGAGCGCAGTGGTCCCGGTCGCGTCGGCGACCGCGGCGGCCGCCGTCGTCGCCGGATCCAGGGCGGCGGTGACCGAGGTCGAGGCGATCACGACCCCGGCCAGCGCCATGAGCACGCCGACGATCACGGCGCCGAGGCGCCGGGCGGTGGTCAGGGCGAGGGCACCGGCCATCACGACCAGGGCCATGGCGGTGGCGACGGGCGCGGCGGCGCCGCCCGACGTCGTCGCCTCGGAGGCGATCCCGCCGGACAGGCCCGTGGCGGTCACCCAGGTGCGGCCCGCCGTGAGCAGCACGAGCCCGCCGGCGGCCAGCGCGGTGAGGACCACGGTGCGGCGGCGCATCACGCCTGCCCCAGCTCGCCCGCGGTCAGCACGGACCGCAGCGGCGCCGTCGCCTTGGTGACGGTCTCGGCGGTCTCGGCGTCGGGATCGGAGTCGGCGACGATGCCGGCGCCGGCCTGCACGTGCGCCTGGCCGCGGTGCAGCGTGGCCGAGCGGATGTTGATCGCCATGTCCATGTTGCCCGCCAGGTCGAAGTAGCCGACGACGCCGCCGTAGGGCCCGCGCTCGGTCGGCTCCCACTCGTCCAGCAGCTGCAGGGCGCGGGGCTTCGGGGCGCCGGACAGCGTGCCGGCGGGGAAGGCGGCGCGGAGGACGTCGAGCGCGTCGACGTCGTCGCGCATGCGGCCCTCCACATGCGAGACCAGGTGGAGGATGTGGCTGAACGCCTCGAGCTCCATGAACTGGGTGACCTCGACGGTGCCGGGGCGGCACACGCGCGAGAGGTCGTTGCGGGAGAGGTCCACGAGCATGAGGTGTTCGGCCCGCTCCTTCTCGTCCTCCAGCAGGTCCTTGCCGAGGAGGCGGTCGTCCTCCTCGGTGGCCCCGCGCCGCCGTGAGCCGGCGATCGGATGGGTGACCACGCGGCGGTCCCGCACGGTGACGAGCGCCTCGGGCGAGGAGCCCACGATCTCGTACGGCTCCCCGTCCGGGGTCTCGAAGGAGAAGAGGTACATGTAGGGGCTCGGGTTCACCGTGCGCAGGACGCGGTACACGTCCAGACCGGTGGCGTCCGTGGTGACCGAGAGGCGGCGGGAGACGACGGCCTGGAACACGTCGCCGTCGCGGATCGCCCGCTGGGCCTTCGCGACGGCCTCGCGGAAGCCTTCGGCACCCCACCGGTCCTCGGCCTGGGCGGCGACCTCGTCCGCGTCCGCCTCGAGCCAGCGGCGCGGGACGTCGCTGACCGGGTCCGCGGCCGGGGCGGCCAGGCGCTCGACCATGGCGTCCAGGCGGGCGAGCGCGTCGTCGTAGGCGCGGTCCGCGCCGGTGGCCAGGCCGTTGCCGTTCACCGCGTTGGCGATCAGCGTCACGGTGCCGTCGAGGGCATCGTGCACGGCCAGGTCGGTGACGAGGTTCATCGCGAGGTCGGGCAGGCCGAGGTGGTCCTCGGGCGGGTGCGGCAGGCGCTCCCACGCGCGGACCGTGTTCCAGCCCAGGAAGCCGGCCATGCCGGAGACGAGGTGCGGCAGGACGCCTCCGACCTCGGCGCGCACGTCCGTGCGCAGCAGGCGCAGGCACGCCGCGAGCACGTCCAGGGCGCGGCCCTGCGTGGGCAGCCCCTCGGGCGGGGTGCCCTGCCAGTGCGCCTCGCCGTTCCGCGAGGTCAGGGTGACGGATGAGCCGGCCCCGATGAAGCTGTACCGGGACCACGCCGCGCCCGGGGTGGCGGACTCCATCAGGAAGGTGCCGGGGCGGGAGCCGGCCAGGCGCCGGTGGATCGCCAGCGGCGTGAGGCCGTCCGCCAGCACCGTGCGGACCACGGGGATCACGCGGGCGGTGTCCGCCAGACGCAGGAACTCCGCACGGGAGGGAGTGGTGGCGGCGGTCATCGGGCGGCCTCCTCGGGGTCGACGGCGGCCGGCGGCATGACGAGCTCGCGGCCGGTGAAGCAGGTGCGGGTGCCCGTGTGGCAGGCGGGGCCGGTCTGGTCCACGGTGAGCAGCAGGGTGTCGCCGTCGCAGTCCGCGTGGACCGCGCGCACCCGCTGCAGGTGGCCCGAGGTCTCCCCCTTGCGCCACAGCTCGCCGCGCGAGCGGGACCAGTAGGTGGCCCAGCCGGTCTCGAGCGTCGCGCGCAGGGACTCCTCGTTCATCCACGCCATCATGAGCACCTCGCCGGTGCCCTCCTGCTGGGCGATGGCGGGCACCAGGCCCCGGTCGTCGAAGGTCACGGAGGCCACGAGGTCGTCGGGCGGGGAGAGGCTCATGGAGGTCCAGTCTAGGGAGCCGGAGCGGGGCGTGGCCGCCGGGGTAGGCTCCCCCGCACCCTCGGGCCGGCGCCCCCGCGACGACGCGGCCGCCGCGCGGACGGTTCCGTCCGGGGTCAGCGGACGGTGTGCCCCGCCTGCCGCAGGGCGTCCTTGACGCGGGCGAGCATGTCGTCCGGGCCGAAGTGGAACAGGGAGGCGGCGAGCACCGCGTCCGCGCCGGCCGCGACGGCGGGCGGGAAGTGCTCGGGCTCGCCGGCGCCGCCGGAGGCGATCAGCGGCACGCGCGTCACGGCGCGCACGTCCCGGATCATCTCCAGGTCGAAGCCCTCGCGGGTGCCGTCCGCGTCGATCGAGTTGAGCAGGATCTCCCCCACCCCGCGCTCGGAGGCCTCCCGGCACCAGGCGACGGCGTCGATGCCGGTGCCCCGGCGGCCGCCGTGGGTGGTGACCTCGTAGCCGGAGGCGCAGCCCGGGTCCTCCGTGCGCCGGGCGTCGAGGGAGAGCACGAGGACCTGGGACCCGAAGCGGCGGGTGATCTCCGTGATCACCTCGGGCCGGGCCACGGCCGCCGTGTTGACGGAGACCTTGTCCGCCCCCGTGCGCAGCAGCCGGTCCACGTCCTCGACGGTGCGCACGCCGCCGCCCACGGTCAGCGGGATGAAGACCTCCTCGGCCGTGCGGGTCACGACCTCGTAGGTCGTGGCGCGGTCCGAGGTGGAGGCGGTGACGTCGAGGAACGTGAGCTCGTCGGCGCCGGCGGCGTTGTAGCGGCGAGCGAGCTCGACCGGGTCGCCCGCGTCACGCAGGTTCTCGAAGTTCACGCCCTTGACCACGCGCCCGGCGTCCACGTCCAGGCAGGGGATGACACGCACGGCGAGGCTCACGTCGGCTCCTTCGTCTCGGGGGGCTCGGGCGGGACGGCGCGGGCCGTCAGAGGCGGATCGCGTGGATCGCGGAGATCAGGATGCCGCGGGCGCCCAGGGCGTACAGCTCGTCCATGACGCGGTTGGCGTCCGGTTTGCGGACCATGGAGCGCACGGCGACCATCGTCTCGTCCCGCAGCGGGGAGACCGTCGGTGACTCCAACCCCGGGGTGACCGCGGTGGCCGCCTCCAGCAGGTCACGGCGGATGTCGTAGTCGATCATGACCCAGCGGCGGGCCACGAGCACGCCCTTGAGGCGGCGCAGCAGCACGTCGAGGCCCTCGGGGCGCTCCCCCGCGCGGCCGATCAGCACGGCCTCCGAGTCGAGGATGGGCTCGCCGAAGACCTCCATGCCGGCGGCGCGCAGAGTGCTGCCGGTCTCCACGACGTCGGCGATCGCGTCCGCCACGCCGAGCTTGACGGAGGACTCCACGGCGCCGTCGAGGTGCACCACCGTGGCGTCCAGGCCGGTGCGGGCCAGGTAGTCGGAGAGCAGGCCGTCGTAGCTCGTGGCGATGCGCTTGCCGGCGAGCTGCTCGGCGGAGGTGAAGGAGCCGGCGGGGGCGGCGAGACGGAACACGGAGCGGCCGAAGCCGAGCGGCATGATCTCCTCGGCGGTGTCCCCCACCTGCGCGTCGCAGAACAGGTCGCGGCCGGTCAGACCGACGTCGAGGGTGCCCTGGCCGACGTAGACGGCGATGTCCCGTGGGCGCAGGTAGAAGAACTCCACCTGGTTCTCGGGGTCCACGAGGACGAGCTCGCGGGAGTCCCGGCGTTGCCGGTAGCCGGCCTCGGTCAGGATCTCGCGGGCGGACTCGGACAGGGCGCCCTTGTTGGGCACGGCGATGCGCAGCACGCGTCGGTCTCCTCGGGGATGCGGTGGGGCGGGCGGGGAATGGGGCCGGCGGCCTCAGAGGTGACGGTAGACGTCCTCGAGGCTGATACCGCGGGCGATCATCATGGTCTGCACGTGGTACAGCAGCTGAGAGATCTCCTCGGCGGCGGCCTCATCCGACTCGTACTCGGCGGCCATCCAGACCTCGGCCGCCTCCTCGACGACCTTCTTGCCGATCGCATGGACGCCGGCGTCGATCTGGGACACGGTGCCGGAGCCCTCGGGGCGCTCCTGCACCTTGCGCGTCAGTTCCGCGTACAGCTCGTCGAAGGTCTTCACGGGACCACCCTAGCGACCCGGCCCCTCCAGCCCGGACCGCAGTCGGTCATTGTGACGGACGGGACGGCGGGGTCTTCGCCACGCGCTGCACCTGTGAGCCCACGTGGTACGTCCAGGCCGCCCAGCATCCTCCCCCTCCCCGGCCTGCATGCTCTTCCATCCCCCATCGGGACACGAGCGCGAGGCATCGCGGCTCCAGGACGAATCCACGAGACTCGGTCGTCCTCCGGGCGGCCATCCGATCCACCTCCCAGCGGCCCACGCGGTGGGGGGTGAGGGGGGACGGGCTGAACGCGCCCGTGCGGTCCGAACGGACGGCCCGGGCGAGCTCCGACAGGTGGGCACGACACGCTCGTTCCTGACCCCAGCGACGACACCGCTCCTTGCACACCTGTGACACCGCCCGGTAGATCACTGCCCCGAACTCCGCCCGGGCCCACCGCACAGATCTGTTGGGCGACGCACGCATCCATCTCGTGGACTGTCCACGCGTGCTGACCTCGGGTCCAGGTCCCGGAGGCCACTGGTGGGCGGCGCGGCCGCGCCTACGTCGCCGACGGGGAACCGGCATGATTTGGCGAGCGGTCCTGCGGAGGAATCGCCGGCGTGGCCCTCCTCCCCCTCCTAGACGGGGAGCAGAACGCCGTGCTCGGACCCTCGGATTGGACCATGACCCACCATGATGAAGGTGCCCCATTCCGTCCCCCGCGCCGGCGCACCACCGTGCGGGGCGTCGGCCGACTCCCACCGGGGCTGGCCTGCAGGTCCCCGACGGTCTGTCCCACCACGTCATGGACCCTCCTCCACTTCTGTCCAACAGCCCGGGCCGGGGCCGTGACTGACGCGATGGCCTTGTGGGTGGGCGGGGCGGGTAAAGGGGTATACCCGACTTGACGGCGCGGGGCTGGCCCAACGAGGACTCGGCACCGGGGATAGCGCAGCGAATCATCCTCCACCGAACCCGGCGTTCAACACCCTGTGCTGCCGGCCGGTGCGAGGATGGGCGACATGACGGCGACTCCCCCGGCACCACGTCGTGTCTGCATCGTGCTCTTCGAGGGCTTCGAACTGCTGGATGTCTTCGGCCCCGCCGAGCTCTTCGGGCTGGTCCCACAAGTGAGCGTGGAATACGTCGGCCCTCAGCCCGGCCCGGTCACCAGCTCCCACGGCGCCCAGGTCGTCGCAGACCTCGCCTACGCAGACCTCGCCCAGCCCGGCATCCTGCTGGTCCCCGGCGGCCAGGGGACCCGGCGGCTCGTGCACGACCAGGAGTTCCTCACTTGGTTGCGGCATGTGGCCGGCACAGCGCAGATCCTCGCCTCCGTGTGCACCGGTTCGGCTCTCCTCGCCGCGGCCGGTCTGCTCGAGGGTCATCAGGCGACCTCGAACAAACGTGCCTTCACGTGGGCCGCCGGCTTCGGCACGCACGTGGACTGGAAGGCACAGTCCCGGTGGGTCCAGGACAGGAACCGGTGGACGTCCTCTGGTGTAGCCGCAGGCATGGACATGACCGCCGCACTGATCACCGAGCTGCATGGCGAGGCCGTCGCCGAAGCGGCCACACGCCGCGCAGAGTACGAGCCCCACACGGACAGCTCCCGGGACCCGTTCGCCGCCCGCCACGGCTTGAGCTGATCTCTTCCCTTCCGACCCCATGGCGGCGACCCGGACTACCCCGAGCCGTCGTCGTTGCCTCCCACGACCGGTGGCTCCCACATCGTGTCGCACTCCTCTCCCTTCGGGCCTCACCGACATGCGCCGGCGACGTGCCCCAGGGGCATCTTCTCCTGCGCCGGTCCATCCACAGGACCACGCGGACACCTGTCCAGCGCACGCCGGCTGACGTACCAGCGTGGTCCCGCAGGGTCCTCGACAGGGGGTGGTGTCCGCTCGGGGCCGGGCGGGCACCTCCAACTGCTTCCGCCACGGGGTGGGGCCTAGGGCAGCCTGGGGTCGTGCCGGGGCCAACGCAGCGGCGGGGCTCGGGGTGGCCACCGAGCCCAACGCGAACGCCCTCGCGCTGCTGCGCGGGGGCGTCGTGGTCATCGTCCGCTCTCGTGGTCCTCCCGGCACTCCGGGCAGGGGCTCCTTCGGGGGGCATCCGGTCGGCTCAATCGGTCGTTTGTGGCCATCCTGGCTCGCGCCATATGCATGGACACAAGTTCGAGACTGTCCGAGGCAGGGACCAGGTACTTCACTTCGACCGGCGCCGACGAACTGGTTGACATCTCCGGCCCGCCGGGCTCTGCTTGCCCTCATGACGGAACAGGTTCGCCTCCGGCCACTTTCCCCGGGGGATGCACCCGAGATGGCCAGGGTCCTAGCCGACCCGGCCCTCTACCAGTACACCGGGGGTGAACCGCCGACCGTCGAGGGGCTCACCCGCCAGTACACCCTTCAGAGCCGGGGCCACTCGGCTGATGAGACCGAGACCTGGCTCAATCACGTGGTGGTATTCGAGACCTCCGGGGAAGCACTCGGCTACGTTCAAGCCACTATCCCGGTCTCTGGCCAGCCCGCCGAAATCGCCTGGGTCATCGGAGCACCGTGGCAACGCCAGGGCTGCGCCTCAGCAGCAGCTGCTCTCCTGCTGGCTGAACTCGCGGACATGGGCGCGAAACAGGTCATCGCCCATATCCACCCCGACCATGAGGCGTCAGTCGCCGTGGCCCGTCGTATCGGAATGAGCCCGACCGGCGAGGTCGTGGACGGCGAAGTCCGATGGGAGGGCCCGGTGACCCCCAGGGGATGACCGGCCCCTCCCCCACGTCCCCCGCCTTGGGGCGTCGAGGGCGTGTCTCCCAACGTGGCAGGGTATTGGGCGACAGGATGGAGTCGTGTCGCGTACTCATACCCGGCTGGACATCCTGGCGGGCAGATGCCCGATGTCGGCGGCGAGGCCACACCCCACCCTGCCCTGCGACCGGTTACCGGTGGTAATGTGCCGCCATTATTCATTCGACCCCTTTTGGAGCCCCTGAATACATGAGCGACGGCCCAGCCGCCTGCCCTGGTGACAGTCCGAGCGTCACCCCCACCCCACCCCGCAGCTGGCGGGGTCGCCTGCACCTCGTGGGGAGGTGACTCAGGCATGGATCCAGTCCTGACACTGATCCTCGGATCCCTCATCATCCTGGCGATCATCGCCGCCAACGGCTTCTTCGTGGCCCAGGAATTCGCGTACATGTCTGTCGACCGCGTCCGCCTGCAGACCGCCGCCAAGGCCGGCGACCGCGCCGCCGCCCGCGCACTGCAGGTCACTCGCCGCACCTCCTTCATGCTCTCCGGCGCGCAGCTGGGGATCACGGTCACAGGCCTCATGGTGGGCTACGTGGCAGAGCCGATGGTGGGTGCGGCCCTGACCGAGTTGCTCGGCGGCACCGCACTGCCTTCTGAAGTGGTCATCGCCATCTCCACGCTGGGCGTACTGATGGTGGCCACCCTGGTGCAGATGATCATCGGCGAGCTGTACCCCAAGAATTTGGCCATCGCCAACCCCGAGCCCTTGGCCCGCGCTCTGGCCAGGCCCACGCAGATCTACCTCGGCCTGTTCGGCTGGCTCATCTGGGTCTTCGACAAGGCGGCCGAGGTGCTGCTCAAGCTCCTGCGCATCGAGCCAGTGCACGACGTCGACAGCACCGCCACCGCCGAGGACCTGGACCGCATTGCCCTGGACTCCAGAGCGTCCGGATCCTTGCCCGCGGAGGTCTCCGTCCTGATCGACCGGGTGCTGGACTTCCCAGACCAGGACGTGCAGCACGCGATGGTGCCCCGCTCGCGTGTGGACGAGGTTCAGCCCCAGACCTCCCTGGCTCAGGTGCGCGACCTGATGGCCACCGGCCACACCCGCTACCCGGTGATCTCGAACGAACACGAACCGCTCGGGGTAGTCCACCTCACCGACCTGCTCGGTGAGACCCGGATGGCCCCGGACACCCCCGTGTCCGCCCTGATGCGCCCTGCACTGGTGCTGCCCACGATGATGTCCCTGCCCGACGCAGCCCGGGAGCTCGACGGCTCAGGGCAGCAGATGGCGTGCATCGTGGACGAGTTCGGCGGCTTCGTCGGCGTGCTCACAGTGGAAGACCTCGCGGAGGAGCTCGTGGGCGAGCTCACGGACGAGCACGACCTGCACCCCCAGGAGGAGATCACCGCCACAGGCCTGCACTCCTGGGTCCTGAGCGCAGAGGCCCACCTGGACGAGCTCGAGCGCCTCGTCGGGCACCCCCTGCCCGTGACCGAGGCCGAGTCCGCCGCCGGTCTGACCATCGACGCTCTGGGCCGTCTGCCCCGGGAAGGCGAGGTCATCACGATCGACCTGCCCGAGGACCCACGAGACTTCGGGGCTGAGGAGGTCTACGACCGCCACCTGCAGGTCGAGGTCCTCTCCATCCAACGCAGGGTCCCGGCTCGACTGCGGATCCACCTCATCGAGGTGCCCCGCTCTGACACCGCCGGCAGCCATGCCGCCCACGAGGCCCAGCCCGACGCCACCACGGACGAGGAGCGATGATGCACGGTCCACTGATCGTCATGCTCGTGACCACAGCGCTGATCGTGCTCAGCGCGATCTTCGTCATCATGGAGTTCTCCCTGCTGGGCGCCCGCCGGCACCGGCTAGAGGCCGAGGCAGGACGCAGCCGCGCCGCGCGGGCCGCTCTCAAGGGAGTCGACGAGCTGACCCTCATGCTCGCCGCAGCCCAGTTGGGCATCACCTTGTGCACCTTCGCCCTGGGGGCGATCACCAAGCCGGCCGTCGACGCATGGCTCGGCCCCGTCCTGGAGGACTGGGGCATCCCCGCAGCGGCAGCCGGAACCGCCTCCTTCGTCCTGTCCTTGCTGGCCGTGACCTTCCTTCACCTGGTCATCGGGGAGATGGCCCCCAAGTCCTGGGCCATTGCCCACCCCGAGACCGCAGCCAAAGCCGTGGCCGTGCCCGCACGCGCCTTCGTCTGGACCGTTCGCCCCCTGCTGCTGCTGGCCAACCGGCTGGCCAACCGCCTGGTGACCCTCAGCGGCGTCACCCCCGTGGACCAAGCCGCCGTGGGCGGCTACGACGCAGCGGCCATTCGTCAGCTGGTTGAGCACTCCGCCGCCGCCGGCACCCTGGACCGGCAGAACCATGAAGCCTTGGCCGGTGCCCTGGACCTTCAGACCCTCACTCTCGGGGACCTCCTCCCCCAGGGTCAGCACCCGGTCAAGGTCGCCCCCGACGCCGACGTCGAGGCGGTCCAGAATGCCGCTGCGTGCTCAGGGCACTTGCGTATCCTGGTCCAGCCGGACCATACCCCTGAGAGCGTTCCGGGCGTCGTCCACGTGCGGGACACCCTCACGATGGAGCCTTCTGCGCCAATCCAGCCGCTTATCCAGCAGGCTCTGACGCTGCCCTCCACCACACCGTTGCACGAAGCACTTGCCTCCATGCGCCGCAACAGCCGCCAGCTGGCCGCAGTAACCCAGGACAACCGGTTCACTGGGGTCGTCACCCTCACCGACGTCTTGCGCGGAGTGTTGCCCCGCGCGGCTTGAGTCCACACCTCGGCAACACCACCGCGGGGGCCGCTGAAACGGCCCCCGCGGTGGTGTGGACAAAGAATCAGAATCGGCACAGTGGCCTCGCCCCCCATTCCGGCCTCAATGGGCTCAGTCATGCTCCGACTCACGGGCGTGTAACGGCTAAATCGGTCGTTTGTGGCGGCTGCTCGGTGTGCCGCCCGGTGTCATGTGTGGCTTGCGCCGCTATATGGCGGGGTTCTGTCGGAGCTCAGTGGCGGCCTCCAAGCACGCGGGCAAGAGGGCGCTGCGAGTGAGGCTCACGTTCCGCAAGCCGATCCTTCACCGGGACAGCGGCCGACGGCAGGCCGGAGGAATAGGCGTCGCGATAGGGTGCACCCCGCGCAACAGAACCGTTGCGAAAGGTCTAACACCCCAACGCAACAGAGTGGGCCGCCATGCGCTGCCACGGGCCCGTGAACTTCGGTGTCACAGGTAGCGGCAGACATCCTCGGGGGAGCACGTGGCCGGGTCGCCGGCGGCGGCGTCCTCGCGCAGGTCGGCGATCGTGGTGCGTAGCTGCGCGAGCTCGGCGAGTTGCCGGTCGATCACATCAAGGCGGGTGTCGAGCAGGTCGGTGACGTGCCGGCAGGGGGCCTGCCCCCGGTCGCGGATGTCCAGCACCTGACCGATCTGGGCCAGGGTCAGCCCGGCCGCTTGCCCCCGGCGGATGAAGTCCAGCCGGTCGAGCACCTCGGCGCCGTAGTCCCGGTAGCCCGCCGGGGTGCGGTCCGCGGCGGGTAGCAGCCCGACCTCCTCGTAGTACCGCAGGGTCTTGCTCGTCGTGCCCGACGCCCGAGCCACCTCACCGATCCGCATGCCACTCATTCTCCCCCTTGACCTTCCAGTGCACTGGAAGGTCGATCCTGAGGGCGATGAAGGAGGAGTTCATGACGGCAACGGCTAACAGCAGGTCGTATGACCTGGCAATGATCGGGTTCGGTGGGGCGGCGTTCGCGGCCGCGATCCGCGCCACCAACCTCGGCAGACGGGTGGTGATGATCGAGCGTGGCACCGTCGGCGGTACCTGCGTGAACACCGGGTGCGTGCCCTCCAAGGCCTTGCTCGCGACCGCCGAGGCCCGCCACGTCACACTCGACGCCTCCCGGTTCCCCGGCCTGCCGCTCCCCGAAGTCCGGCCGGTCGACATGCCCGCCTTGATCGCCGGCAAGGATCGGCTCGTCGGGTCACTGCGTGGCGAGAAGTACCTGGACCTGGCCACCGAGTACGGATGGGATCTCCACCCCGGGGACGCCACGTTCGTCGGCACACCCAGCGAGCCGGCACTGCGCGTCACCGGCCCTGACGGCACGGTGGAGACGGTCCGGGCCGCGCACTACCTCATCGCCACCGGCTCCAGGCCCTGGGCGCCGCCGGTCCCCGGCCTGCAGGAGGCCGGTTACCTGACCTCGACCACCGCGATGGAACTGGACCACGTCCCGGAGTCGCTGCTGGTCATCGGCGGCGGCTACGTCGCGATGGAGCAGGCCCAGCTCTTCGCTCGGCTCGGCGTCCGGGTCACCATGCTGGTCCGCTCACGGCTGGCGTCCCAGGAAGAACCCGAGGCGTCCACCGCCCTGGATGAGATCTTCACGGACGAAGGCATCCAGATCATCCGCGGCGCGGTGCCCAGCGCGGTCCGCCGCGACCCGGCCACCGGCGAGGTCACGGTCACTGCCACCACCACTGACGGCTCACAGGAACTCCGGGCGGCCGAGGTACTCGTCGCCACCGGGCGCCGCCCGGTCACCGCCACGCTCGGTCTCGACACCGTCGACGTGCGCACCGGCGACCACGGCGAGGTGGTTGTCGACAGCCATCTGCGCAGCACCAACCCGCGCGTCTGGGCTGCCGGTGACGTCACCGCCCACCGTCAGTTCGTGTACGTCGCCGCGGCCCACGGCGCCCTCGTCGCCGACAACGCCCTCACCGGCGCCGGCCTCGAGGTCGACTACCGCCACCTGCCCCGGGTCGTGTTCACCAGCCCCGCCCTGGCCGCCGTCGGGATGACCGAACGGCAGGCCTCCGCTGCCGGGATCCGCTACGACAGCCGTGTCCTGTCACTCGCGCACGTCCCACGCGCGATCGTCAACCGCGACACCCGCGGGTTCATCAAGATGGTCACCGACGCCGACACCGGCCGCATCATCGGCATTACCGCCCTGGCCCAGGACGCCGGCGACCTCGCCGCCGCCGGGGTCTACATGCTCGAGGCCGGCATGACCACCAGCCAGGTCGCCAACCTCTGGAGCCCCTACCTGACCATGGCCGAAGGCCTCAAGCTCACCGCGCAGGCCTTCACCACCGACATCGCCAAGCTCTCCTGCTGCGCGGCGTGAACCTGCCCCGCACACAGGGACACCGATAGGGGACCGCCTCGCCCCGGGGCGCGAGACAAGAAAATGGGCGCCGATCAGCCCTACTTACTGGCACCCCTGCGTATCGGACCTGCAACCACCGGGGAGTTCAGTCGATGCAAGAACTCCCGTCCCAGGCCTATATCTGGACGTCTTCACGACCTCTACGTGCTCGACCCGACGAGGACAGCACTGGACGACGCGATGACCGCCTTGCGGCGCCGCCATGAGGCCGCGGTCCGTTTGGGCCGCGTCACCGCACCACCATGACCACGATCGTCACCACGTAAGCCGCGGCGACCAGACCGATCCCCAGCAGGGTGAGCACCACCCCGCGCCGGGCCGGCCGCTGGCCCTCGTCCGGCCCGGGGCCCTTGCCGTGCTTCGCGGTCATCGCGCGCTCCTAAGACGTTGCTCAAGCATGTGCGGCTCTCGCGAGCGGGCTTCCGTGCCGAGTGCTACCAGCTCAGGTCGTGACAGCCGTCGCTGCCGGCGCCCTCCACCTGCAAGGTGGCATGGGCGATACCGTAACGGTCGCGCAGCACCCGGCGCGCGCCGGCAAGCACGGCGCCGTGGTCCGCGCCCTGGTCAGCGACCAGGTGGGCCGTGGCCACGTTCATCCCCGACGTCAGGGTCCACAGGTGCAGGTCGTGGACCTCCTCCACCCCCTCGACCGCGTCCAGGTCACCGGCGACGTCCTCCGGGTCCACCCCTTCCGGGGCGTGCTGGCCCAGCACCGCGATCACCTGCCTGCCCAGAACCACCGCCCGGATGATGACGAAGACCGCGATGAGCGCCGCGACCACGACGTCCCAGATCGGCTGGCCGGTGAGGATGATCAGCACGCCGGCGACCATGACACCCACCGACCCGGCGGCGTCGGCGATCACCTCGTAGTAGGCGCCCTTGACGTTCAGGCTGTCCTTGGCCCCGCTGCGCAGCAGCAGCATGGAGATGATGTTGATCACCAGGCCGGCGAAGCCGACCGCGAGCATGGCGCCGGAGGCCACCTCCGGCGCGTCGCCCAGCCGGCTGATGGCCTCGACCACCACGTACACCCCGACCGCGAGCATCGCCAGCACCGCCAACGCCGAGGCGAACACCTCGGCCCGGTAGGAGCCATAGGTGCGTCGCCCCGTGGAGTCCGGCCGGCTCGCGATGCGCGTCGCCAGCAGCGCCGCACCCAGCACCACCACATCGGCAGCCATGTGCCCGGCATCCGACAGCAGCGCCAACGACCCCGACACCAGCCCCGCGACCAGCTCGATCAGGAAGAAGCCCGCCGTCAGGGCGAACGCCCCCGCCAGCCGCCGACGGTAGCGGCCACCGGCATGCCCGGTCGCCGGGGCATGGCTGTGTCCCGCCCCCATCAGCCCTGCCCCTCGTGGCGGGCGTGCTCACGGGAGACGTCCAGCAGCATCCGCACATGCCCGTCAGCGAGGCGGTAGTACACCATCCGCCCCTCCCGGCGGTTCTCGACCACCCCAGCGGAACGCAGCACCCGCAGCACCTGGGACACCGACGCCTCCGCGACATCGACCGACGCCGCCAGGTCACACACGCACAGCTCGCCGGCCTCCAGCAACGCATACAGCACCCGGGCACGGCGCGGGTCCCCCAGGAGCTTGAACAGCCCGGCCAACCTGCCGGCCTCGCGCTCGTCGGGGATCCTCTCCCGGGTCAGCGCCACCTTCTCCGGATGGACGGCGGTGACCTGACACGAATCCAACGGCGTCACACTCATGCCACGACCATACACCTATGCAGATATCAGCAGCGGGAGCCACACACGAGAGGTCAGCAGGTTCTGTATGGTCAGCGCATGCTGACTATTGCTTCGCGGCTGGACGTGATGAACCGGCTGGGCCGGGCGATGGCCGACCCGACCCGCTCCCGCATCCTCATGACACTCCTCGAGGGCCCGAGCTACCCGGCGGTACTCGCCCGCGACCTAGGGCGTGTCTGAGAATAGATGCACGAGTCAGCTGAGACCCTGGGGACATGT
>NZ_JALJRH010000066.1:0-307 GCF_024519775.1 Micrococcus sp. Mcc28 | reverse complement strand
CATTTATCTTCTTTTCTTTCCTTCTTTATTCCCCTTTTCTTTCCTTTTTCCCTTCTTTTTTCCTCCCCCTCCTTCCTTTCCTTCTCCTCCTTTTCCTTTCCTCTCTTTTCTTTCCCCTCTCTTTCCCTCTTCTTCTTCTCCCTTTCTCCTTCCCCCCTCCTTCCTCTTTTCCTTTTCTTCCCCCTTCTTCTTTTTCTCCTTTTCTCCTCCTTCTCTCCCCCCTCTCCTTCTTTCCTTCTCCTCCTCCTTTTTGTTCTTCTCCTTCTCCCTTTCTCTTTTCTCTTCCTTTTCCTTCTCCTCTTCCTGC
>NZ_JALJRH010000065.1:0-311 GCF_024519775.1 Micrococcus sp. Mcc28 | reverse complement strand
GGAAAAGAAGAGAAAAAGGAGGGGAAGGAGGGAAGGAGAAAAGGGGGGGGAGGGGAAAGGGAGAAGAGAAGAAGGAGGGAGAAAGGGGAGAGAAGAGAGGAGAGAAGGGGAGAAAAAAAGAGGGGAGAGAAGGGAGGAAAGGGGGAAAGGGAAGAGAAAGGAGAGAAAAGGAGGGAGAGAGAAGAAGGAGGAAGAAGGAGGAGGGAGGAAGGGAGGAGAGAAGAAAAAAGAGAGAGGAGGGGGAGAGGGGGGGGGGGGGAGCGGCCAGAAGAAGGAGGGAAGCGGCGGAGAAGAGGATGCGGGCGAGCTCC
>NZ_JALJRH010000064.1:0-314 GCF_024519775.1 Micrococcus sp. Mcc28 | reverse complement strand
AGGAGGTATGAGGCCGATGGTAGTTGTAGTGGTTCCCCCCCACGGCCAGCGCCTCCCGCCGCGCTGTCTCTGCGGTCTCCGGGCGTGCGTCGCTTCCCTCCTCTCCCCTCCTCCTTTTTTCCCTTTCTCCCTTCCCTTTTTCTTTCCCCCTTCCCTCCTTTTCTCTCCTCTCTTTTCTCCCTTTTTCCCTTCCTCTCCTTTCTCTCCCTTCCCCTTCCCTTCTCCCTTCTTCTCTTTCCCCTCTTCTCTCCCCCTCTTCTTCCTTGTCTTTCTCTTCTTTCTTCTCCCTCCCTCTCCCTCTCTCCCTCCCTTTC
>NZ_JALJRH010000063.1:0-322 GCF_024519775.1 Micrococcus sp. Mcc28 | reverse complement strand
TCTACCTCCCCCCCTCCGCGTCCTCTCTTCCTTTCCCCCCTCCCCTTTCCCCCTCCTCCTCCCCTCCCTTCCTTCCCTCCTTCCTTTTTCTTCTCCCTCTCCCTTTCCCCCCTTTCCTCCTCCCTCTCTCTTTTTTCTCTTCTCTCCCCTCCTTCCCTTCTCTTTTTCTTCTTCTCTCTCCTCTCCTCCTCCTCTTCCTTCCCCCTTTCTCCTCTCTCCTTCTCCCTCTTTTCCTTTTCCTCTCCTCTTCTTTCTTCCTCCTCTTCCCTTTCCCCCTTCTCTCTTCCTCTCTTCTTTTCTTTCCCTCTTTTCCTCTCCTTTT
>NZ_JALJRH010000062.1:0-325 GCF_024519775.1 Micrococcus sp. Mcc28 | reverse complement strand
GGAAAGAAAAGAAAGAGAGGGAAAAAAGGAAGAGGGGGAGAGAAGAAAGGAAAGAAGGGGAAGGAAGGGAAAGAGAAGAGAGGAAAGAAGAAAGAAAGAAAGAGAAAGAGAGAAGAGAGGAGGGGGGGAAGGAGGAAAGGAAGAGAGGAGAGAAGAGGAGGAGAGGGAAAGGGGAAGAAGGAGGGAAAAAGAAAGAAGAAAAGAAGGAAGAAAAGAGAGAGAAAGAAAGGGGAGGAAGGGGGAGGAAGGAGAAAAGAGAAGAGAAAGAAAAAGGGGGAAGGAGGAGGGGAAGAGAGAAAAGGGGAAGAGGGCCCGGATGACGCCG
>NZ_JALJRH010000061.1:0-326 GCF_024519775.1 Micrococcus sp. Mcc28 | reverse complement strand
CCGTGAGGCGCTCGTGGACGATCTTCTCGGGCTGGCTCTGGTCTTCTTTTTTCTCCCTTCCCCTCTCCTCTTTCCTTTTTCTTTCCCTCTCCCCTTTTTCCCTTTCTTTCTTTCCTCTTCCTTCTCTTTCTTCTCCTTCTTCCCCTTCTTCCTCTTTTTCTCCTTTTCCTCTTTCTCTTCCCCCCTTCTCTTCCTTTCTTCCTCTTTTCTCTTTTCTCTCTCTCCTTTTTTCTCTCTCTCCTTCCTTCCCTTTTTCTTTTTCTTTTCTCTTTTTCCTTCCTTTCTCTTCTCTCCTCTCTCCTCCCTCTCTTCCTCTCTTCTTTCCC
>NZ_JALJRH010000060.1:0-327 GCF_024519775.1 Micrococcus sp. Mcc28 | reverse complement strand
GGGGGGAAAGGAGAGAGGAGAAAGGGAAGAGAAGAGGGAGGGGAGAGAAAGAGGGGAGGGGAAGGGGGAGAGAAAGAGGGAAGAGAGAAGGAGGGAGGGGAGAAAAAGAGAAGGAAAGAGAGAAAAAAGGAGAAAGGAAAAGGGAAAAAAAAAGAGGAGAGGGGAAGGAGAAAGAAAGAGAAAGAAAGAAGGGAAGAAGAGGAAGGGAGGAGGAGAGAGAGAAGGAGGAAAGGGAGAAGAGAAGAAAAAAGGAGGAGAAGAAGAGGGAGAGGAAGAAAAAGGAGAAAAGGGGAAGGGGGCCCGCGACGGCGTCGCCGAGGCCAACAC
>NZ_JALJRH010000005.1:0-166602 GCF_024519775.1 Micrococcus sp. Mcc28 | reverse complement strand
GCCTCCCGGTCACCCGGTCGGCGTCTTGAGCACGAGATGGAACTCTACACACGAACCCCACCGAACACAAAATCAGGGGTGACACCCGGCGTGCAGTCCCGGGCGGACGGTCGACTTCCGCGTGTTCTCGCGGATTCCTCGATGCCGTCCGACTCGGTTCGGCACTCCCGCGCCGAGACCGTCGATCGTGACGTGCACCACACGTCAGGGCGTGACCGTCGAGTCCGGATGCGGCTGGAGCCACAGGGTGGTCAGCGCCGGCACGTTCACCGTGACGTGGGCAGGCTGGCCCTGCCACTGGCCCTCATGGGCGGCGATCACCTCGGACTGGCCGGTCTGCTCCCGCCAGCCGTCACCGTGGAAGTCGATCGCGTCGGTGTCCAGCACCACCGTCCACTCCCCTGCGGACGGCACCCCCACCCGGAGCCCCTGACGCGGCGACCCCGAGAGGTTGGTGATGCACAGCAGCGGGGCGCCGCCCGGTTCGGCGGCCGGGACCGCGTCGCCGTCGTCGATCCGCTGCTCCGGCACCACCTGCGCAGCGGGCATGCGGAGGAACACGAGCGTGTTGCCGTCGGCGTCGCCGCCGTCCACCCACGCGAATCCCTCCGGGCTGTGGTCCAGCGACCACAGCGCCGGCTTGCTGCGGTAGAGCGCGTTGAGCTCCCGGATCGTCAGCTGGACCCCGCGGTGCGCCTCGTCCCACGAGACGGGCCAGTCCAGGCCCTCGCCCTCGGACCACTCGCTCGGCTGCGCGTACTCCCCGCCCATGAACAGCAGTTGCTTGCCGGGGTGCGCCCACATGTAGCCGTAGTAGGCGCGCAGGGTGGCCAGCTGCTGCCGGCGGTCGCCCGGGATGCGGCCCAGCAGGGAGCCCTTGCCGTGGACGACCTCGTCGTGGGACAGCGGCAGCACGTAGTTCTCCGAGTAGGCGTACACCATGGAGAACGTCCACTGCCCGTGGTGCCACCGGCGGTTGACCGGGTCCTGGGACAGGTAGGCCAGGGTGTCGTGCATCCAGCCCATGTTCCACTTCTTGCCGAAGCCGAGACCGCCCGCGTCCACGGGAGCGCTCACCCCGGAGAAGGCCGTGGACTCCTCCGCGATCATGTGGACGCCGGGGTGCAGGCGGTACACGGTCGCGTTGACCTCGCGCAGGAAGTCGATGGCCTCGAGGTTGTGGTTGCCGCCGTGCACGTTGGGCTCCCACTGCCCGTCCTCGCGCGAGTAGTCCAGGTAGAGCATCGAGGCGACGGCGTCCACGCGCAGCCCGTCGATGTGGAACTCGCCGAGCCAGTAGAGCGCGTTGGCCACGAGGAAGTTGCGGACCTCGGTGCGGCCGAAGTCGAACACGAGGGTGCCCCAGTCCGGATGCTCGCCCCGCCGCGGGTCCGGGTGCTCGTACAGGGCGGTCCCGTCGAAGCGCGCGAGCGCCCACTCGTCCTTCGGGAAGTGCGCCGGCACCCAGTCCACGATGACGCCGATCCCCGCCCGGTGGAGCGCGTCCACCAGGTGCTTGAACTCGTCCGGGGAGCCGAACCGGGAGGTGGGGGCGTAGTAGCCGGTCACCTGATAGCCCCAGGACCCGCCGAACGGATGCTCCGCGACCGGCAGGAACTCCACGTGCGTGAACCCGAGCCACTGCACGTACTCCACGAGCTGCTCGGCCAGCTCGCGGTAGTCGAGCCCGGGCCGCCATGAGCCCAGGTGCACCTCGTAGATGCTCAGCGGACGCTCGTGCGGGTCCGTGACGCGGCGGCGCTCCATCCAGGTGCGGTCCCCGAAGGCGTAGTCGGACTCCAGCACACGCGAGGCCGTGGCCGGGGGGACCTCCGTCCAGCGGGCCAGCGGGTCCGCCTTCTGCCGCCAGAGCCCGTCCCGGCCGAGGATCTCGAACTTGTAGCGGTCGCCGTGACCGATGCCGGGCGCCAGCAGCTCCCACACGCCGGAGGAGCCGAGGGACCGCATGGCGTGGGTCCGGCCGTCCCAGCCGTTGTGGTCGCCCACCACGCGCACGGCCCGCGCGTTCGGCGCCCAGACCGCGAAGGCCGTGCCGACGGCCTCGTCGGCAGAGGTGCGGACCACGCGGGCGCCGAGCACCTCCCACAGCCGTTCGTGCCGGCCCTCCCCGATCAGGTGCAGGTCCAGCTCGCCGAGCGTGGGCAGGTGCCGGTACGCGTCGTCCTGCTCCTGGACGGGGCCGGTCGTGCCGTCCTCGGTCTCATACGCCACCTCGACGCGGTAGTCGCCCGCGGCGGCCCCGGCCACGCGGGGCGTCGGGGCCACGCCCGCGAACACGCCGTCGTGCTCGTGCGTCAGCTCCACCCGCTGCCCGTCGCCGGCGCGGACCACCGTGACCGTGCGCGCCAGCGGGCGCAGCACGCGGTAGGTGACCGCGGCGCCGTCGGGATGCGGATGGGCGCCCAGCACGGTGTGCGGATCGTGGTGCCGGCCCTGCGCGACGGCGGCCAGCACCTCCGGGTCCACGGCGAGCGGGGCGGCGGCGGGACGGGGGGCGGCGGACGGGGTCATGGCGGTTCCTGTTCTGGGGACGGCAGGCGTCGGGAGCGGTTCAGCCGTTCCGGACGACCCGCAGGACGTGGGCGGGCTCGACGTTCGGGTCCAGGCGGACGTACGGGGTGCGGCCCCACTGCCAGCGCTGGCCGGTGAGCAGGTCCTCCACCTCGACGGCCCCGGACGCGTCGCGGTCCTCGGGGCGCAGACGCAGCGCCTCGAGGTCCAGGTCCAGGGTCGCCTCGACGACGTCGTGCGGGTTCGTGGTGACGACGACGATCAGGGTGTCCTCCGCGGGACCGGCGTCGGTGACCGCCTCGGCGTCCCGGTGCGCGCCCTCGGGCCGGGCCGAGCGCGTCTTCGAGAACACGAGCAGGTCCGGGTGCGTCGAGGCGTGCAGGGTCAGGTTCTGCAGGTCGCCCAGCGCCGGGTGCGCAGCGCGGATCTCATTGAGCCGGGTGAGGTACGGGGCGAGCGAGGCACCCGCGGCCTCCGCGCCCTCCCAGTCCCGGGGCCGGTACTCGTACTTCTCGTTGTCGATGTACTCCTCCGCGCCGGGCCGGGCCACGTGCTCGAACAGCTCGAACCCGGCGTAGACGCCCCACAGCGGGCTGGCCGTGGCGGCGACGACGGCGCGGATCCGGAACGCGCCCGGGCCGCCGTGCTGCAGGTACTCCGTGAGGATGTCCGGCGTGTTGACGAAGAGGTTGGGGCGGTAGAACGCCGGCGTCTCGTGCGAGATCTCCTGGAGGTACTCCGCGAGCTCCTCGGCGGTGTTCCGCCAGGTGAAGTACCCGTAGGACTGCTGGAACCCGACCTTGCCCAGGGCGTGCATCATCGCGGGACGGGTGAAGGCCTCGGCGAGGAACACGACGCGCGGCTCCTCGGCGCGGACCTTGGCGATCAGCCACTCCCAGAACCACAGGGGCTTGGTGTGGGGGTTGTCCACGCGGAAGATGTGCACGCCGCGGGCCACCCAGCCCCGCACCACGTCCAGCACCGCCTGGGCGAGGCCGTCCGGGTCGTTGTCGAAGTTCAGCGGGTAGATGTCCTGGTACTTCTTCGGCGGGTTCTCCGCGTACGCGATGGTGCCGTCCACGCGGGTGGTGAACCACTCCGGGTGCGCGGCGACCCACGGGTGGTCCGGGGAGCACTGCAGGGCCAGGTCCAGGGCCACTTCGAGGCCCTCGTCCGCGGCCGTGGCCACGAACGCCTCGAAGTCCTCGACGGTGCCCAGGTCCGGGTGCACGGCGTCGTGTCCGCCCTCGGGCGCCCCGATCGCCCACGGCGAGCCCGGGTCCTGCGGACCGGCCGTCAGCGTGTTGTTCGGACCCTTGCGGTGCGAGGTGCCGATCGGGTGGATCGGCGGCAGGTAGGCGACCTGGAAGCCCATCCGGGCGACCGCCGGGAGCCGGCGGGCCGCCGTCGCGAAGGTGCCGGAGGACCACGTGCCGGAGGCCTCGTCGAAGCGGGCGCCCTCGGAGCGGGGGAAGAACTCGTACCAGGCGCCGCGGCCGGCGAGCTCACGCTGCACGTCCAGCGGGTAGAGCTCGGAGCTTGTGAGGTGCTCCCGCACGGGGCGGGCGTGGAGGACGGCGGACACCTCCGCCGACTCGGCGGAGGCCAGGCGCTGGACCGGGATGAGGGACTCGTCCTCGAGGCCGCGGACGACCTCCTCGAACACGGCGCGGTCCTCGGCCGAGCGCTCCGCGTCCTCGGCGGCCCGGCGGAACAGGGCGGCGCCCTCGGCGAGCATCAGCTCCACGTCGATGCCGGCGGCGATCTTGACGGTGGCCGCGTGCTTCCACGTGCCCACCGGGTCGTCCCAGCCCTCGACCACGAACTGGTGCAGGCCCGGCTCGGCGGGCCGCAGCGTGGCCACGACCTCGTCCAGCCCGGGCCGGCCCGGACGCATCTGCACGCGCTGCACCTCGGCGCCGGCCGGGTCGAGCAGACGGACGGTGGCGCGCACGGAGTCGTGGCCCTCGCGGAACACGGTGGCGCGGACGGGGATGTCCTCGCCGACCACGGCCTTCGCCGGGAACCGGCCGTCCAGCACGACGGGCTGCACGTCCGTCACCGGGATACGCCCCGTGACGGTCTGGAGGCGGACATCGGCTGCGGTGGCGCTCTGGGTGTCGGGCTTCACGGTGCTCACGCCACGACGCTACCCCGCGGCCGCGCCGGTGAGAACGGCCGGCCCGCCCGCCCGCCGTGGGGCGGAGGGGCGGGCCGGGGACGGGGGCGCCGGACGGAGCGCTCAGGACAGCATGGTCTTGTCGTCCACGACGGCACCCTTGATCTTGGCGAACTCGGCCAACAGGTCCGCCGGGGTGCGCCCGGCCTTCTCCTGCTCGTCCAGCTCGAGGATGATCCGGCCGTCGTGCATCATGATCAGCCGGTTGCCGACCTCGAGGGCCTGGGACATGTTGTGCGTGACCATCAGCGTGGTGAGCCGGTGCTCGGCCACCACCTGCCGGGTCAGACGGGTCACCAGCTCCGCCCGGGACGGGTCCAGGGCGGCGGTGTGCTCGTCCAGCAGCAGGATCTTCGGGCCCGAGAACGTGGCCATGAGCAGGCTCAGCGCCTGACGCTGGCCGCCGGAGAGCAGCCCCACCTTGGCGGTGAGGCGGTTCTCCAGGCCGAGCTCGAGCTTCGTGAGCTCGTCGCGGAACGTGGCGCGCCGGGCGCGGGAGACGCCCCGCGAGAGCCCGCGGGCGTGCCCACGTCGCCAGGCCAGGGCCATGTTCTCCTCGATCGTGAGGTTCGGTGCCGTGCCCGCCGTCGGGTCCTGGAACACCCGGCCGATCGAGGCCGCGCGGCGGTGGTCCGGCATGCGGGTGACGTCCTTGCCGCTCACGGCCACGGTGCCGGTGTCCGGGAGCAGCTTGCCGGCGATCGTGTTCAGGATCGTGGACTTGCCGGCGCCGTTGGAGCCGATCACGGTGACGAAGTCGCCCTCGGCCAGGTGCAGGTCGATGCCCTGCAGGGCGCGCCGCTCGTTGACGGTGTTCGGGAAGAAGGTCTTGGAGACCTGCGAGATCTCAAGCACGGGGGGCCTCCTCGGGGACGGATGCGGCGGGGGTGGCGCCGCCCGGCTCGCCGGTCAGGGGCATGCCGGCGGTGGCCGGTGCGGCGGCGGCCGGCCCCGGGGTCGCGGCCGTGCCCCGAGTGCGCAGGCTCAGGCGCTTGGCGAAGCCGAAACGCGGCAGCAGCAGGGCCACGACGACGAGAGCCGCGGAGATCAGCTTCATGTCGTTCGGGCTCAGGCCCGCGTTGAGGGCGAACTGGATGATCAGGCGGTAGAGCACGGCGCCGACGATCACGGCGAGCGTCGCCCAGAAGACCGTGCGCTGGCCGAACACGGCCTGGCCCACGATCACGGACGCCAGGCCCACGAGGATGAGGCCGATGCCCATGGAGATGTCCGCGAAGCCCTGGTACATGGCCAGCAGGGAGCCGCCGAGGGCCACGAGGCCGTTGGAGATCATGAGGCCGAGGATCTTCATCCGGTCCGTGGAGACGCCGTACGAGCGGATCATCTCCTCGTTGTCACCGGTCGCCTGCAGGGCGAGGCCCAGGTCCGTGTGCAGGAACCAGTCGAGGATCAGCTTCACCACGAACACGCCGAGGAAGAGGACGAGGATCGAACCCCAGTTCCGGGCCAGGCCCAGATCGCCGAGCCACGTGAACAGGGTGTCCTGGCCGAGCAGGGGGATGTTGGCCTTGCCCATGATCCGCAGGTTGATCGAGTAGAGCGCGATCATCGTGAGGATGCCGGCGAGCAGGCCGTCGATCCGGCCCTTGGTGTGCAGCAGGCCGGTGACGAGGCCCGCGAGCGCGCCCGCCACGAAGGCGGCGAGCATGGCCAGGGGCACCGGCGTGCCGCCCGTGATGAGCACGGCGGCCGTGGCGGCGCCGGTGGTGAACGAGCCGTCCACCGTGAGGTCGGGGAAGTCGAGGATGCGGAAGGTCAGGTACACGCCGAGCGCGACGACGGCGTAGATCAGACCCAGTTCCACTGCGGTCAGCATGGGGTGGGTGCCTTTCGGGCGGTGCGAGGGGGACGGACGACGGCGGGACGGGGTGGGCCGGCCGTCGACGTGCTCCGCGGCGGCCCGGACCCCGTGGTCCGGGCCGCCGCGGAGGCGGGCAGGCGCGGGATCAGCCCTCGACGAGCTGGTCGGCCCTGTCCTTGAGCTCGGCGGGGATCTCGACGCCGTAGGCCTCGGCGGCCGTCGGGTTCAGCACGAGCTGCAGGTTGGCCGGGTCGGCGTAGCCCACGGGCAGCTCGGCCGGCTTCGCGCCGTCCTTGAGGATCTTCACGGCCATCTCGCCGGCCTGCTTGCCGTGCGCCTTGTAGTCGATGCCGTACGTGCCCAGGGCGCCGCGCTCGACGGAGTCGATGTCCGCCGAGATGACGGGGACGCGCTGCTCCTTGCCGTAGCCCACCACGGTCTCCAGCGCCGAGACGACGGCGTTGTCCGTGGGCACGTAGATGCCGTCCACGCCGGACAGGGACTGCACGCCCTGCTGGACCTCGGACGAGTTGGTGATGGTGGCCTCCTTGACCTCGAGGCCCAGCTCCTTGCCGGCCTCCTTGGCCTGGTCCACCTGGACCTTGGAGTTGGCCTCGCCGGAGTTGTAGACGATGCCGACGGTCGTGGCGTCCGGCTTCACGTCCTTGAGCAGCTGCAGCTGCTCCTTGACCGGGTTGCGGTCCGAGACGCCGGTGACGTTGCCGCCCGGGGCCTCGTCCGAGGCCACGAGCTCAGCGCCCTTCGGATCGGTGACCGCCATGAACACGACCGGCTTGTCCTTCACGGCCGAGGCGGTGCCCTGCGCGGCGGGGGTCGCGATCGCGGCCACGAGGTCCACGTCCCCGTCGTTGGCGAAGGTGGAGGCGATGGAGGTGACGGTGGCCTGCTCGCCCTGGGCGTTCTGCTCCTCGAACGTCACGTCCAGGCCGGCGTCCGTGAACGCCTCCTTGAAGCCCTCGGCCGCGCCGTCGAGCGCCGGGTGGGAGACGAGCTGGTTGATGCCCACGGTGTAGGAGCCGGAACCGCCGGAGCCGGAGTCGCCGCACGCCGTGAGCCCGAGGGCGGCGACGGCGAGGGCGGCGGTGAGGGGGAGGGAGCGGTGCTTCATGAGACGGACCTCGTTCTGATGGTGCGGTGCGGGATGCGCTCGCCGACGGGGGCCCGTCGGACACAGTGCAGACACTGTGCGCGGTGACACGCATCACGGGCAAGACGTGCGCGCATCCACGCGACATCCTGCCATGTGATCGGCGTCACCGTGGACACTCTGCGCCCGTCGGCGCCGTGCGCCACACCCGCGTCCCCGCCCGGCCGTCATCCCGGGCGGGACGCCGTGGAGGTCAGCGCCCGCCGGCGCGCTGCACCGAGATCTCGTACAGGGAGATGCCCACCGCCATCGAGGCGTTGAGGGACTCCATCGTCGAGTCGATCGGGATGGACACGATCTGCTGGCAGTGCTCCCGCACCATGCGGGACAGACCCTTGCCCTCGGCCCCCACCACGAGCACGAGCGGCTCCGTGGCCAGGGCGAGCCCGGGCAGGGAGACGTCCCCGCCGCCGTCGAGGCCCAGCACGAAGTAGCCAGCCTTGTGCAGGTCGACGAGGGTGGTGTTCAGGTTGCCGGCCTGGGCCACGGGCACCCGCGCGGCCGCGCCGGCCGAGGTGCGCCAGGCGGTGGCGGTCACGCCGACGGAGCGGCGCTCGGGCACGATCACGCCGTCCGCGTCGAACGCGGAGCCGGCCCGGATGATGGCGCCGAGGTTGCGGGGGTCGGTGATGCCGTCGAGCGCGATCAGCAGCGGCGGGGTCCGCAGGTGCCCCTTCTCGTGCTTCGCGAGCGCGTCGAGGGCCAGGGCCGTGGCGTCGGCGTACTCATAGGGCGGGATCTGCAGCACGATGCCCTGGTGCACGGCCTCGCCGGAGAGGCGGTCCAGCTCCGGCTTGGTGTTCTCCAGGACCGGCACGCCCTGCTCGAGGCAGAGGCGCAGGGCCTCCTTGACGCGGTCGTCCATCTCGATGCGCACGGCCACGTGCAGCGCCTTGGCGGGGATGCCCGCGCGCAGCGCCTCGAGCACGGGGTTGCGGCCGGAGACGGTCTCGTCCGTGAGCTTCACGCGGCCGCGGACCTGGTCCGTCACGGGGCCGCGCTTGGCGGCCGAGCGCTCGGCCAGCTGCTTGGCACGGTGCGCCTTGTGGTAGACCCGGTCCTCGGCCTTGGGGGTGGGTCCGCGGCCCTCGAGCGCCTTGCGACCGTGGCCGCCGGTGCCCTTCATGGGGCCCTTCTTGCCCTTGGGCTTGCGGGATCCGCCGGAGCGGGGTGCGGTGGACATGGCGGGACTCCTGCGTGCCGGGGACGGGGGCGGCGGCACGCGGGGCGCCGCCGGATCGCCCTCCAGTCTAGGTGTCAGTCCGCCAGGCGCCATGTGGCGCCGTCGGCACCGTCCTCCAGCACGACGCCGGCCGCGGCCAGCGCGTCCCGGATGCGGTCCGCGGTGGCCCAGTCCTTGTCCGCGCGGGCCTGCGCCCGCGCCTCGATCTGCGAGCGGACGAGCGAGTCGAGGGCGTCCGACACCGGGCCGGCCGCGGCGTCGTCACCCTCGGGCACGTCGTCCAGGCCCAGCACCGCGGTCATGGCCTCCACCTCGGCCAGGCGGGCGGCCGCGGCGTCGAGGTCCTGCCCGGCCAGCGCCGAGTTGCCGGCACGCACGGCCTCGTGCAGGGCCGCGAGCGCCTGGGGCACGTTCAGGTCGTCCTCCATGGCGGTGCGGAAGGCGGCGGGCACGCGGTCCGCGAGCGCCCCGTCGGGGGCGGGCGGGACGGCACCCGCGGCGCGGGCGCGGGCCGTGAAGCCCTCGATGCGCTCGACGGCGGCCTCGGCCTCGTCGAGGGCGCCGGGCCGGTAGTCGAGCTGGGAGCGGTAGTGGGCCTGCCCCAGGAAGTAGCGCACCGCCGTCGGGCGGGCCATGCCGAGCATCTCCTCGGGGGAGATCGTGTTGCCCACGGACTTGGACATCTTCTCCCCGCCGTAGGTGACGAGCCCATTGTGCAGCCAGAAGCGGGCGAAGCCGTCACCGGCGGCCGTCGACTGGGCCAGCTCATTCTCGTGGTGCGGGAACCGCAGGTCCAGGCCGCCGCCGTGGATGTCGAACTCGGCGCCGAGGTACTTCGTGGACATGGCCGAGCACTCCAGGTGCCATCCGGGGCGGCCGGCCCCCCAGGGCGACTCCCACACGGCGGTGGCGGGCTCGCCGGGCTTGGCGCCCTTCCACAGGGCGAAGTCGCGGGGGTCGCGCTTGCCGCGCGGGTCGGCGTCGGGCGCGTCCTGCATGTCCTCCACGCGCTGGCGGGTGAGCTCGCCGTAGCGCTCCCACGACCGGACGTCGAAGTAGACGTCGCCCGAGCCGTCCTGCGCGGGGTAGGCGTGGCCGCGCTCCATCAGGCGCTCGATGAGCGCGAACATCTCGGGCACGTGGCCGGTGGCGCGCGGCTCGTAGGTGGGACGGCGGACGCCGAGGGCGAGGTAGGCGGCGTCGAACGCCTTCTCGAACCGGTAGGCCAGGGCCCACCACGGCTCGCGGGCCGGGTAGAGGTCCGAGGCCTCGAAGCCGGCCTCGTGGGAGGCGGCCGAGCGGTCGAGGATCTTGTCGTCGATGTCCGTCACGTTCCGCACCGAGGTGACGCGCAGCCCCGTGGCCTCGAGCCAGCGGATGAGGATGTCGAACACGATCGCGCTGCGCACGTGGCCCACGTGCGGCATGCCCTGCACCGTGGCCCCGCAGTAGTACACCGACGCCTCGCCGGGCACGAGGGGCTCGAAGTCCCGGATCTGCGCGGTGCGGGTGTCGTAGAAGCGCTGGGCCATGGGGGCGCGGTCCTTCCGGAGGGGCGGGGTCCTGACGGGGCTCTGCCAGCCTAGTCGGTGCGCCGGTGCGGGCTCAGGCCGCAGGGATGACGAGCGCGGTCGCGATCCCGACCAGCCCCTCCTTGCGCCCGATGAACCCCAGCCGGTCCGTGGTGGCGGCGGAGACGGACACGGGGGCCCCGCCGAGGGCGGTGGACAGGGCGGCCTCCATCTCCGCGCGGCGCGTGCCCACCTTGGGCCGGGGGGCGACCACCTGGACCGCCACGTTCCCGACGGCGACGCCCGCCTCCGTCAGCAGGCGCAGCACCTCGCGGAGCATGTCCGCGCCGGAGGCGTCCGCCATCTCGGGCCGGTCGACGCCGAACACGGCCCCGAGGTCACCGAGGCCGGCGGCGGAGAGCAGGGCGTTGCACGCCGCGTGGGCGGCCACGTCCCCGTCCGAGGTCGCGGCCACGCCCCGCTCGCCGGGCCAGTGGATCCCGCCGAGCCACAGGGGCCGGGGGGCATCCTCGGGTGCCCACGCGTGCACGTCGGTGCCGATCCCCACGCGCGGAAGGGGGGCGGCCGCGACGGCGGGGCGGGTGGGCTGGCTCATGGAGGCCTCCTGGGGGGCGCGGCGGGCGAGCTCGAGGCGGGCGAGGTCGAGGTCGGCGGGGGCGGTGACCTTGAACGCGGCCGGGTCGCCGGGCACCACCACGACCTCCTGCCCCGCGGCCTCCATGACCATCGCGTCGTCGGTGAGCGCCGCGGCGTCGAGCGTGGGGTCCGTGCGCACGGCCTCGTGGGCCGCCAGCAGGGTGTCCAGGTCGAAGCCCTGCGGCGTCTGGATCGCGCGCAGTCCGGCGCGGGCCGGCGTGGCCGCGACGACGTCGACGCCGCCCCGTCCGGGGGTGACCTGCTTGACGGTGTCCGTCAGCGGCAGGCCCGGGACCGCGGCGACCGCGCCGGTCTCGAGCGCCGCCGTGACGGCCCCGAACACGCTCGGCGGGGTCAGTGCGCGGGCCGCGTCGTGGACGAGGACGCGGCGGGGCGCCCCCGCCGGGGCGAGGTCGGCCAGAGCGCGGGAGGCCGCGGCGAGTCCGGCGCGGACCGAGTCCGCGCGCTCGGCGCCGCCGGGCACGCAGTGCACGGGCACGTCCAGGCGCGGGCCGGCGTCGACCTCGGCGGCCACGCGGCCGGCGTCGGCCTCCGCCGGCGGGGTGAGCACCACGACGGCGTCGAGGGCGAGCCCGGCGGCGCGTGCGGCGGCGACGGACGCCAGGCAGTGGTGCAGGAGGGTGCGGCCGTCCGCGAGGGGGGCGAGGGCCTTGGGCAGCCCGGCGCCGAGGCGGGTGCCGGCGCCGGCGGCGGCGATCACGAGGGCGGTGGGCATGGCCTCATCCTAGGGAGCGCGCCGGTGTCCGTGGCCCGGGACCCCCGACGGCGACGGCCGTGGCCGGGGGCGAGACAGGGGCGGGGCCCGCGTCGTGGACGCGGGCCCCTCCCCTGCCGTGTGCTGCTCGTCAGCCCTCGAGCACCTTGTCCAGGCGGCCTTCGGCCTCCTCCTCGGTGACCTTCTTGGCCAGCGCCAGCTCGGACACGAGCACCTGGCGGGCCTTCGAGAGCATGCGCTTCTCGCCGGCGGACAGGCCGCGGTCCTGGTCGCGGCGCCACAGGTCACGGACGACCTCGGCCACCTTGTTGACGTCGCCGCTGGCGAGCTTCTCCAGGTTGGCCTTGTAGCGGCGGGACCAGTTGGTCGGCTCCTCCACGTGCTCGGCCCGCAGGACCTCCATGACGTGCTCGAGCCCCTCCGCATCCACGACGTCACGCACGCCGACGAGGTCGACGTTCTCCGCAGGGACCTCGATGGTCAGGTCTCCCTGTGCCACCTTGAGCTTGAGGTACATCTTCTCCTCCCCCTTGATGGTGCGCATCTTGATCTCCTCGATCCGCGCAGCACCGTGGTGGGGGTAGACGACGGTCTCTCCGACCTCAAAAACCATGTTGTTGTGCCCCTTTCAGTCGTCTCATTCTATCATGCGGCCTCGTCATGCCGCGCGTGCCGTCACATCTTCGGCCTCCGGATGTGATAGTGGAGGACCCCGCGCCACACGCCTGTCGGCGTCCCGGGATGCGGTAGCCTGACCTGGCAGGACCCCTGCCTCGGGGCTCCTGAGCACGTCATCGCACCTGAGGAGACCTCTGTGAAGAACGCATCCCGGCCCGCCCGGCGCCACCTCGCCGCAGGTGCGCTGGCCGCGGTCGCCCTGCTGGGCGCCACCGGCTGCTCCGCCGTGAGCCCGATCGCCACCGCCATCCAGTACTCCGCCTCGGACGGCATCAACGGCCAGGAGCAGGACTTCCTGAGCTACCGCAACCTCGCCCTCGTCGGCGACGGCGAGTCGGGTCCCGCCCGCCTGATCGGCACCGTGGAGAACACCTCCGGCCAGGATCAGACCTACACCTTCCAGGCCGAGGGCGGCAGCTCCGCGACCCTGAAGGTCCCCGCCGGCGAGAGCCGCAAGCTCGAGGACGACGCGAACACGACCGTCCTGGAGCGCGAGGGCGTGTGGGTCGGCGAGAACCTGCCCGTGACCGTCTCCGGCAACGGCGGCACCGCCGACCTGGCCGTCCCGCTGCTGAGCGCCACCCAGGAGCATTACCGTGACCTGCTCCCCGAGGGAGTCGAGCCCTCGGAGGAGGATCTCGTCGGGCACCTCCACGAGGAGACCCACCACTACGGCGAGGAGCACTGACCTCCGCCGGGCCTGCGCCCGGCACGCCACGGCCCCGGCCCCACCGTGAGGTGGAGCCGGGGCCGTCGTCGTCCCGGGCGGAGCGCGCCGGTCAGGCCTCGAACTTGTAGCCCAGGCCGCGCACCGTGACGAGGTAGCGGGGGCTCGAGGGATCGGGCTCGATCTTGGAGCGCAGGCGCTTCACGTGCACGTCGAGGGTCTTGGTGTCCCCCACGTAGTCGGAGCCCCACACGCGGTCGATCAGCTGGCCGCGGGTGAGCACGCGCCCGGCGTTGCGCAGCAGCATCTCCAGCAGCTCGAACTCCTTGAGCGGCAGGGACACCTGCTCGCCGTCCACGGAGACGACGTGCCGCTCGACGTCCATGCGCACGGGGCCGGCGCTGATGGTCGCCGACATCGGCTCCTCCTGCTCCCCCTGGCGGCGCAGCACCGCGCGGACGCGGGCCACCAGCTCGCGCGAGGAGTACGGCTTGGTCACGTAGTCGTCCGCGCCGAGCTCGAGGCCGACGACCTTGTCGATCTCCGTGTCCTTCGCGGTCAGCATGATCACGGGGACGTTGGAACGCTGGCGCACCTGACGGCACACCTCGGTGCCGGACATCCCCGGGAGCATCAGGTCCAGGAGGATCAGGTCCGCGCTGTCGCGCTCGAAGACGCTCAGCGCCTCGTTGCCGTCGGCGGCGACGGTGACCTCGAACCCCTCCTTCTCCAGGAGGTAGGACAGGGGGTCGCTGAACGACTCCTCGTCCTCCACGATCAGAATGCGGCTCATGCGCTCGTCTCCTTCCGGGTCGGGGGTGCGGCCGAGGCGGTCACCCGGTGACCGCGCCGCTCGGTGACGTGGGCGGCACCCGGCGCGCCGTCGACGGCGACACCGTCCCCCCACTCGGGCAGGCGGATGGTGAAGGTCGACCCGCGGCCCGGCTGGGACCAGAGGGTGACCTCCCCTCCGTGGTTGATGACGACGTGCTTGACGATGCTCAGCCCCAGGCCCGTGCCGCCCGTCTGACGCGACCGCGCCGCGTCCACGCGGTAGAAGCGTTCGAAGACCCGCTCCTGCTCCTCCGGGCTGATGCCGATGCCCTGGTCTGTGACGGTGACCTGCGCGAGCCCGTCCACGGAGCTCAGGCCGATGCCCACCGTGGTGCCCTCCGGGGAGTAGCGCACCGCGTTGTCCACCAGGTTGCGCACCGCGGTCATCAGCTGGTCCTGGTCCCCGTGCACCACCGCGTCCACGCGGCCGCCCACGCGCAGCGCGATGCCGCGGTCCTCGGCGGTCAGGCGCAGGCGGTCCACGGCGTCGGCGACGACGGCGTTGAGGTCCACGGGCCCCCCGTCCTGGACCACGTCCTTGGCCTGCAGCCGGGAGAACTCGATGATGTCCTGCACGAGGGCCGAGAGCCGGCGGGACTCGACGCCCAGGCGTGCGGCGAAGCGACGCACCGCCTCGTCGTCCTCCGCGGCGTCGCCGATGGCCTCGGAGAGCAGGGAGATGGCGCCCACCGGCGTCTTGAGCTCGTGCGAGACGTTGACGACGAAGTCGTGGCGCATGGCCTCGGTGCGGGTCACGTCCGTGCGGTCGTCGGCGAGGATCAGGATGTACTCCTCGTCCAGCGGGGCCACGCGCAGCTCGACGACGAGGCTCGACTGCCCGAGGGGTCCTCGGGGCAGCTCCATGCGGCGCTCGACGATGACGCCGTCGGCCCGCACGGTCCGCGTGAGCTCCCGCAGCTGGTCCTGGACGAGCGAGTGCCCCCGCACGAGGCCGAGGGCGTAGGCCGCGGGGTTCGCGCGCACCACGCCGTCGACGTCGTCCACCACCGCGTACGCGCGGCCGACCACGGAGAGGACCTCGGCGGCGCCCGGCGCCAGGGTGGGTTCGCCGACCGTCAGGTCCACCGTCCGCGAGCGCTCGGACGCCCGGAAGGCCAGCATGGAGGCCACTCCGGTGAACAGTCCGACCGCTCCGCACAGCAGGCCGATGATGACGGGATCCACGGCACCAGACTAGCCTCTGGCGGCCCGGAGACGGGCTGGCCCGGCGTCGCCAGACGCCGGACGATCGGCGTTCATGGGCCGTTCATCTTGCCCTGCCAGGATGGACCGTTGCCCCGGGGAGTCAGGGGCGGCGGCGCACGGGCGTCGCCGGGGAGAGGAGACCATGCGCGAGCTCTACCGGGCCGACCTCGAGCGGCTGGGCCGCGACCTGACCGAGATCGCCCGCCTCGTGCACCGCGCCATGATGGACGCGCAGGCCGCCCTCGAGGCGGCCGACGTGCACGGCGCCGAACGGGTCATCTCGGAGGACGCGCGGATCGACCAGCTGCAGGAGTCCCTCGACGAGCAGGCCGTGCGCATCCTGGCGCTCCAGGCGCCCGTGGCCACGGACCTGCGCACCGTCGTCGCCACGCTGCGGATGAGCTCCTCGCTCGAGCGCATGGGCGACCTCGCCCGCCACGTGGCCCAGCTGACCCGGCTGCGCTACCCCGAGCACGTCATCCCGGAGCAGGTCCGTACCGTGATCACCGCGATGTGCGACGCCGCCGTGGAGGTGGCCGAGGAGGTCGTCCTGCTGCTCGAGACCCAGGACCTGGCGCACGGGGACCGGATCGACGTCCTCAACGAGGACGTCAACGCGCTGCACGTGTCCGTCTTCCGCGCGATCGCCGCCCCGGACTGGAGCGCGACGCCGGCCACCACCACGGACGTCACGCTGGCCTCGCGCTACCTCGAGCGGTTCACGGACCACGGCCTGTCCGTGGCCGCCAAGGTGCGCTACCTCGTCACGGGCGAGTGGGCGACCCACCGTCCGGACGCCACCGGCTCCTGACCGTCCCGACGCCACGGGCCGGGTCCCCAGCGGGGGTCCCGGCCCGTCGTCGTCGGGAGCGTCAGTGCGCGGAGCCCTGCGCGGCCACGGCGGCGGCGCCGGCCGCGGCGGCCTCCGGGTCGAGGTAGCGGCCGTTCGCGGTGATCGGCTTGAAGTTCTGGTCCAGCTCGTAGACCAGCGGGATGCCCGTCGGGATGTTCAGGCCCGCGATGTCCTCGTCCGAGATGCCGTCCAGGTGCTTGACCAGGGCGCGCAGCGAGTTGCCGTGCGCGGCGATCAGCACGGTCTTGCCGGCCTTGAGGTCGGGCAGGACCTGCTCCTCCCAGTAAGGCAGCAGGCGGTCGATGACCTGCTTGAGGGCCTCGGTGCGGGGGGCGTCCTTGCCCAGGTCCGCGTAGCGCTCGTCGCCGACCTGGGAGAACTCGGAGTCGTCGTCCAGGGCGGGCGGCGGGGTGTCGAAGGACCGGCGCCAGACCATGAACTGCTCCTCGCCGAACTCCTCCTTCACCTGGGCCTTGTCCTTGCCCTGGAGGGCGCCGTAGTGGCGTTCGTTCAGGCGCCAGCTGCGCTTGACCGGGATCCACTGGCGGTCCGCGGCCTCGAGGGCCAGGTTGGCCGTGGTGATGGCACGCTTGAGCAGGGACGTGTGGACCACGTCCGGGCGGATGCCCTCCGCCTCCAGCAGCTCACCGCCGCGGGCGGCCTCGGCGCGCCCCTTCTCGGTCAGCGGGACGTCCACCCAGCCGGTGAACAGGTTCTTCTCGTTCCATTCGCTCTGACCGTGCCGCAGCAGGACCAGCGTGTACGTGGTGTTCGCCATGTCACCATCCTAGGCGGACCCGTCCCGCCGCTCCCCTACGCTGGAGCCCATGGTGGAGAAGGCCCGGCGGCTGCGCGCGCGCACGACGCCCGGCCCAGGCCCGGCACGGGGACCGCAGGGCCACATCACCCGCGGCACGACGGCGGCGCAGCGGATGCGCCGGGTGGACCGCTGGCTCACGGACGTGCACGGCCCCCTGCTGCGGCGCACTCCCCGCCCACTGGCCGTGGACCTGGGCTTCGGCGCGGAGCCGGTGACCGCCGTCGAGATGGCCCAGCGGCTGCGCGTGCAGAACCCGGCCCTCGAGCTGGTGGGCCTCGAGATCGACCCCGCTCGGGTGGCCCGGGCGCGGGAGCGGGCCGGCGACCTGCCGGGGGTCACCTGGGCGGTCGGCGGCTTCGAGCTGCCCGTGCCGCGGCCGCCCACCGTGGTGCGCGCGTTCAACGTGCTGCGCCAGTACCGGGAGGAGGACGTGCCCGCGATCTGGTCCCTGCTGTGCGCGGGGCTCGCCGACGACGGCGTCCTCGTGGAGGGCACCTGCTCCGAGGACGGCCGGCGGGCGGCCTGGGTGGACCTGCGTCGGGACGGGCCCGCGAGCCTGACCGTGGCCCTCAGGCTGGGGTCCTTCGCCCGCCCCTCGGACGTGGCGGCGCGCCTGCCGAAGGTCCTCATCCACCGGCACGTACCCGGCGAGCCCGTCCATCGGCTCCTGGCGGAGGCCGACGCCGCGTGGGCCGCGCACGCCCCGCTCGCGGCCTACGGGACGCGGCAGCGGTGGCTGGCGACGGTCGGCACGCTCCGCGCGGCGGGCTGGCCCGTGCTGGGCGGCCCGCACCAGTGGCGGCGCGGGGAGCTGAGCGTGCGCTGGGCGGCGGTGGCGCCGTCGTCATGAGGGCCGCGCCGACGGCGCGGGGTCCTCAGCGGCGCAGGGCCGGGCCCATGTCCTGGCGGGGGCCGGCGAGGTAGACGCACGCCACGCACGCGGCCACGAGGCCGAACATGCCCATCCCGCCGCCCGCGAGCACGCCGAGGAGCCCGACGACGGCGGCGACGCCGGTGAGGATCAGCCAGAAGCTCCTGTCCCGGCCCCCGATGCGGGCGAAGTCGTCGGGGCGGCGCCGGACGACGTCCACCAGCGCCCAGACCTCGAGCCCGAGCGCGGCGATCGCCAGGACGCGGAACAGCCAGTGGTCGACGAGCAGGGCGAAGTGCATGGGGGCGCTCATGCCGGTCAGTCTAGGCGGTCGGCCCGGACGGGTTCCCTCCCCGTCCGGGGCGGCGTCTAGGCTCGAGGCGTGAGCACCCAGACCGAGCATCGCGGCCTGTTCGTCGCCGTCGAGGGACCGGACGGATCCGGCAAGTCCACCCAGGCCCGCGCCCTGACCGAGGCCCTGCGCGCCGCGGGCCACGAGGTGGTGCTCACGCGCGAGCCCGGCGGCTCGGACCTGGGCGAGACGCTGCGGGAGCTGCTGCTGGACCCCGGGCACGCCCCCGTGGACCCCCGCACCGAGGCGCTGCTGTTCGCCGCGGCCCGGTCCGCCCATGCCGTCCGCACGCTGCGCCCCGCGCTGGCCCGGGGCGCCGTCGTCGTCACGGACCGGTATGTGGACTCGTCCGTGGCCTACCAGGGCGCGGCGCGCGGGCTGGGCGAGGCGCGGATCGCCGCCCTGAACGAGTGGGCCACGGACGGCCTCGTCCCCGATCTGACGGTGCTGATCGACGTGGACGCGGCCACCGCCGCGGACCGGCGTGACCGCCGCGCGGCGGAGGGCGAGGGCACCCCCGACCGCATGGAGCGGGAGACGGCGGACCGGCACGAGGCCCTGCGCGCCGCCTTCCTCGCGCGCGCGGCGGCCGCGCCCGAGCGGTACCTCGTGCTCGACGGCGCGCTGCCGCCGCAGGAGCTCACCGCCCGCGCGCTGGCCCGCGTCACCGCCCAGGCGGCCGACCGATGACGGCCCCCGCCCCCGCCGTGTTCGCGGACCTCGCGGGCCAGGAGGCCGCGGTGGCCCAGCTGCGCCGCGCCGCGGCCGAGGACCGTCCCACCCACGCCTGGATGTTCACGGGCCCGCCCGGCTCCGGCCGGTCGACGGCGGCGCGTGCGTTCGCCGCGGCCCTGCAGTGCGAGGTCGCAGACCCGGCGGCGCGCGGCTGCGGCGAGTGCCACGCGTGCCGCACCGTCCTCGGCGGCACCCACCCGGACGTGACCGTGCTGGCCACCGAGGCGGTGAGCTATCGGATCGAGGACGTCCGCGCCCTCGTGGAGGCCGGCCAGTCCACCCCCGCCACCGGGCGCTGGCGGATCTTCCTCATGGAGGACGCGGACCGCATGACGGAGCGCGCCACGAACGTGCTGCTCAAGGCCATCGAGGAGCCGCCGGCCCGCACGATCTGGATGCTGTGCGCCCCGTCCCCCGCGGACGTGCTCCCCACCGTCCGCTCCCGCTGCCGGCTGATCACGCTGAGCATCCCCGCCGTGGAGCAGGTGGCGGAGCTGCTGCACCGCCGCGACGGGCTGGACCGCGAGACGGCGCTCACCACCGCCCGGATCTCCCAGTCGCACGTGGGCATGGCCCGCCGCCTCGCGCGGGACCCGGAGGCCCTCGAACGCCGCGAGCGCATCCTCTCCCTGCCGCTCCAGGCCACCGCCGTCTCCGACGCGATGGCCCTGGCCGCCACGTTGGCCGAGGTGTCCAAGGCCGAGGCCGAGTCCGCCGCCGAAGCCCGGGACGCCGAGGAGCTCGAGGCGCTGCGCCGCTCCCTGGGCCTCGAGCCCGGCGAGCCCGTCCCGCCCAAGCTCCGCCACCACGTCAAACGGCTCGAGGAGGACCAGACCCGCCGGCGGCGCCGCGCCGTCCGGGACTCGCTGGACCGGGCCATGATCGACGTCATGGGCCTGTTCCGGGACGTGCTGCGCGTGCAGCTGGGGGCCGACGGCGAGCTCATCAACGAGCACCGTCGGGACGAGATCGAGGCGTACGCCCGCGGCACCGCCGGCGACTCGGCCGAGGTGCTCGCCCGGATCGACGCCGTCACCACGGCCCGCGAGCGCATCGCCGCCAACGTGCCGGAGCAGCTGGCCCTCGAAGCCATGATGCTGGCCCTGCTGCCCCGCCGGGTGCGCACCCCGCGACGTCGCTGAGCGGCCGCGCCGGGTGGACCGGCGCCGGCTCAGCGGGTGCGGACCACCAGGTCCGGCACGTCGGCCAGGCCCGGCACCACCCGGTCCGCGCCCGCCGCCAGCAGGACGTCGTCCGCGTCGCGACCCGTGCGCACGCCGACCACGAGTCCGGCCCCCGCGCGGCGCCCGGCCGTCATGTCCTCCGCGGTGTCCCCGACCACCAGGACGCTGCGGACGTCGTCGAGGTCGAGACCGAGCAGGGCGGTGAGGATCATGTCCGGGTAGGGGACGCCGCGGCCGGCGTCGTCCGGGGAGAGGCTCAGATCCGCCAGGCCCATCCACCCCAGCGACTCGAGGATCATGTTCTGGGTGTGGCGGGCGTAGCCGGTGCAGAGGCACACGTGGAGGCCGAGGGCGCGCAGGCGGACGAGCGCCTCCTCCGCGCCCGGGACGGCCTGGACGCCGTGCTCGGCCAGCAGCGCGTCGAAGGCCGCCTCGAACGTGCGGGTCGCCGCCGCGGCCACCGCCCGGTCGGCGAACACGCGGGGGAACACGGCCGTGCGCGAGGTGGGCCGGAGCGCGCGGAACCGCCGAGCGGCGTCGTCGTGATCCGGCGTGCCCGCCGGGACGCCGTGCTGGTCCAACGTGCGGGCGAACGCCGTGTCCTGGAGCCCGTGCTCCACGATGGACGTGCCGGACATGTCCACCACGGCCAGGCGGAGGGGCGCGGCTGACGAGGCCGCGGCGGGGGGTGCCGGGGTGCGAGGGGCGTGGGGCAGGCTCATGCGTCTCCCGTCGACGGTGTGTGCCCACCAGGGAACCGTCCTCGTCTGGCCGCGGCATGGCCTGGGGGTGAACACCCGCGGAAGGGGCGGGCCACACCCGGTGGCCCGCGCACCCGGCCGCGCGGTGGAATCGGGGCCGCGAAACCGGTATGCTCGACAGCCGTGGCCGTTCACGGTCACGTGCCTCCTTAGCTCAGCTGGCCAGAGCAGCTCCCTCGTAAAGAGCAGGTCGCCGGTTCGAATCCGGCAGGGGGCTCCCCCGGGCCCCGCCGCGTGATCACGCGGCGGGGTCCTCTCGTCTCCGGGCCGGCCCTCCGGGGCGCGCCGCCGTCAGAGCCCGGCTCCCAGCTCCTCCGCCCGGTCCAGGTGGCCGAGGGTGCGTTCGGCGTGCCGGCCGACCGACTCCGCCGAACCCTGACCGAGCCGGTACAGGGCGAGGGCCTGGGCGGTGGCGGCCAGCTCGTGCGCGGCGCGGGAGAGCTCACGGTGGACGTCGGCGGCCTCGGCCGGGATGTGCTCGCCGTCGCCCTCGTGGTCCCGGTGCAGGCGGACGCACAGGGCGCGGACCGCGGGGAGCCGTTCCGTGAGGACGTTACCGGCGTGGACCACGCCGTTGCGCTCCTCGGGGCTCAGCACGTCCGTGCCCCGCTGGCCCTCCAGCACCTGCCAGTAGCGGTCCAGGGCCCGGCCGAGGCGGTCGTGGGCACGGCGCCACAGCCCTGTGCCGAGCTCGCGGTCGTCGGCACGCTCCTGACGGAAGCGTGCGAAGGGCCCCCTCATGCGCGGTCGCCGGACGGCCGGCGCGCGTCGGCGGGGTCGGTGACGAGCACGACCTTGCCCGTGCGGGTGGCGGAGTCGAACCAGTCGAACGCCTCGGCGGCCTCGGCGAGCGGGAAGCACGCCCCGACGCTCGCGTCGATGCGGCCCGCCGCCACCAGGGGCCACACGGCACGTTCGGCCGCGGCCACGATCCCGGCCTTGTCCACGACCGAGCGGGAGCGGAGCGTCGCCCCCGTGAGCCAGCCGCGCTTGACCACCAGCTTCATGATGTTGAAGTCCTCCGGGACGGCGCCGCCCTGGACCGCGAGCGTCACGATGCGTCCCTCGGGGGCGAGCGCGGACACGTTGGGCGCCAGGTACGGGGCGCCGACGACGTCGAGGATGACGTCCGCGCCGTGGCCGTCCGTGACCTCCTTGACCCACGGGGCGAAGGCACCGGACTCGGCGGCGCGGTGGTCGAACATGTGCTCGGCGCCCAGCCGCCGACCGAGCGCCACCTTCTCCGGGCCGCCGGCGGTGCCCAGCACCCGTGCACCGAGCGCGGCGAGGAACTGGACGGCGAAGGAGCCGATGCCGCCGGTGGCGCCGTGCACGAGCACCCGGTCCCCGGCCTGCACGCCCGCACGGCCCACGAGCGCCGAGTGCACCGTGCAGGCGACCTCCGGCAGGGCCGCCGCCTCGACGAGGCCGACGCCGTCGGGGACGGCCATGAGCTGGCCCGCCGGCACGGCGACGTACTCGGCGAAGCCCCCGCCGGCCAGGAGAGCGCACACCCGGTCACCGACGGCGAAGCGCCCCTCCCCCGGCATCCCGGCCTCGGGTCCCAGCGCCGCCACGGTGCCGGAGACCTCGAGCCCGGGGATCTCGGAGGCGCCGCGCGGCGGCGGATAGCGGCCCTCGCGCTGCGCGATGTCCGCGCGGTTGAGACCCGCGGCGGCCACGTGCACCAGCACCTCGCCCGGGCCGGGGTCCGGCACGGGCTCGTGGCCCACGCGGACGACGCCGTTGTCGCCGGCACCGGTGAATCGCACGGCGCGCATCTGTGCGGGGACGTCCATGGGGGTCTCCTCCTCTGGTCGGGGGTCGAGGGTCCATCCTCGCGCGCGGGGGCCGGACTCGCCACCGGCCGCCCGCCGGGCCACGGGCTAGAGTGGGTCCTCGACGCGGCGGCCCACACCGTCGCGGTCAGGCCCGGGATGGTTGTCCGAGCGGCCGAAGGAGCCGGTCTTGAAAACCGGTGCGCGGTGACCCCGTGCCGAGGGTTCGAATCCCTCACCATCCGCGTGCACACGACGAGAGGCGGCGGGCCGGACGGCCCGCCGCCTCTCGTTCACCTGGAGGCCACCTGGATGTGATGGACTCCCCGCGTCACCCCGCCGTCCACCGGCGGCGCACCTCTGTCATCACGCATCCCGGGGAGAGCCATGCCCAGCCTGTTCCGCCGCCGTGCCGTCACCACGGCCGCCTGCACCGTCCTCGTCCTCGCGCCCGCGAGTGCGGCGCCCGCCCTGGCCGTCGAGACGGCCGCCGCGGACGAGACCACCATCTCGATCCTGTCCTTCAACGACTTCCACGGCGCGCTGTCCGCGGACTACGTCGGCACGCAGTTCGCGGACACCGTGGAGGACTACCGCACCGCGTTCGAGGCCGAGCACGGCGCCGGCTCCACGCTGCTGACCAGCGCCGGCGACCTGATCGGCGGCTCGAAGTCCGTGTCCAACGTGCAGCAGGACAACCCGACGATCGACGTGATGAACGCGCTCGGCCTGGCCTCGCTGACCGCCGGCAACCACGAGTTCGACAAGGGCCTGGACGACCTGCAGGGCCGCGTGGAGTCCCGGGCCCAGTTCCCGGTGCTCTCCGCCAACCTGGTGGACCCGACGAGCAAGGAGCCCGTCCTCACCTCGCACGCCGTCTTCGACGTCGACGGCGTGCGCGTCGCCGTCATCGGCGCCTCCCCCAACGAGCTGTACGCGACCACCACCGGCGCGGGTCTGAAGGGCAACGAGGTCCTCGACGAGGTCGCCGCCGTGAACGCGGTCGCCGACGAGCTGGAGGCCACAGACGCCGCCGACGTGATCGTGGCCTCGTACCACGACGGCGCCGCCGGCGCGGGTGAGCTGGCCGCCGAGCGGGCGGCCCGGGCCGAGTTCGACCGCATCGTCGGCGAGACCTCCTCCGCCGTGGACCTCATATTCAACGCCCACACCCACCAGCTCTACCAGTACGACACCACGGCCGGCGGCGCCCACCGCCCCGTGATCCAGGCGGGCGCCTCCGGCAGCCACCTGGCCGCCGTCGAGTTGACCGTGGGCGCCGACGGCGAGGTCACCGGGCTCACCCCGCGCCTGCTGACCCGGTCCACGCAGGCCCCCGCCGAGGCCGCCGCGGAATCCCCCGTCACCGCCCAGGTGTACGCGATCGAGCAGGAGGCCGTCGCGGTCTTCGAGGACCTGCAGGGCGAGGTCGTGGCCGACCTGTCCGCCTCCATCACCACCGACTACCAGAAGCTGATCGACGCCGGCGGGTCCTGGAAGGCCGGCGGCACGCGCGCCGCCGAGACCACCCTGGGCACCTGGGTGGGCGACGCCGTCAAGCACGCCGCCGAGCAGGCGAACCCCGAGGTGGACCTCGGCGTGACCAACCCCGGCGGCCTGCGCTCCGAGCTGCTGACGGACCGCTTCACCGACGGCGGCGCGTTCCCGGCCAAGCCGGCCGACCTCGTCGGTCGCCTCACCCTGGGCGAGCTGCTCGACATGGCGCCGTTCGGCAACGCCATCACCTACTTCGACATCCCGGGCTCCTCCATCAAGCTGGCCCTCGAGGAGAACTGGCGGAACGACGTGCGCAAGTTCACCCTCGGCTGGTCCGAGGAGCTGACCTGGACCTACGACGAGTCCCGCCCGCAGGGGGACAAGGTGACCGGCGTGTGGATCGACGGCGAGCCGCTCCAGGCGGACCGCATGTACACGGTGGCCAGCCAGTCGTTCCTGGCCGACGACACCTGGACGACGCTCGGGGACCCGACCAAGGCCCCCGACGGCTACACCGCCTTCGCGACCGGCCGCCAGAACTTCGTGAACATGGGCCTGCTGGACTCCCAGGCGATCACGGACTACGCCCGCGCCCAGGACGCGGCCCACGGCGCCGTCGCCCCGGACTTCGGCAAGAACGGCGTGCCGGTCACCGACGCCCCCGCCTCGGTCGAGGCCGGGCAGGCCGTCGGCCTGACCCTCGGGGACCTCGTGGTGGACTCCGACGGCGCCCCCGCGGCGACCGCGGTCGACGTCGCCTTCCGCACGGCCGACGGCGTCGAGACCGCCCTGGGCACCGTGGCCGTCCCCGCGGGTTCCGAGACCGTCACGCTCTCCGGGATCACCGCCCCCGCCGCCGCGGGCACGGGCGAGCTCGTGATGACCGTGCGCTACGCCGACGGCAGCACGACCGTGGTGCGCCATGCCCTCGAGGTCACCGCGGCCCCGACCCCCACCGAGCCGGAGCAGCCCGCCCCGACCCACCCGGGCAAGGGTCATGGCAAGGGCCATGACAAGGGCGCCGACCACCCGGGCAAGGGCCGCGTGAAGGGCGAGGACCACCCGGGCAAGGGCCGCGGCGTGCAGCGCGGCGCCGCCACGCACCCCGTCTTCTCCGCCCATGCCTGGCTGACCGCCGCGGGCCTGCCGCGCTGACCCATCGAGAGAGATCGAGACGAGGACGACATGACCCCCCTGCCCCGCTTCGCCGCGCGCACCGCGGTGACCACCGCCGCCCTGGCCCTGCTCGCCCCCGCCGTGGCCCTGCCCTCCCAGGCCAGCCCGGCCGGCGACTCCCTCGTCATCAACGAGGCGTACACCAACGGCGGCTCCGCGAACGCCGTGTACACCCACAAGTTCGTGGAGCTCTACAACCCCACCGACCAGCCGATCAACCTCGACGGCTGGTCCTTGCAGTACCGCTCCGCCGCCGGCACGGCCGCGACCCAGGGCACGGTCGCGCTGTCCGGCACGGTGCCCGCGAAGGGCCACTTCCTGGTCTCCGGCGGCTCCAACGGCACCGCGGGCGCGGCCCTGCCGCAGGCGGACCTCGTGGCCGGCGGGGCGTTCAACCCCGCGGGCACCAAGGGCACGATCGTGCTCGCGCGCCAGGCGGGCACCGTGACGGACCTGCCGGTCGGCTCCGTGGTGACCGGCCAGGTGCCGGGCGTCGCGGACGTGCTCGGCTACGGAGCCACGAACACCTTCGAAACAGCGGCTGCCGGCGCCCCCTCGGCCAACTCGGACCCGAAGTCCCTCACCCGCACGAACGGCGTGGACACGGACGACAACAGCGCCGACTTCACCGTCACCGGCCAGGTCACCCCGACCAACGCCGCCGCCACCGGCGGCGAGCCGACCCCGGAGCCCGAGCCGCAGCCGACCCCGTCCGAGCGGATCACCATCGCCCAGCTCCAGGGCACCGGCACGGCCACCCCGTACGCCGGGCGCCAGGTGACCACCACCGGCGTCGTCACCGCCGTGTACTCCACGGGCGGCTACGACGGCTACTACATCCAGACCGCCGGCACCGGCGGCGACACCCCCGACGCCACCCCGGGCGCCTCCGACGGCGTGTTCGTGTACTCGCCGGACACGGTCGGCTCCGTGACGCTCGGCGACCACGTCCAGGTCACGGGCGAAGCGGCCGAGCACTACGGCCTCACGCAGATCAAGGTCGCCGCCGACGGCGTGCTGCCGGTCGCCGAGCCCGGCGCCGTGGCCCCCACGCCGGTGGAGTTCCCGCTGGAGGAGGCCGACCGTGAGGCGCTCGAGGGCATGGTCCTCGCCCCGCAGGGCGACTGGACGGTCACGGACAACTACTCCCTCAACCAGTACGGCTCCCTCGGCGTCGTCCCCGGCACGAAGCCGCTGGACAATCCGACGTCGGTGGCCCGGCCCGGCGCCGAGGCGCAGGCCGTCGCGGCCGCCAACGCGCAGCAGCTGATCGTGCTCGACGACGGGGCCTCCACGAACTTCATGCGCTCGCCGGGCAACCAGAACCCGCTGCCGTACCTGGACGCGGACCAGCCGGTGCGCGTGGGCGCGGGCCTGGAGTTCAGCACCGGAGTCATCCTCGACTGGCGCTTCGACGCGTGGTCCTTCCAGCCGCTGGGCCACCTCACCGATGCCACGGCGGCCGCCGTCCAGCCCGTGACGATCGAGGACACCCGCCCGGCCGAGGCCGCCCCCGAGGCGGTCGGCGGCAACGTCACCGTCGGCAGCTTCAACGTGCTCAACTACTTCACGACCCTGGGCCAGGACGTGGCCGGCTGCGGCGCCTACCGCGACCGCGCCGGCACCCCCGTCACCACGAACGGCTGCCTGCCGCGCGGCGCCTACACCCCCGAGGCGTTCGCCCGCCAGCAGGAGAAGATCGCGGCCGCGATCAACGGCCTCGGCACCTCGGTGGTCGCGCTCGAGGAGATCGAGAACTCCGAGAAGTTCGGCCTCGACCGGGACCACGCGCTGGCCCACCTCGTGGAGGCCCTCAACGCGCAGGCGGGCGAGCAGCGCTGGGCCTACGTGGCCTCCCCGTCCGCCCGTCCCGCGCTCGCGGACGAGGACGTCATCCGCTCCGCGTTCATCTACCAGCCGGCCGAGGTCACCCCGCTGGGCGAGTCGGTGATCCTGGACGACCAGACGAACTTCGACAACGCCCGCGAGCCGATGGCGCAGCTGTTCCGCGCCGCCGACGGCACGGCCGAGGGGGCGGCCGGCACCGAGTTCGTGGCGATCACCAACCACTTCAAGTCCAAGGGCGGCTCCGGTGCGACCGGGGACAACGTGGACTCCGGCGATGGCCAGGGCGCGTACAACGCGGACCGCGTGGGCCAGGCCGAGGCCCTCGTGGCCTTCGCCGAGCGCATGAAGGCCGAGACCGGCACCGACCGCGTCCTGCTCATGGGCGACTTCAACGCCTACGAGAAGGAGGACCCGATCCGCGTGCTCGAGGCGGCCGGGTACGTCTCCCAGGGTGCGCTCACGGGCGAGTACTCCTACGCGTTCGGCGGCGCCGTCGGCAGCCTGGACGGGATCTACGCCTCGCCGTCCGCGGCCGCGGCGATCACCGGCCAGGACATCTGGATGATCAACGCGAACGAATCCGTGGCCCTGGAGTACTCGCGCCACAACTACGTGGCCGAGGACCTGTACTCCGCGGACCAGTGGCGGTCCTCGGACCACAACCCGATCCTGGTGGGCCTCCAGCTCGACGCGCCCGTGACCGAGCCGACCCCGGAGCCGGAGCCGGAACCCACCCCGGGTGAGACCTGCGACGGTGTGACCGATCCGCGCGGCGTGCCCGGCAAGCCCGCGAACTCCGTGCGCGAGTGGCTGCGCTGCATCGGCGCGACCCCGGGCCACGGCGGCGACCACCCGGGCAAGGGCCACGGCGGTGACCACCCGGGCAAGGGCCGCGGGCCGGTCCGTCCCTGACGGGGCGCGGGGCGCCGCACCCGGCATGACGACGGCGGGGCCGTCCGGGATCCACCCGGGCGGCCCCGCCGTCGTCGTGGGGTTCAGCCGGCGAGCACGGCCGCCGCGGCGGCGTCGGCGTCGGCGAGGAAGAGGGCACGTCCGGCCGGATCGGCCCCGGCCTCGGCCGCGATCGCGGTGCCCCACTGCACGCCCGAGAGCTGCAGGCCCAGCACGAACACGTGCGCGTGGACCGTGCCGTCCGCGGCCCGCAGCCGGTACGGGCGGGCCGTGACGTCGAAGCCGGTGGCGGGCACGCGCACACCCTCCTCGTCCTCCCACGTCCCGGCCGCGGCGACACCGTCCGCCAGCATCTGACGGACCAGCGGGGAGGCGGCGGCCTGCACGCGGTTGGGCGGCATCATGGCCTCCACCAGCCAGGCCCCCTCGACGACGGCGGGCTCCAGCGAGTCCTGCGCTCCTACCTGGGGGCTGCGGGCCGTGAAGCCGTGGTCCTCGGCCTCGACCACGGGCGCGGGGCCGGCCCAGGTGAGCAGGCCGGCCCGGTGCACCGCGAGCATCTGCTCGACGCGCCACAGGGGCGGGCCGGAGGCGAGGCCCTCGACCAGCGGCTCGAACCAGCCCTGGACGTCCCGGATGCGGGAGGCCTCGGCGATCCGGCCCTCGGCGATCCACGCCTTGATCCGCAGTCGGCCGGCATGGAGCGCGCCGACGGCCATCATGAACGGGGACTCCTCCCCGAGGGCGGCCTCCACGCAGGCCTGCTCCATGAGGTCCGCGACGGCCCGCTGATAGTCCTCATGGGAGGCGAACACGGCGTCCTCGAACGGGGACCCATAGGCCAGGATGTCGAGGAAGCGGCGCCCGGGGGCGTACCGCTGGAGGAGCTCCTCGGCGTGCGCGGAGGTCACGGGGGCGCCGCGGCCGGCCTCCTCGAGCTGGCCGACGAGCTCCCCGAGGAACCGGCGCGCCTCGACGGGCCCGCCAAGGATCTCGGGCTGGGCCCGGACGAGCGTGGCGTAGTAGTGCCGGACCACGTCGCGGTGCAGCAGCGGCCAGAGGTGCTCGGCGAGGTCCAGGGCCCCGTGCCGGGCGGTGAGGGCGTCCACGGCGGCGTCGGAGAGGTAGCTGAGGGTGACGCCGCGGGGCACGAAGGCGTCCACCTCGGCCTTGGGCAGGTACGGGATGCCGCGGCGGGACATCAGGTGCAGGCGCGGCTCGTCCCCCGTCGGCTCGTACCGCAGGGCCCGGCCGGGTCCGTCGCCGGTGCGGCGGTACACCCCGCCCCGGCCCTGGGTGAGCTGGGCCAGCAGGTCGAACGCGTTCAGGCCCATGCCCCGCACGAGGACGTCCGCCCCAGCCTCCACGGTCTCCCAGTCCACGTCCGAGGGGATCTGCGGGCCCTGGTAGTGCAGCTCGTCCCGGCCCCGCGCGGCGGCGGCCATCCGCATCTGGCCGGGGCTGAGCTCCGCAGGCTGATGGCCCAGGCAGAGCACGACGGCGTCCGCGTCGAGCACGGAGACCGAGCCGTCGGCGTCCCGCAGCTCCAGGCGGGCGCCGCCGTCGGGCCGGGGGTGCAGGGCGGTGGCCTCCGCGCGGTGCTCGATGACCTCGGCGACTTCGGGACGGGCGCGCAGCCCGGCGACGACGTCCTTGTACAGATGCCGGAGGTAGCGCCCGTAGACCGCACGGGCCGGGTACTGGTGGCGGCGCACGCCGAGGCTGGCCTCCGGGTGCACGCGTCGCCACTGGTCGAAGGTCTGGGCGGCGGTGGAGGGGCGCAGACCGGGGTTGTCGGCGGCGCACGCGGTCGGGAAGAACGCGGGGGTGTTCATGAGGTACAGCTCGGACTGGTCCGTGCGCCACACCCGCCCCGGCCCGGGGGGATAGGGGTCCACGACGTCGATGCGCAGCCGCCGGGGGTGCGCGTCCGGGGCCGCGCCCTCGAGTCGGGCGAGGATCCGCTCCAGCAGCATGACGCCGCGGGGGCCGGCTCCCACCACTGCGAGGCGGCGATCGGCCACCAGGGGCTCGGACATGGGGCCTCCACTCTCCTCGGGATCGTTTTCACGCCTGCGGCGCGCGTATTCCACACATTATCGGTGGCCGTCAAGGGTCGCGGACCGCATGCGCCACACTCCCACCGATCCCCCAGGGTCCGGAGCGGGCCCGGACGAAGAATCCGCGGAATCACGCGGATCACACCGAGATTCTGGGAGAAGTCTTGGAATTTGGAATCTGGGGGGCCGATGGTTGACGCCACTCGGGCCCATGGGGAATTGTGAATGAGCGTAAGGCAACAAAACACCAATTCAGAAGGAGAATTCCTCATGGACCGCAACGCTCTCGACCAGCTGCAGAACTCCACCGTCTTCGCCACCGACGGCGACAAGATCGGCTCTGTCGGTCAGGTTTACCTCGACGACGTCACCAACGAGCCCACCTTCATCACGGTGAAGACCGGCCTGTTCGGCGCCCGCGAGACCTTCGTCCCGCTGCAGCAGGCCCAGATCACCGCCGACGGCATCACGGTGCCCTTCGAGAAGTCCTTCGTGAAGGACGCCCCGAACGTGGACGCGGACGGCTCGCTGACCCCCGAGGAGGAGCAGCGCATCTACGAGTACTACTCCATGGAGTACTCCGCCGCGGATCACGACGGCGACGTGCGTCGTGACGACGTGCGCACCGACGCCGGCGCCGCTGGCGTGGCCGGCACCGCGGGTGTGGCCGGCGTGGCCGACCGCCGCGACGAGGCCGTCGTGGACGGCGACCGCCGCGACGTGACCGACCGCGATCGCCGCGACGTGACCGACGCCGACTCCGTCGTCGTCAAGGACGAGCACCTGAACGTCGGCACCGAGCGCCGCGCCTCCGGCCGCGTCCGTCTGCGCAAGCAGGCCTACACCACCACCGAGACCGTCGAGGTGCCCGTCACCCGCGAGGAGGTCGTGGTGGAGCGCGAGTCCGTCGACCCGAACTCCGCCGAGGCCCGCACCGCCGGCCGCGACGGCGACGTCGAGGTGACCACCTACGAGGAGACCCCGGTCGTCAACAAGACCGTGGACGCCGAGAAGGTCTCTCTGGGCAAGCGCCAGGTGCAGGACACCGAGACGGTGACCGAGGAGGTCCGCCACGAGGACGTCAAGGTCGACGGCGACGCCACCGATCGCGACCTCGACGGCCGCAACGACCGCAAGGATCGCATCTGATCTGAACGGACGCGTCGGCCTCAGGCCGGACGGCTGACAGATCACGCGGGGCCCCGGATCGATCGATCCGGGGCCCGCTCGTGCGCGATGGTGGTCCGACCGTGAGCACGGCGCTCCTTTGCCCTGCCCTGGCCTGGCGCGCTAAGCTGGACCGGTCTGACCGCGCGTCGCCCCGTGCGAGGCGCGCCGGACGGAGGAGACGTGCCAGAGCGGCCGAATGGACTTCACTGCTAATGAAGGGCTCGGCGAAAGTCGGGCCGGGGGTTCAAATCCCCCCGTCTCCGCCAGAGAGGGCCGGAATCCACGCGATTCCGGCCCTCTTCGCGTCTGTACGCGGGGACCTGACATACCGACCGGCTGGTGACTAGTTGTAAGAGGGCATGACGTTGTTGACTCGGGCCGGGGCCAACGAGGCCGGAGGGGCGTCCCCGCAGGAGGTATGAGGCCGATGGTAGTTGTAGTGGTTCACCCACACGGCCAGCGCCTCACGCCGAGCTGTCTCTGAGGTATACGGGCGGGCGTAGAGGACCTCATCGACCATCAGCCGGTTGTACCGTTCGACCTTCCCGTTATGGCGCGGGGTGTAGGGGCGGATCCGGTGGTGCCGGCCCCCGAGCGAGACCACCTTGGCGGTGAAGTCCACGGCCCGGTAGTTGTTCCCGTTGTCCGTGACCACCCGGTCCACGGTGATGCCGTGGGCGGCGAAGAACGCGCGGGCCCGGCAGAAGAACCCGATCGTGGTCACCGCCTTCTCGTCCTCCAACGCCTCGGTGTAGGCCAGGCGGGTGTACCCGTCGATCGCCGAGTGCAGGTAGGTGTAGCCGACCCGCCGGCCTGCACCACGCTTGGAAGCACGGCCTGCTTCACTGTCACGTCCGTGAGCACGCCAGCCGCCCCCGTCTGGGATCTTCCCGATCTTCTTCACATCCAGGTGCACCATGTGCCCCGGGCCGCGGGCGGTGATCTTCTGGGGTCGTTGGCGCAGGTCTTCTCCGGCCGGGGTCAGGTCCCGTAACCGGGAGATCCCGAGTCGGTGCAGCCACCGTCCCACGGTACGAAGACACACCCGGTGGCCCTCGGAGACGAGGTGGTGATGGATGCGCCGTGCCGACCACTTGCGCTCCCGCCGCAGGGCGTGGATCCGGGCGACCAAGACCGGATCGAGCTGGGCAGGTGAACGGTGCGGCCGGCTGGGCAGGTCCTGAAGGCCGGCTTCTCCCTGGGCGCGGTAGCGGGCGACCCAGGTGGCCACCGTGGGCCGGCTCACCCGGAACTCGGCGGCGACATGGGCTTGCGGGATGCCGTCGTGCAGGTGGCGGTGGACCATCCTGAGACGGCCGGTGGGGGTCAGGGGTGCGTTAGCGTGAGTCATGAGTGGGTCTCTTCTGGCAGGTGGGTGGTGTAGGAACTTCCATCCTGCGGGAGAGGCCCACTCGTCTCATCTCAGTCCGGCCCTCGTGCCAAGAACCTCATGACCCGCAACAACTAGCCCTCCCCGCGACGCTCGCGCATGCGGCGCAGCAGCTCGTACGCCTCCGGCACGGAGAGCTCCGAGTGGCTGGACAGCTGGACGGCGGCGGACTCGAGGTTGCCGTCCCGCACCATGGCGGCGAGCTGGTCGCGCAGCCACGGCGGCAGGTCCCGCGAGGAGAGCCGGACGGACTCCGTCCCCCGCATCACCTCGACCTCGAAGGGGAGCTCCTCCTCAGCGGGGGCGGCGGTCCACTCGGCCGGGACGGTCAGGGTCGTCAACTCGTCGGCGGACGGCGCCGTCGGACGCGGCGCGGCCGAGGCGTGGTCGCTGTCCTGCCGGGCGTCGTCCTCGGCCACGGCGTCAGAGGTCTCGCGATCGGGCGTCTGGGCGTCCGGCTCCCCCCGCCCGCTCGAATCCTGTCCGGGCCGCTTCGGCCCGGGGGTGTCGGCCGGGGCCGCGTCGTCCCGATGGGGCTCCCCATGGCCGCCGGGAACGGGCCCCGCGACTCCGGCGGACGTGGCGTCCGGTTCCTGCACCGGCTCGGAGTAGACCTGCGGATGCACGGCGAGGGACTGCACGTCCATGACGGCGTCCTTCAGGCCGCGTCCCGTGTGGGCGCGGTAGTCGCGCACGGCCTCCATCACGCGGCTCTGGGCGATGTGCCCGTACACGCGCCGATGGGCGTCCTCGTCCAGCAGCCCCGCTGCCAGACGCGCCCGCTCCGGTCCGATGTCCAGCCCGCGACCGGACGGCGTGCGCTGGTCCGCCGCCTGACGCGCTCGACCGGCCGACATCCACCGGGCGGCGGCGAACGCGAGGGCGCCGATGACGACCACCGCGAGGACAGGGACGAGATATTCCATGCCTCCAGTCTAGATGTGGCCCGCGAGGGCCATGTCGGCAGCCGCGGCGCCACATCACAACCTGGTCACAGTTCTGCCGGGGCTCCAGAGTCACCGAGGGCCTCCCCTACGGTGGAACGTGGAGTCCTCCGTGTCTGGTCACGGCGGCCATGGAGGAGACACTCCGCCCGCCACTCGACCGAGCCAGGAGACCGCATGTCCTTCCCCCGCCGGTCCGCCCGCACCGTCGACACCCCCTCGCCCCGGCGACGCCGCTGGTGGGGGACGTCGGTGGCCCTGGCCCTCGTGCTGGCCGGCTGTGCCGCCCCGCAGGGGGACGAGGGGACGGCGGCCGGGTCCTCCGGCGCCACGGACGCGGCCGTCTCGTCGCCCGCATCTGCGGACGGATCCGAGGCCTCGTCGTCACAGGGACGGTCCTCGGATGCGGCCTCCTCGCCGGCTGCGGCGTCGTCCGGTGGGGGCTCGCCGTCGGCCGCCGCAGACCCCGCGGACCCCGCGCTCGCCCTGGCCGCCCGCTCCCACGAGGGCGTGCCGATGCGGGCCTTCACGGCGGAGGAGCGCCCGCCGCAGTTCGTCCTCTTCTCCTTCGACGGCGGCCGTCAGGATGCTCGCTGGAAGACCTTCCTGGACGCGGCGGCGGACTCCGACGCGAAGTTCACGGTGTTCCAGTCCGCGATCAACCTCATCGAGACCGCCAACCGGGAGAACTACACGGCGCCCGGCAACGAGCCCGGCTACGTGGGCACGGAGTTCGGCGGCGACGAGGCCGAGGTGGCGCAGCGCATCGAGAACATCAACACGGCCCACGCCGCCGGCCACGAGATCGGCACCCACTACGCGGGTCACCTGTGCGCGCCCACGAGGTACGGCGCAGACCACTGGTCCACGGCCGAATGGAAGCAGGAGTACGGCTCGTTCACGGACATCCTCTCCGACCCCGGCGCCTACAACCCGGGCAGCTCCCTGCCGGCGCTGGAGGTCACCCCCGACGACGTCAAGGGCGGACGTCTGCCCTGCCTCGACGGGGAGTGGGACCAGCTCGTCCCGATGTGGAAGGACAACGGACTCGAGTACGACACGTCGCGTGCCGCGGCCGCCTCCGGCGTCGCCTGGCCCTACCAGGAGGACGGGATCTGGGAGTTCGAGATGCCGATGACCTGGTCCCCCGTGCTCGCCGAGAAGGACGCGGCCAGCCCGTTCGTGATGGCGATGGACTACAACTTCTGGATCTCCGGCAACGGCGGCAAGGACATCCCGGAGGACGTCGCCCGACTCACCGACTTCCAGTACCGCACCTACCGCTACATGTACGACTCGGCGTTCGCGGGCAACCGCGCCCCGCTGGTCTTCGGCAACCACTTCAACGACTGGGGTCTCAACGCGTTCAACCCGGCTGTGGAGAAGGTCATGCGCGAGGTCTGCGTCGAGGAGGACACCTACTGCGTGACCTACCAGCAGATGATCGCGTGGCTCGAGCTGCAGGACCCGGAGGTCCTCGCCGCCTGGCGCGACCAGGCCCGGTCCGCCACCGGCACGGATGCCGAGGCCCTCGGCTGGTGACCCGCGGGTCGGCCCGCTGACACCCGCCCCCACGACGGCCCCGGCTCAGCGCGCCGGGGCCGTCCCGCGCCCGCGCAGCACGACGACGGCGCTCGCCAGGGCGGTCAGCACCAGGGCCAGGACCATCAGCACCGTCCCCGGCCACCCATGGGATTCGTGGAACACGCCGCCCAGCCAGCCGAAGAGGCTCGAGCCGGCGTAGTACGCGAAGTTGTACAGGGAGGTCGACTGGGCGCGGCCCGTGGGGGCGGCCGTCCCAGACCACGCGGAGGCCACGGCGTGGGCGGCGAAGAACGCGCCCGTCACGAGCACGAGGGCGGGCACCAGCACCGCCGGATGCGGGACCGACGTGAGGGCGACGCCCGCCGCCATGGCCGCCGTCGCGCCGGCCAGGACGGGCAGCCGGCCCACCCGCGCGGCCAGCCGACCCGCGCGCGGCGACGACCACGTGCCCGCGAGATAGGCGAGGAAGACGAGGCCGGCCGCCGTCGGCGTCCAGGAGAACGGCGGGTCGAGCAGGCGGTACCCCACGAAGTTGTACAGCGCCACGAACCCGCCCATCAGCAGCGCCCCCTGCAGGTAGACGGCGACGAGCTCCGGCGAGCGCAGGTGACCGCGCACGATGCGCACGAGCGTCGCCGGGGAGGTGGGCGACGGCGTGAAACGTCGGGCACGCGGCGTGATCGCCAGGAAGCCGACCGTGCACAGCACCCCGACCACGGTGACGGCCAGCATCCCGCCGCGCCACGAGGACGCCTCCGCGACGGGCAGGGCGAGGAGCCGGCCGGAGAGCCCGCCGAGGGTGGTGCCGGCGATGTAGGTGCCGGCGGCCGCCGCGACCGCGTGCGGGACCACCTCCTCCGCCAGCAGCGCCACGGCGAGTCCCGCGACACCCCCGTGCGCCATGCCCTCGAGCAGGCGCAGGCCCAGCATGGCCTCGAACGTGGGTGCGAGGACGCCCGTGAGCGCGCACGCACTGGCGGAGACCATCGAGACCACCATGGCGCGTCGGCGGCCCCACCGGTCCCCGGCCACGGACCACGGCACCACCGACAGGGCGAGGCCGAGTGTGCTGGCGGAGACGAGCAGGGCGGCACGGTCCGCGGGGACGCCCAGGTCGTCGCTGACCAGCGGCAGCAGGCCCTGCGGGGAGTAGAGCTGGGCGAACGTGGCCACCCCCGCCAGGAACAGCCCGATCAGCAGCCTGCGGTACGCGGGCTCCCCGGGAGCGGCCGGCGCGGGTCCCGACGGCGGGACGGCCGGGGGCCCCGCGCTCGGGGGCGGAGTGGTCGGGGGCACGCCCTCACTGTATCCAGGCTGTCCACTACGATCGGTCGGGTGACTACCTCGACCCCCTCCCTCGACCTGCACGACTCCTTCAAGGCGTACGACGTCCGCGGCATCGTGGGCGAGTCCATCACGGCGGAGAGCGTCCGCGCGGTGGGCGCGGCCTTCGTGGACGTGCTGGGCCTGGCCGGTCAGACCGTGCTGGTCGGCGGGGACATGCGCCCCTCCTCGCCCGCGTTCATGACGGCCTTCGCCGAGGGCGCCACGCGCCGCGGCGCCGACGTCGTCACCCTGGGGCTGATCTCCACGGACATGCTCTACTACGCGGCGGGCGTGAAGCAGGCCGCGGGCGTGGTGTTCACCGCCTCGCACAACCCGGCCGAGTACAACGGCATGAAGATGGCCCAGGCCGGCGCCGTGCCGGTCTCCTCGGACACCGGGCTGTTCGAGATCCGCGACGCGGCCCAGGCGTACCTCGACGCCGGTGAGATCCCCGCGGCCGAGACCACCGGCACCGTGACGGAGGAGGACATCCTCCCCGGCTACGCCGCGTACCTGCGCTCGCTCGTGGACCTGACGGGGGTGCGCCGCCTGAAGGTCGTGGTGGACGCGGGCAACGGCATGGCGGGCAAGACCACCCCGGCCGTCCTCGGCGACGCCGAGCTGGCCGCCCTGCCGCTGGAGATCGAGCCGCTCTACTTCGAACTGGACGGCACCTTCCCGAACCACCCGGCCAATCCTCTGGAGCCGGAGAACCTGCGGGACCTGCAGGCCGCCGTCGTGGAGCACGGCGCGGACATCGGCCTGGCCTTCGACGGCGACGCCGACCGCTGCTTCGTGATCGACGAGCAGGGCGCCCCGGTCTCCCCCTCCGCGGTCACCGCCCTGGTGGCCCGCCGCGAGATCGCCCGCGCGAAGGCCGACGGCGAGCAGACCCCCGTGGTCATCCACAACCTGATCACCTCCCGCGCCGTCCCCGAGCTCGTGGCGGCCGACGGGGGCCGGGCCGTGGAGACCCGCGTGGGCCACTCCTTCATCAAGGCGGTCATGGCCGCCGAGTCCGCCGTCTTCGGGGGTGAGCACTCCGCGCACTACTACTTCCGCGACTTCTTCAACGCGGACACCGGCATGCTCGCGGCCATGCACGTGCTGGCGGCCCTGGGCGGCCAGGAGCAGCCGCTGTCCGAGCTGGCCGAGGAGTACGAGCCGTACGTGGCCTCCGGAGAGATCAACTCGCAGGTCGCGGACAAGGACGCCGCCGTGGCCGCGGTGGTGGCGCAGTTCGCCCCCGCCGTGGGCGAGGGCGTCGGCGAGGGCCGGGCCGTACACGAGGACTTCGCCGGGGTGGCCACCACGGTGACCCGCATGGACGGCACCACGGTCGCCGCCCAGGACGGCACGTGGTGGTTCAACCTCCGCCCGTCCAACACGGAGCCGTTCCTGCGCTACAACGGCGAGGCCCGCACGGCCGCCACCATGGAGGCGCTCCGCGACGCCGTGCTGGCGATCGTCCGCGCGGAGCGCTGACCTCGGCGGCTCATCCGGCCTGGGCGAGGACGAGCGGCAGCACCCCCTGGGCGCCGGCCTCGCGCAGCACCCGCGCGGCCTCGGCGAGCGACCACCGCGAGTCGACGAGGTCGTCGACCAGCAGCACGGGGCCGTGGCGGCCGGCGTCCGGGGCGGTGCGCAGCATCTGCGCCATCGCCTCGGGGACGGCGAACCGGCCGTACACGGACCCGAGCCGGTAGGCGCTGTTGCCGCCCGGCCCGGCCGTGGGGCCGCCGCGCGCGTGCTCGAGCGAGCCGAGGAACGGCAGCCGGCCGATCCGGGCGATCCCCTCGGCGAACGACCCCACCAGCTGCGGGCGCGTGCGTGAGGGCATCGCGACGACGGCGATCGGCCGCGTCCGCCACCCCCAGCCGGCCAGGACGTCGACGGCGCCCCGCAGGACCTCCTCCGGCACCGGGGCGTCCTCCCGGTCCAGCAGGTCCCGCAGGACGGTGCCCCACCCGAGGTCCGTCAGGCGGGCGAGCGCGCGACCCTCCTCGGCCTGCGACTCGGGCGCGATGCGCCCCTTGACGGGCACGCCCAGCCGGTCCATGCCCGAGGGCCACATGCGACGGGGCTCGATCGGCACACCGGTGCGGCGCAGGGCGGCCTCCGCGCGCTCACGCGCCGCCCCGTCCGATCCCGTGGGGTACCAGGGGCCGGCGCAGACGTCGCAGCGGCCGCACGGCGCGGCGGTGGGGTCGTCCAGGGTGCGGGCCAGGAACTCCATGCGGCACCGGTCCGTGGTCTGGTAGTCGAGCATGAGCCGCTCCTCGGCCCGGCGGGCCTCGGCCACGCGGGCGTACCGCTCGGCGTCGTACGTCCACTCCCGCCCGGTGGCGCGCCAGCCGCCGCCCACCCGCTCGACCGCCCCGTCCACGGCGAGGACCTTGAGCAGCAGCTCCAGGGAGGTGCGCTTGATCCGCACGTCCGGCTCGAGCGCCGCCACGGAGAGGGCCCCGCCGTGGTCCGCGAGCGCCCCCAGCACGGCGCGCGCCTGCTCCTCGTCCGGCATGGAGGCGGTGGCGAAGTACTCCCAGATGCGACGGTCCTCGGGCCCGGGCAGCAGGAGCACGTCCGCGTGGTCCGTCCCACGGCCGGCGCGGCCGACCTGCTGGTAGTACGCCACGGGCGAGCCCGGCGCACCGAGGTGCACCACGAACGTCAGATCCGGCTTGTCGAAGCCCATGCCGAGCGCCGAGGTGGCCACGACGGCCTTCACCCGGTTGGCCTTGAGGTCCTCCTCGATCTCGGCGCGACGCTCCGGGTCTGTGCGGCCCGTGTAGGCGACCACCTCGTGCCCCGCCTCGCGCAGGGCGCGCGCCGTGTCCTCGGCGGCGGAGACGGTGAGGGCGTAGACGATCCCGGAGCCCGGCAGGTCCTCGAGGTGGTCGAGGAGCCAGGCCAGGCGCGCGGCCGGGCTGGGCATGCGCAGCACGCCCAGGCGCAGCGAGGCGCGGGCCAGGGGGCCGCGGAGCACGAACACGTCCTGCTCGGAGGCGACGCCGAGCTGCTCCACCACGTCCGCCACCACACGGGCGTTGGCCGTGGCGGTGGTGGCCAGCACGGGCACCGCGCGCGGCCCCTCGGCGGGAAGCAGCCCGATCAGGTCCCGGATGCGGCGGTAGTCCGGCCGGAAGTCGTGGCCCCAGTCGGAGATGCAGTGGGCCTCGTCCACCACGAGCAGGCCCATGCGCGCCACGAGGTCCGGCAGCTGCTCGTCCCGGAACCGGGGGTTCGTGAGGCGCTCGGGCGAGATCAGCAGCACGTCCACCTCGTCCGCCGCGAGCCGAGCGCGGACCTCGTCCCACTCCGTGGCGTTCGCCGAGCTCACGGACACCGCGCGCACGCCCGCCCGGGCCGCGGCCGCGACCTGGTCCCGCATGAGCGCGAGCAGCGGGGAGACGATCAGGGTGGGCCCTGCGCCGCGGGCGCGCAGCAGCAGGGAGGCCACGAAGTACACGGCGGACTTGCCCCAGCCGGTGCGCTGCACCACCAGGGCGCGGCGGCGGTGGGCCACGAGCGCCTCGATCGCCTCGAACTGCCCGTCCTTGAATCGCGCGTCCGGCCGGTCCACGAGCCGACGCAGGACGGCCAGGGCCTCCTCGTGCAGCGCGGCGTCGCCCCCCGGCGCGGAGGTCTCGGGGAGGCGGGGGCCGGCGTCGGGGTGCGAGGTGGCGTCCATGGCGTCCATGGCGTCAGTATGCCAACCGGCCCGGACACCGCAGGCGCGGCGGGGCCGTGCACCGGTGGGATGATGGGGGGATGAAGCTGAGCGCCTACACCGACGTCTGCCTGCGGGTGCTGATGACGCTCGCGGCCGCCGAGGGCGAACGGCTCACCAGCCAGCAGATCGCGGACGAGATCCACGTGCCGTACAACCACGTCATCAAGGCCGTGGCCGAGCTGCGCCGCCGCGGGACCATCCAGGTGGCCCGCGGCCGGCTGGGCGGCGCCCGGATCACGGAGGCGGGGCTGGACCAGCGCGTCGGAGAGCTCGTGCGCGACCTGAGCCCCCGCGCAGAGGTCCTCGACTGCGCCGGCCACGAGACGGGCGTCCCGTGCCCGTTCGCGGCGGACTGCCGACTGCGGGAGGCCCTCGCGCGCGCCCGGGAGGCGTTCATGGCCGAGCTCGACCTCCTGACGGTCCGTGACCTCGTGCGTCCGGGCCGAGCGGGCGCCACGGGGCCGGTCTCCCTGGGCCTGCCCGCGATGGGATCCCACGCGGCCACGGTGTAATCTTGCATCGGCAATGCACATATAAGGCTCCCGAGGAGACCCCCATGCTGTCCGAGAAGTCCCGCCCCGTCATCGAGGCCACCGCCGCCGCCGTCGCCGAGCACATGCCGGAGATCACGCCGAAGTTCTACGCCCACATGTTCGAGGCCCATCCGGAGCTGCTGGACGGGCTGTTCTCCCGCGCCAACCAGCGCAACGGCGAGCAGGCCCAGGCCCTGGCCGGCTCGATCGTGCGCTTCGCGGTGCACCTGCTCGAGAACCCAGGCACCCTGCCCGAGGCCGTGCTCGCGCGGATCGCGCACAAGCACACCGCCCTCGGCATCACCGAGGACCAGTACCAGATCGTCTACGAGAACCTCTTCTGGGCCATCGCCGACGTCCTCGGCGACGCCGTCACCCCCGAGGTCGCCGAGGCCTGGACCGAGGTGTACTGGCTCATGGCCGACGCCCTGATCAAGCTCGAGAAGGGCCTCTACGCCAAGCAGGCCAACGACAAGATGTGGCTCGACTGGAAGGTCGTCTCCAAGGAGCCCACCGGCAACGCCGCCGTGACCTTCCGCTTCGAGCCGGCCGACGACACCCCGCAGACCCCCGGCGAGGCCGGCGGCTTCGTCTCGGTGCGCGTCAAGGTGGCCGACGGCCTGCGCCAGGCCCGGCAGTACTCGCTCTCGGACCACGCCGCCTCCACCACCGAGCGCGTGATCACTGTGAAGCTGGACGAGGCCGGCGAGGTCTCCCCCACGCTCATCAACGCGGTGGAGGTCGGGGACGTCGTCGAGCTGTCCAACCCCTACGGCGAGATCACCCCGAAGGACGACTCGGCGCCCCTCATGCTCGCCACCGCGGGCATCGGCATCACGCCGGCCGCCTCCATCCTGAGCTCGCTGGCCGAACAGGGGTCCGACCGTGAGGTCGTCGTCCTGCACGCCGATGCCTCCCTGGAGTCCGTGGCCCTGCTCGGGCAGCTCACGGAGTCGCTCTCCGCGCTGCCGAACGCCCAGGCCCACCTGTGGCTCGGCGTGGCCCCGGAGCAGGCGCCCGAGGGCATCACCGTCCACGAGGGCCGCATGGACCCCTCCGAGATCGAGCTCCCCTCCGGCGCCGAGGTCATCCTCTGCGGCCCGCTCGCGTTCATGCAGTCCACCCGCTCGAAGCTGATCGACGCCGGCGTGCCCGCGACGTCCATCCGCTACGAGATCTTCGGCCCGGACCTCTGGCTCGCCGCCTGATCCGGCCCTGGAACGCGGAACGGCCCGCACCCCTCACGGGGTGCGGGCCGTTCCGCGTGCGGCGAGGCTCAGGCCTGGGCGAACCGCCGCTTCTGCGCCTCGAAACGCTCGCGCACGACGGCGGGCAGCGACTCGCCGAACCGGCCGAGCCACTGCTCGATGAGCTCGTTCTCCTCGGCCCACTCCTCACGGTCCACCTTGAGGGCGTCCTCGAGGTCCGCGTCGGACACGTCCAGGCCGGTCAGGTCGAGGGACTCGGGGGTGGGGGTGAAGCCGATCGGGGTCTCCACGGCGTCGGCCTTGCCCTCGAGGCGCTCCACGACCCACTTCAGGACGCGGGAGTTCTCGCCGAAGCCGGGCCAGGCGAAGCCGCCGTCACGGTTGCGGCGGAACCAGTTGACCAGGTAGATGCGCGGCAGCTTCTCCGGGTCGGCCTTGCCGGACTCCCTGACCCAGTGGGCCAGGTAGTCGCCGGCGTCGTAGCCGAGGAACGGCAGCATGGCCATCGGGTCGCGGCGCACGACGCCCACGGCGCCGGCGGCGGCCGCGGTGGTCTCCGAGGAGAGGGTGGCGCCCTTGAGGATGCCGTCCTCCCAGTCGAAGGCCTCGGTCACCAGCGGCACGGTGGTCTTGCGGCGGCCGCCGAACAGGATGGCGTCCAGCTTCACGCCCCGCGGGTCGCGGTACTCGTCGGCCAGCATGTCCGTCTGCTCGATGGGCGTGCAGAACCGGGAGTTGGGGTGGGCGGCCGGGCGGCCGGACTCGGGCGTCCAGTCGTTGCCGCGCCAGTCGGTGAGGTGCTCGGGGACCTCGTCCGTCATGCCCTCCCACCACACGCCGCCGTCGTCGGTGAGGGCGACGTTGGTGAAGATGGAGTTGCCCTTGGAGATCGCGCGCATGGCGTTCGGGTTGGTGGACCAGCCGGTGCCGGGGGCGACGCCGAAGTAGCCGGTCTCCGGGTTGATCACGCGGAACTCGCCGTCCTTGCCGGCGCGGATCCAGGTGATGTCGTCGCCCAGGGTCTCGGCCTTCCAGCCCTCGATGGTGGGGTCGATGAGGGCGAGGTTGGTCTTGCCGCAGGCCGACGGGAAGGCGCCGGTGATGTGGTAGGACCGGCCCTCGGGGTTGGTCAGCTTGAGGATCAGCATGTGCTCGGCGAGCCAGGCCTCGTCCCGGGCCATCACGGAGGCGATGCGCAGCGCGTAGCACTTCTTGCCGAGCAGGGCGTTGCCGCCGTAGCCGGAGCCGAAGGACCAGATGGAGCGCTCCTCGGGGAAGTGCACGATCCACTTGGTCTCGTTGCACGGCCACGGCACGTCCTGTTCGCCCGGCTCCAGCGGGGCGCCCACGGAGTGCACGGCCGGCACGTAGAAGGCCTGCTCGCGGGACATCTTGTCCAGCACGTCCTGGCCGATGCGGGCCATGATGCGCATCGACAGGACCACGTAGGCGGAGTCGGTGATCTCCACGCCGTACTTCGGGTCCTCGGCGTCGAGGTGGCCCATCACGAACGGGATCACGTACATGGTGCGGCCGCGCATGGCGCCGGAGAACGCGTCGTCAAGGATGCCGTGCATCTTCGCCGGGTCCATCCAGTTGTTGGTGAAGCCGGCGTCCTCCTCCTTCTCGGAGCAGATGAAGGTGCGGTCCTCCACGCGGGCGACGTCGGCGGGATCGGAGAACGCGGCGAAGGAGTGGGGGAACTTGTCCTCGGCCAGGCGGGTCAGGGTGCCCGCCGCCACAAGCTCGTCCGCGAGGCGGTCGCGCTCCTCCTCGGAGCCGTCGACCCACTGCACGGAGTCCGGCTGCGTCAGCTCTGCGATCTGAGCAACCCACTCGCGCAGCTGGGCGTAGTCCGTGGGCGCGTCCGCCAGGGCGCGATCCGCGAACGAGGTGGTGGCGTTGTCAGCCATGGTGGAGAGTCCTCCCATTGGGGTCCGGGGCCGTTCCGTCCCGTCCACTCCGATACGTGCACCGCCGAAGCGCGCACCACATCGTTGTGGCCGCACGGTCCTGCCATGGTACCCGAGCTCGGCTATCATGGCCGCGTCCCCGCCGCGTCCCCGCCGCGCCCCCGCCACAGACCGCCGCAGACCGTCGATTTGCACTTCGCCGGAGAGGCCCTGTAGAGTTCTACGAGTTCGAGCCGCTCCGGCGGATCGGATGATGCGCCCATAGCTCAGCTGGATAGAGCGTCTGTCTACGGAACAGAAGGTCAGGGGTTCGAATCCCTTTGGGCGCACGATCGGAAGGCCCCGCTCCTGCTGGAGCGGGGCCTTCGTCATGTCGACGCGCGCCTCTGCCCTACCCCCACGCGCGCCGCCGCGGAGGTCAGCGCCCCGGAACCACGAAGTGCGTCAGGGCGGCGTCGCGGCCGTCGAGCTCGGCCCACGGCTTCTCCACCCGGAACACCTGCATCCCGAGCGTCGGGTAGTGCTCGCTCATGCGCAGCGCCGCGTCCTGGTCCGAGTCCAGGCTCATCAGCCGCATGCCCAGCTCCTGCACCCACGGCATGTGGCCCACCACCAGCAGCCGTCGCGTGGTCTCCTCCGTCTCGTTGACGACGGCCAGGGCCCGCGCCGCGTCGGCGCCGTAGAGCCGCGGGTCCAGGTAGGGCGTGGGTGCCAGCTCGCCCAGGCGCTCGCACACCCACACGCACGTCTGACGGGTGCGCAGCGCATCGGAGCACACGACGGCGTCCGGGACGAGGTCGTGCTCGCGGAGCCAGTCGCCGGCGGCGGGCGCCTGGGCGTGGCCTCGCTCGGCGAGCGGGCGGGCATGGTCGTCGGCCGCGTCGGGCCAGCCGGCCTTGGCGTGCCGGAGGACGATCAGGGTCTTCGCGTCGGCGGTGCTCATGCGGCCAGGCTACGGCGACGGCCCCCGCTCGGGTGAGCGGGGGCCGTCGCCGGACACGGGCGGGCGCGGGTCAGATGCAGTACTCCGGCGCCGCCCACACGACCACCTCGGGGTGGCGGTAGAAGCGGTAGCCCTGGCCGCGCACGGTGCGCACGGTGTTCGCGAGGCGGCCGAGCTTGGCGCGCAGTCGGCGGATGTGCACGTCGATGGTGCGCTCGTTGGGCACCTCGTCGGCGTTGCGCCACAGGGCGTCGAGCAGCTCCTCGCGGCCGACGGTGCGCTCACCGTTCTCCACGAGGTAGTTCAGGAGCTCGAACTCCTTGAAGGTGAGGTTCAGCGACTCGCCGTCCAGCTGCACCTCGCGCCGGGACAGGTCGATCAGCACACCGGGCTGGCGCGTGGACACGGGGGCCGGCGCCTGTGCCAGGTCGGGACTGGCACCGCCCTGCACGGTCGGATCGCCGAGCACCTGGCGCACGACCTCGAGGTCGCGGCCCTCGGCCCCGGCGGGGGCCAGGGCGACGGCGGCGTGCGACTCCGCCCCGGGGACGAGGGACTCCACGTAGTGGCGCAGCTCGTTGGCCAGCCGCGTGAGGGAGGTGCCGGCGGCCGAGGCGGCCAGCTCGTCCATGCCCACGTAGATGACGAACCCGCGGGCCTCGTTCTCCCGGGCCACCGCCTGGGGACCCGGGATGCCGTTCGGCGCCAGGACCGGCGTCGGTGCCGTCTGGGAGTCGGGGGCGTCGGTGCCACCTGCCAGCCGCAGGCCTGCGCGGGCCTGGCCTCGGCGGGACATGCCGTCGGCCCGGCGCTGCGCGTTGCGGACGGAGATGTGCACGTATCCGGCGGACTGACCCATGGCCACCACTCCTCTTTCGGCTCATGGCCCCTCCACCGCTCGGTCGATGCGGCGGACGAGGCGTCACATGACAAGAATGTGACTTCACCGAGGGGACTGGCAAGTAACGTTCGCGCTTTTGTCTCACTATTTGAGAAGAAGAGTCCTGAATGTGTTCAACGTCACTATTCGCGGGCCGGAATAGCGTCGCGCCGCCACTCGGCTCACCCGCGGGACTCTTTTCATTGTTCGACAGGGGAGAGTGCACCGCAGGACCAGTGCGTATGCGGAATATTTATGCAGGCGACTTCCAGGCATTCCATATGACGCCATAATGACGGGTCACAGCGGGCCATGACGTCCACTAAATGGACGACACATTCGCGGCTCCGCTTGACGTCCCCGCCGGAGACGCTCCCGTGAGACGACCACGGTCCCCGCCCGGTGGGGGCGGGAACCGTGGTCGTCTCGCGGCGGACGCGGAGGTCCGATCAGGTCATTCCGCCAGGCCGTAGAGCCGGTCGCCGGCGTCACCGAGGCCGGGGACGATGTAGGACCGCTCGTCCAGGCGCTCGTCGACGGCGGCCAGGTACAGGTCCACCTCGACGTCGCCCAGCGAGGCCTCCAGCCGCTCGATGCCCTCGGGCGCTCCGAGCAGGCAGAGGCACGTGACCCGCGCCGCGCCGCGCTGGTAGAGGAAGCGGATGGCCTCGATCAGCGTGCCTCCCGTGGCCAGCATGGGGTCCAGGACGAACACGTGACGCCCGGACAGGTCGGCCGGCAGCCGCTCCGCGTAGGTGACGATGTCCAGCGTCTCCTCATTGCGGGCCATGCCGAGGAACCCGACCTCGGCGGACGGCGCCATCTTGGTCATCCCCTCCAGCATCCCGAGCCCCGCGCGCAGGATCGGCACGACCAGCGGACGCGGCCGGGCCAGCCGGAAGCCGGTGGTCTCGGTCACCGGGGTCTCGATCCGCACCTCCTCCATGGCCACGTCGCGCGTCGCCTCGTAGGCGAGCAGCATCACGAGCTCCTCCGTGAGCTGCCGGAAGATCATGGACGGGGTCTTCTTGTCCCGCAGGACGCTGAGCTTGTGGGCCACGAGCGGGTGGTCGACGATGTGGACGCGCATGGCGCCCACGGTACCGCCCACGCGCGCCCCTGCGCCCGTCCCCGCGCCCGCGGGGGCGCCGACACCGCCGCTAGGCTGGCCGCGTGTCCGCCCCCGTCCCCTCCCCCGCGCCCACGGCCGAGCAGGAGCACGCGTGGATGGGCCTGGCACTCCGGGCCGCCCGCGTGGCCGGAGCGGCCGGCGACGTGCCGATCGGAGCCGCCCTCGTGGCCGGCGACGGGGCCGTCCTGGCCGTCGTCGGGAACGAGCGCGAGCAGCACCACGACCCCACCGCCCACGCCGAGGTCCTCGCGCTGCGCCGCGGGGCGGAGCTGCGGGCCGCCGCCGGGGCGGGCGACGGCTGGCGCCTGACGGACTGCACCCTCGTGGTGACCCTCGAGCCCTGCCCCATGTGCGCCGGTGCGCTGCTGCTGGCCCGCATCCCGCGCGTCGTGTTCGGGGCGTGGGACCCGAAGGCGGGCGCGTGCGGCTCGGTGCTGGATGTGGTCCGCGACCCCCGCTTCAACCACCAGGTGCAGGTCCGCGCCGGCGTCCGCGCCGAGGAGAGCGCGGCGCTGCTGCGGGGGTTCTTCGCCGCCCAGCGCGACTGAACGCGCCCGTGCCCGACGACGGCGGGCGGCCGGTTTGGGCGCGCCGCCACGGCTCGGGTAGGGTGTCCTGGTCTGGTGACGTGTCCGAGCGGCCGAAGGTGCAGCACTCGAAATGCTGTGTACGGTAACCCCGTACCGTGGGTTCAAATCCCACCGTCACCGCCAGATGTGAAGCCCGGGAGCCTCGTGCTCCCGGGCTTTCGCCATGCCGGGGCAGGGCCGGCCGCCGCCTCAGCGCGGCAGGACGGCGTCCAGGAACGAGGCCACCGCGGACCACGAGATGGTGGCGTGCACGGCGCTGGCCGGCACACCGCTGCGGAGCACCTCCGCGCTGCGGGTCTTCGCGGTCATCATGCCCAGGTCGTGGCCACCCTCGGCCACCGAGTAGAACGCGGTGCGCAGTCCGGCGGCCTCGGCGGCCCGGTACAGCTCGAGGCTCTGCCCCCACGGCACCGTGACGTCCTTGCGCCCGTGGACGACCAGCAGGGGCGGCGAGTCCGGGCGCAGGTGCGCGATCGGGGAGGCCAGCCGGGTCAGGCCGCCCGAGGCCAGGACCGGCACCCCCAGCATGTCCGACTTGGTGCTGCGGTCGTCGAGGTGGCAGTGCTCCAGCCGGTTCGCGCGGTTGTAGTCCGCGCACGCGCCCGGGAGCATCTGGCGGTTCATCGTCAGGAAGTCCGTGGGGCCGAAGAAGTCCACGATCGCCTGGACGCGGTCCTCCTCCGGGATCGCGTGGCCGCCGTCGGGCACCTCCCGGCCGGGCAGCGGCACCTGCTCGCGGTCCAGGTCCTGTCCGCCCGTGAGGCCGGCCATGAGGGCGTTCCAACCGCCCGACGACGAGCCGGCCACGGCCACCCGCCCCGCGTCCAGCTGCAGGCCCGGGGCGTTGCGCCGCACCCAGCGGACCGCCGCCGTCGCGTCCTCCACCTGGGCGGGGAACGTGCCCTGCTTGGAGCTGCGCACCGAGAACGCGGCGACGGCGTAGCCGTGCGGGACCAGGCCGCGGGCGACGTCGACACCGTCGCTGTAGCCGCGATCGCTGCGCCAGCCGGAGCCCGCGTTCCACACGAGGACCGGGAACGGGCCCTGGCCCGGCGGCCGGTACACGTCGATGCGTCCGGCGCGCCCGGGCAGGGCCGCGTACGTGTGCCCGGTGGAGCTGCGCATGCCGTACAGGGCCGTCGCGTTGGCGCCCAGCGGCCCGGCGGGCGCGCCGGCCAGGTCGGTGACGACGGCCACCCCGCCCACCGCGAGGGCGCCGACCCCGAGGCCGAGCGCGGCGCGGCGGGACACCCGCGGGGACCGTGCGGTCGACGTCATGGGCCCCCTTCCGGTGCGGAGCCAGGCACCCCGCCCCGGCGAGCGTAACCGAGCGGCGGGGGCCGACCCCCGTACCGTGTCCGCGGCCGGTGCGATCATGGGGCCATGTCTGTTCGGGTGCTGGCCATCGGCAAGAAGCATGAGGCGTGGGTCGTCGACGGGATCGACCGCTACGAGCGGCGCCTCAAGAAGCCCTACGACCTCTCGTGGCGTCTGCTGCCGCACTCCGCGCGGCAGGAGAAGGCGGCGCGCACGGAGGAGTCGGACCGGATCCTGGGCGCGGTCGGCGCGGACGAGCACCTGATCCTGCTGGACGAGCGGGGGACGGCGTTCGACTCGCCGGGTCTGGCGCGGCACCTGCAGAGCCGGTTCGACGTCGGCGCCCCGGTGACGATGGTGATCGGAGGCGCGTACGGGGTGGACGCCCGGGTCCACGCCCGCGCGGACCGCGTCTGGTCCCTGTCCCCGCTCGTCTTTCCGCACCAGCTCGTGCGGCTGATCCTGGCGGAGCAGGTCTACCGAGCCCAGGAGATCTCCGCCGGCCGACCGTACCACCACGCATGAGCGGGCCCGCGGAGACCGCAGCGGGCACGGCCACGCCCGCGGCCGACGTCGTCCTGGGCCGGTTCACCGAGCCCACGCGCGCCTGGTTCACGGGCGCGTTCGAGGCCCCGACGCCGGCCCAGCTCGGCGCGTGGGACGCGATCTCCTCCGGGCGGCACGCACTGGTGATCGCGCCGACCGGCTCAGGCAAGACCCTCTCCTCCTTCCTCTGGGCGCTCGACTCGTTCGTGCGCGAGCCCGCCGCCGAGGGGACGGCGGCCACCCGCGTCCTCTACGTCTCGCCGCTGAAGGCGCTCGGCGTGGACGTGGAGCGGAACCTGCGGGCCCCGCTGGTGGGCATCACACAGACCGCCGCACACCAGGGCAGGCCCGTGCCGCGCGTCCGGGTGGGTGTGCGCTCCGGAGACACCCCGGCGGCCGAGCGACGGCGCCTGCAGCAGGATCCGCCGGACATCCTCATCACCACGCCCGAGTCGCTGTACCTCATGCTCACCTCGCAGGCCCGCGCGGCGCTGGCCGGGGTCCGCACGGTGATCGTGGACGAGGTGCACGCCGTGGCCGGGACCAAGCGCGGCGCCCACCTGGCCGTCTCCCTCGAGCGCCTGGACGCCCTGCTGGACACGCCGGTGCAGCGGATCGGCCTGTCCGCCACGGTCGAGCCGGCCGCCGAGGTGGCCCGGTTCCTCGGCGGCACGCAGCCGGTGACGGTGGTGCGGCCCGCCTCGGCCAAGCGCTGGGACCTGACGGTCACGGTGCCGGTGCCGGACCTGACGGACCTCTCCTCCCCCGCCGCAGCCCACGACCTGGGACCCGGCTCCTCGACGGGCGGGCTCGGCGACGAAGGCGCGGTGACGGGCGGGTCCATCTGGCCGCACGTCGAGGAGCGGATCGTGGACCTGGTGGCCGAGCGGCGTTCCACGCTCGTGTTCGCCAACTCCCGGCGCCTGGCCGAGCGCCTCACCGGCCGGCTCAACGAGATCTGGGAGGCCCGCGCCGAGGCGGCCGCCGCGGCCGAGCACCCGGACGCCGTCCCCGGCTTCCGCACACCGGACCCGACCGGCTTCCACGGCCCCGCCCAGGTGGCCGGGCAGACCGGCACCGGATCGGGCACCGTCTCCGACTTCGCCCGCGCCCACCACGGCTCCGTGTCCAAGGAGCAGCGCGCCATCGTCGAGGAGGCGCTGAAGACCGGCCAGATCCGCTGCGTCGTGGCCACGAGCTCGCTCGAGCTGGGCATCGACATGGGCGCGGTGGACCAGGTGATCCAGGTGGAGTCGCCGCCCTCGGTGGCCTCGGGCCTGCAGCGCGTGGGCCGCGCCGGGCACCAGGTGGGCGAGGTCTCCCGGGGCGTGTTCTTCCCCAAGCACCGGGGCGACCTCGTGGACACCGCCGTCGTGGCCGAGCGCATGACGGCCGGGCGCATCGAGTCGCTGCGGATCCCCGCCAACCCGCTGGACATCCTCGCCCAGCAGACCGTGGCCGCCGTCGCCGTCGCGGACCTGGACGCACAGGAGTGGTTCGACCTCGTGCGCCGGTCCGCGCCGTTCGCCACGCTGCCGTTCTCCGCCTACGAGTCCGTGCTCGACCTGCTGGCCGGCCGCTACCCCTCGGACGAGTTCGCCGAGCTGCGCCCGCGCATCCTGTGGGACCGGGAGAACGGCACGCTCGCCGCCCGCCCCGGCGCCCAGCGCCTCGCGGTCACCTCGGGCGGCACCATCCCGGACCGCGGCCTGTTCGGGGTGTTCCTGGCCTCCGACGGCGGCGCGGACGGCACCCCCGGCGGCGCGGCGGCCGGGGACACGGCCGAGTCGGCGGGCACCGCGTCCGCGGGCTCGGCCCGCTCCGGCGGACGCCGGGTCGGCGAGCTCGACGAGGAGATGGTCTACGAGTCCCGCGTGGGGGACGTCATCCTGCTGGGCGCCACGAGCTGGCGCATCGTGGACATCACCGCGGACCGCGTCCTGGTGCTGCCCGCGTACGGGCAGCCCGGCAAGCTCCCGTTCTGGCGGGGCGACGCCGCGGGCCGGCCGGCGGAGCTGGGCGACGCCGTCGGGCGCTTCCGCCGCGAGCTGGACGCGGACCCCGAGGCCGGCCGCACCCGCCTGGCCGCCGCGGGCCTGGACCCGTGGGCGCAGGACAACCTGCTGGCCTACCTGAAGGACCAGCGCGAGGCCACCGGGGTGCTGCCCACCGAGCAGACGCTCGTGGTGGAGCGGTTCACGGACGAGCTCGGCGACTGGCGCGTGGTGCTGCACTCCCCCTACGGCATGGCGGTGCACGCCCCGTGGGCGCTCGCGGTGGGGGCGCGGCTGGCGCAGCGGTACGGGCTGGAGACCGGCTCGGGCGCGGCGATGGCGGCCGACGACGGGATCGTGCTGCGCATCCCCCTGATGGACGCGGAGCCGCCGGGCGCGGAGCTGTTCGAGTTCACGGCCGAGGAGCTGGACGAGATCGTCACGGCGGAGGTCGGCGGGTCCGCGCTGTTCGCCGCCCGGTTCCGGGAGAACGCGGCCCGGTCCCTGCTGCTGCCGCGCCGTGACCCCGGGCGGCGGACCCCCCTGTGGCAGCAGCGGCAGCGGTCCGCGCAGCTGCTGGACGTGGCGCGGAAGCACCCGCGGTTCCCCGTGATCCTGGAGACCGTGCGCGAGGTGCTCCAGGACGTCTACGACCTCCCTGCGCTCAAGGAGCTCGCGGGGCGGGTGTCCTCGCGGGCCGTCCGGCTCGTGGAGGTCACGACGACGGCGCCCTCGCCGTTCAGCCAGTCCATCCTGTTCGGCTACATCGCCCAGTTCATCTACGAGGGCGACTCCCCGCTGGCCGAGCGCCGCGCCGCCGCGCTCTCCCTCGACCCGGCGCTGCTGTCCGAGCTGCTGGGCACGGAGGAGCTGCGCGAGCTGCTCGACGCCGGGGTCATCGCGGAGGTCGAGGCCCAGCTGCAGCGGCTCGCACCCGACCGGCGCGCCCGCGGGGCCGAGGGCGTGGCGGACCTGCTGCGCCTGCTGGGGCCGCTGTCCGTGGCCGAGGCCGCGCGGCGCACACGGGCCGGAGGGGAGACGGAGGAGGCCGCGGACGAGGCCGCCGTCGCCGGGATGCTGGCGGAGCTCGAGCGCGCCGGCCGCGCGTTCCGCCTGCGCCAGGACGGGGTCGAGCGGTTCGCCGCCGTCGAGGACGCCGCCCGCCTGCGGGACGCGCTCGGCACGCCGATCCCGCACGGAGTGCCCACCGCATTCCTCGACCCGGTCGACGACCCGCTCGGGGACCTCGTGGGCCGCTACGCCCGCACCCACGGCCCCTTCACCGCCGCCGAGGCGGGGGCCGCGCTGGGACTGGGCGGCGCCGTCGTGCTCTCGGTGCTGCAGCGTCTGGCCACCGAGCGCCGCGTGAGCACGGGCGCGTTCCGGCCGGAGGGCACCCCCGGGGCCGCCGGCCTGGACGCCGAGTGGTGCGACGCCGAGGTGCTGCGGCGGATCCGCATGCGCTCCCTCGCCGCGCTGCGCGCCGAGGTCGAGCCGGTGGACCAGGCCGCCTACGCCCGGTTCCTCGCCGACTGGCAGCACCTGCGGCCGCGGACGGGGCGCGACGGGGCCTGGCGGCCGCCGGCCACGCTCGAGGGCGTGGACGGGGTGGCCACCGTCCTGGACCAGCTGGCCGGCACGCCCCTGCCCGCGAGCGCGTGGGAGTCCCTCGTGCTGCCCGCCCGTGTGCGGGACTACGCCCCCGCCCTGCTCGACGAGCTGCTGGCCACGGGCGAGTACGTGTGGTCGGGCGTCGGGGAGGCCACCGGCAACGACGGCTGGGTGGCCCTGCACCCCGCCGACGCCGTGGACCTCACGCTGCGCCTGCCCGAGCCCGCGGAGGAGACACCGGCCGACGCCGCCCTGCGCGCGGCCGTGCTCGAGGTGCTCGCCGGCGGCGGGGCCTGGTTCTTCCCCCAGCTCGTGGAGCGGGTGCGGGCGGCGCAGGCGGCGGCCGGCGACGGCGACGCGGGTGGCGCAGGCGGGGCGGGCGGGCCCGACCCGCACCGCGACCCGGCCGACCTGGCCCGCGGCCCCGCGGTGCTGGCCGCGCTGTGGGGCCTGGTGTGGGACGGCCGGGTCGGCAACGACACGTTCGCCCCCGTCCGCGGCCTGCTCTCGCTCGGCAAGACCGCGCACCGCACCGGCCGGCAGACGCCGCGGGCCCGCACCGCGCGGACGGGCGGGGCCGCGGGGGCGGCGGCCGGGCGCGGGCTCGGCGGGCGGTTGGCCGGGGTGCGCGGGCGTGGCCGGTACGCGGGGCTCACCTCGCCCGAGGGCGGCGCCCGGGGCTCGGCCGGCCTCACGGCGGGGACCGTCGGGCTCTCGGCCGCCGAGCAGGCCCGCTCGGCCGGCCGCTGGTCCCTGCTGCCCGCCGCCGAGCAGGACCCCACGATCCGCGCCCACGCGACCGCCGAGCTGCTGCTGGACCGGTACGGCGTGATCACGCGCGGCTCCGTGGTGGCCGAGGAGGTCCCCGGCGGGTTCGCGGGGCAGTACCGGCTGCTCACCCGGATGGAGGACGCGGGCCAGGTGCGCCGCGGCCACTTCGTCGACGGGCTGGGCGGCGCGCAGTTCTCCACCGGCGCGGTGGTGGATCGGCTGCGCGGGTTCCAGCGGGACGAGGAGGACGCCGCCGTCGACGCCGCCCCGCTCGCCCTCGCCCTGGCCGCGACGGATCCGGCGAACCCCTACGGCGCCGCGCTGGACTGGCCGTCCGTGCCGGCCGGGCCGGACGGCGTCGTGCCCACGGGCCACCGCCCGGGCCGGAAGGCGGGCGCCGTCGTCGTGCTGATCGCGGGGCGGCTGGCCCTCTACATGGAGCGCGGCGGGCGCACGCTGCTCGCGTTCACGGAGGAGCCGGGCGAGCTGCGGGCCGCGGCGGAGGCGCTCGTGTGGGCGCTGCGCACCGGCCGCACCGAGCGGCTGAGCCTGGAGAAGGTCAACGGCGGGCCCGTGCTCGGCACGCCGCTGGCCGAGGCGCTGCTGGCCGCGGGGTTCTACTCGAGCCCATCGGGCATTCGGTTCCGGAACTGAGAACTCGTGTCCGTCTGTCCGTCCGCAACGCGGGTTGAGTTGTCACGGGTCCCGCCGTCGAACACCCGCGACAACCCAACCCGCGTTGCCCGGGGTGGCCCTGTCGCGGAGGCGGGGCCCGGGGGTAGGTTCGGCCCATGAGCATCGACGCCGCCCCGCCCGAGGACGTGGGCACCGCCCCCACGGGCACGTCCCCCGCCCCCGAGGCCCTCGAGGACTCCCTGCCGCATCCCTCAGACCCCTCCGTCACCCCGTTCCTCCTGTTCGAGGGTGACGCCGGTGCGGCCATGGACGCCTACCTCACCGCGTTCGTGGAGCACCTGCCGGTCACCGAGGTCCGCCGGGACCTCTTCGACGACTCCTCCCCGCGCGGCGCCGAATGGGCGGGCAAGGTCCTGCACGGCGAGCTCGAGATCGCCGGCCAGCGGCTGCGCTTCTTCGACTCCTTCACCCCGCACGGGTTCACATTCACCCCGGCCATCAGCCTGTTCGTCGAGCTGCCGGACGCCACCGCGGTGGACGCGGTCCACGACGCGCTCCTCGCCGGCGGTGGCCGTGACTGCATGCCGCCCGACGACTACGGCTTCTCCCGCCGCTTCGCGTGGGTCGGGGACCGCTTCGGCGTGACCTGGCAGCTCAACGCGGCCTGAGCCGGTGACGGCCCGTGCCTGAAGGCGACTCCCTCGTCCGCGTCGCGCATCGGCTCCGCCCCGTGCTCGAGGGCCGGCCCCTGACGCACGCGGATCTGCGCGTGCCCCGCCACGCCACCGCGGACCTGACCGGCTGGACGGTGGCCGAGGTCCTGCCGCGCGCCAAGTACCTGCTGATGCGGCTGACCCCGCCCGCGGCCCGCCCCGGGGCCCGGCCGCTCACCCTGATCTCGCACCTGAAGATGGAGGGGCGCTGGCTCGTCTCCGCCCTCGACGCGCGGTGGGGTGCCCCCGCCTGGCAGGTGCGGGCGGTGCTGGAGACGGCGGAGCACCGCGTGCTCGGCGCCCAGCTGGGCCTGCTCACCCTCGTGCCCACCGCCGACGAGGCCGCCGTCCTCGGCCACCTCGGCCCCGACCTGCTGGACCCGGCCTGGGACACGCCCGACGACGGCGCCGCGCTGCTCGCCGAGGGCATGCGGCGGCTCACGGCCCGGCCCGAGCGGCCGGTCGGCCTGGCCCTGCTCGACCAGCGGCTCGTCTCCGGGATCGGCAACATCTACCGCTGCGAGACCCTCCTGCTGGCCGGCATCGACCCGCACCGGCCGATCGGCGAGGTCGAGGACGTCGCCGGACTCGTGCTGCTCGCCCGGGACCTGCTGCGCGCCAACGTCCCGCCCGCCGCCCCCGCCGCGGGCGCCCGGCGCCGGACCACGGGCGTGCGTCCGAACCCGGCGCGACCCTTCGGGGTCGAGGTGCTGGTCCCGGCCGGTCCGTCACCCGACACGGCACCCGGCCGGACGCCCGGCGCGCGTGGCGGGGGGACGCCGTCGTACTGGGTCTACGGGCACGACCGCACCCCGTGCCTGCGCTGCCGCGGCCCCGTCCGCCAGGAGGACTACGGCTCCCCCGAGGACGACGCGCGGCGGCTGTGGTGGTGTCCGCACTGCCAGCGCTGACCCGGACGCGCCCGAACGGTGGCCGCGTGTCCTCCCCGCTCCCTACGCTGAACCCGCCCCGACCCGAGGAGGAGCCATGGCCGACCCGTTCCCCAAGGACCCGGAGGGCGCCGTCGTCGCGCTCGTGCTGGCCGGCGGCACCGGCGGCCGCCTCATGCCGCTCACCGCGGCCCGCGCCAAGCCGATGGTGCCGCTGGCGGGCCAGTACCGGCTGATCGACGTCGTCCTGTCCAACCTGGCCCACTCGCGCCTGCGGGACGTGTGGGTCGTGGAGCAGTACCGCCCCTTCACGCTCAACCAGCACCTGGCCGGCGGCCGGCCGTGGGATCTCGACGGCACCCGCCACGGCCTGCGGCTCCTGCCTCCCGCGCAGGGCCGCGCCGAGGAGGGCTTCGCCCGCGGCAACGGCCACGCGATCGCCCAGCAGCTGCCGCTGCTGGAGCAGTTCGGCGCCGAGACCGTCGTGGTGCTCTCCGCGGACCACCTGTACCAGCTGGACCTGCGCCCCGTGCTGGCCGAGCACGCCCGCTCCGGCGCCGAGCTCACCGTGGTCACCGCCGAGACGGACGAGGACCCCGCGCGCTTCGGCGTCGTGCAGGTGGACGACGACGGCGCCGTGACCGACTACGCCTACAAGCCGGAGGACCCGGCGGGCACACTCGTGGCCACCGAGGTGTTCGTGTTCGACGTCGCCGCGCTCTCCGAGGTGGTCGGCGACCTCGTGGCGGGCGAGGACGAGGCGGCCACCAAGGACGAGGGCGAGACCAATGAGGACGGCGACCCCGTGGGCTCCTCCCTCGGCGACTACGGGGAGAGCATCATCCCGGCGTTCGTGGCGCGGGGACGCGTGCGGGAGCACCGCCTCGTCGGGTACTGGCGGGACATCGGCACCCTGGACGCGTACGTCCGCGCCCACCGGGAGATCCTCGACGGCACCGGCCTGGACCTCGCCGCCGAGGGCTGGCCGCTGATCACCAACCCCCACCAGGCGCCGCCGGCGTGGGTGGCCCCGGACGCCCGCGTCTCCGGCTCGCTGCTCAGCCCGGGGTGCCGGATCGAGGGCGAGGTCTCGGACAGCGTGGTCGGCCCCGGGGTGGTCGTGGCGGCCGGCGCCACGGTGCGCGGCAGCCTCCTGCTCGGCGACTGCGAGGTCCCCGCGGGCGCGGTGCTGGACACCGTGGTGGTCGACGTCGGCGGGGCGGTCCCGGCGCACGAGGTGACGGGGCGCGCCGCGCCGGCCGAGGAGGTCGTGGTGCTCACCCCGCAGGACCGCGGCCCGGCCGAGGACGAGACCACCGGCTCCGGCCGGCCCGGCCGGTCGGACTGAGCGGCGCCGGTCGGACGCAGCCGCGCCGGGCTGGGAGGATGGACCCGTGGCCGTCCCCTCTCCCCTCCCCCCGCGCAACGGCGTCAACGCCACGCGCCTGCGCCTGCCCGCCGCCGGCTGGCCCACCGCGCAGGACTACGTGCTCCACCGGTTCGGTCACGTGGACCCGGACGGCATCCGCGCGCGCTTCGCCCGCGGCGAGGTCGTGGCGGCGGACGGCACCGCACTGACGCCGGCGACGCCGCTCGGCGTGCACGACGACCTCTGGTACTACCGGGACGTCCCCGACGAGGCCCCGCTGCCCGTGACGCACACGCTCCTGCACCGCGACGAGCACCTCGTGGTCATCCACAAGCCGCACTTCCTGCCCACCACCCCGGGCGGCCGCTTCGTCCAGGAGACCGCGCTGGTGCGGCTGCGCAACGAGCTCGGCCTCGATGACCTCGTGCCCCTGCACCGGCTCGACCGGGCGACGGCCGGCGTCGTGATGTTCTCCGCGAACCCGGCCACCCGCGGCGCCTACCACCTGCTCTTCGAGCGGCGTGCCGTGGCCAAGACCTACGAGGCCGTGGCGCTCCTGCCGGACGCCCCCGACGACGGCGCCCGCGGCCCCGGCGCCCCTACCGACCCCATCCTGGGGCGGTTCCCGCTGACGGTGCGCAGCCGGATCCGCAAGGACAAGGGGGTCCTGCGCTCCGTGGTGGAGGAGATCCCCGCGGCGGCCTCCGGGCGGCGCGCGGGCGCCCCCGTCCGGACCCGGCGCTCGAACCGGCCCCACGCCGGGGCGAACGCGGAGTCCCGCGTGGAGCTGCTGGGCGTCGGCGTCTCCGCCGGGACGCTGGCCGGCCGGCGGGTGGCGCACCTGCGGCTCACCCCGCGCACGGGGCGCACCCACCAGCTGCGCATCCACCTGGCCGCCCTGGGCCTGGGCATCGCGTTCGACCCGTTCTACCCGGACCTGCTCGACCTCGCCCCGGACGACGTCGCACGGCCCCTGCAGCTGCTCTCCCGGTCGCTGCGCTTCACGGACCCGGTGACGGGCGAGGAGCGGGAGTTCACCTCCCCCGCCGAGCTGCAGGAGCGACCGCGGTGACGGGCGGGGACCCGGCCGCCCTGATGGACGCGCTCGGAGCGTGGTTCCACCCGCTCACCGCGCTGCTCGTGGCCCTGGACGCCCCGATCCCGCCCGTCCCGTCGGAGGTGGTGGTCATCGGCTCGGGGGCGCTCGTAGCCGAGGGCCGGGTCTCCCCCGTGGCCGCGGTGCTGGCGGCGTGGCTGGGCTGCTGGGCCGGGGACGTCGGCCTCTACGCGCTGTTCCGCCACGGCCTCGCCGACCGCCTGGACCGCTGGGCGTGGTGGCGTCGGATCCACCGGGGGATCCGGAGCCTGCTGGTGCGGGTGGGCCCGGCGGGCAGCCTGGCGGGGCTGTCCGTGCTGCGGTTCGTCTCGGGCGGGCGGACGGCGTCCATGGCGGCGGCCGGGATCGGCGGGATCCGCTGGCCCGTGTTCCTGTGGCTGTCCGGGGCGGGCTCGCTCGCGTGGTCCGGGTCCATGGTGGGGCTCGGCTGGATCACCGGCCGGGCCACCGGCCTGCCGTGGTGGGCGTCCGCGGTGGTCGGCATGGTGTTCGGTACCCTTGCAGGGTTGATGATCGCGGGGATCATGGCCCACCGTCGCCGGGGCCGGAAGGGGTGAGCATGCAGGACGCGTCCTCCGAGTCCCGCGCCGCCCTCGAGCGCCTTCGGGGCGCCTCGGCGCCCCGTCCCGACGACGACGCGACGCGTGCCCCCGCCGCGCGCCCCCGCCGCGCCCTGGCCGCGCCCGGGGAGATCTCCCGCCGCGATCTGCGCCGTCACGAGCGCGCCCTGCGCTCGGGCCGACCCGAGACCGCCGCCGAGCGCCGCGTGCGCGAGGACCGCCGCGCGGACGTGCACCGCGCCATGGACCGCCTGCGCACTCCGGGCGCTCCCGCCGAACAGCGCCCACGCCGGGACCTCAGCGAGATCCTGGACCGCCTCGGCAGCCCGGACCTCGCCCGTTTCGCCGATCCGCTCGTCGGCACGGTCGAGCGCATCCTCCCCGCCCCGGGGCGGGACCCGGAGAAGGCCGCGGAGGCCGCACGTCGCCGCACTGCGGCCGAGGAGCGCCGGCGGGCCCGCCTCGACGAGGAGGCCCGCCGGGCCCAGGCCGCGCGGGTGGCCCGCCGCCGCCGCGAGGAGGAGAAGCAGCGCCGTCGGCGTGAAGCCGAGCGGCGCCGTCGGGTGGCGGCCGAGGAGAAGGCACGTGCCGCCGCCGAGGCGGAGGCCCGCCGCCGGGAGCGGGAGGAACGGCGCCGCCGGGAGGCGGAGGTCGCCGCCGAGCGCGCCCGCGTGCAGGCGGAGCGGCGGGCCCGCGAGGAGGCCGCGCTCGCCGAGCGGGAGCGGCTGCGGCTCGAGGCGGAGGCGGAGGCGGAGCGCCGTCGGCAGGCGGCCGAGGCCGAACGCCGTCGCCTCGAGGCCGAACGCGTCGAGGCCGAGCGGCGCCGTCGGGCCGAGGAGGCCGAGCGGCGCCGTCGCGAGGCGGAGGAGGCCGCCCGCCGCGAGGCCGAGCGACGTCGTCGCCAGGCCGCACGCGTCCGCGCCCACACCGTGCTGCACGCCGAACGCGCCCTCGCCCAGGCCCGGCTCCTCGAGGACCGCGCCCGGGAGGCCGAGCGCCGCGCGGCGGAGGACGCCGCCCGCCGCCGCCGCGAGCACGAGGAGCGGGAGTCCCGCGCGCTCGCCCGGGCCGCGCGCGAGCTCGAGGGCCCCGAGGTCTTCCCGGCCGCCGCCGACCGGCCGCTGCTGTCCGACCCGGAGGAGCGGCTCACCGATGAGGAGCTGTTCGCCCGAGCCCGGGTGGCCCTGCCCGAGTGGCGGCGGCGGCAGCGACTCTCCACGAAGGCGCAGGCCGTCCGGGCCGAGGCCATCGCCCACTCCCCGGCGGGGCCGGTCACGGGCGCCCTGCCCCTGACCCCCGGCTACACCCCCGCTCCGCCCGAGGAGCCGGCCGGCTCACCGACCGCTGCGGACCGACGCGGCCAGGCGCTGCTGACCGTCGTGTGGGCGCTGTTCGTGCTCTCCGGCGCGTGGGGCCTCGGTCTGGCCGGCCGCGTCCCGGGGCTCGCCGCGCTCGACGCCGGCGCCTACCCGCTCACCGCCGACGGCCGACACGGCCCCGACGCGAGCGTGTTCGGGCTGTCCCCGCTGCACCCGGCGATCTGGCCGGTGCTGTGGCTGCTGACCGGGATGTACGTGCTCCGGCAGTGGGGGCCGGGCCAGGGCGCGTCGCCGCGGCACCGCCGCATCCGAGGCGCGGTCGCGGGGACCCTGCTGGCGCTGGCGCTGTGGTTCCCCCTGGCCGTCCTGGCCCCCGGGGGCTTCGACGTCGTCCCGTGGCTGCTCGCCCTGGTCCTCATGCTCCGTGTGGCCCGGCGGCTCGGCGCCCGCCCGGCGGCCCGCCGCGTCGCACGGGTGGCCGAGGACGGCGCGCTCGGCGTGCTGCTGGGCACCCTCCTCGCCGGCGCACCCACCGCGGTGGGCGCCGCCCTCCACGCCTGGGGTGTGCACGTCGACTGGTTCCCGACCGAGCTGCTCGCCCTGCTGGTGCTGGTGGCCCTGCTGCTGGCGGCCCTGCGCCTCGTGCTCGGGGGGCGCGGCCGCATGGGTGTGGCCCTGGGCATGGCCTGGACCCTGCTCTGCCTCGCCCTGCCCCGCCTGCTGCCCAGCCCGCTCGGGGCGCAGCAGAGCGTGTGGGTGGGTCTCGCGGCCGCCTTCGGGGCGCTGCTGCTGGTCACCGCCGCGGCCGTGCGCCGCTCCTGGGCCCGCCAGATCGAGCGCGACGCCGCCCGCCGGCCGCACCCGGCCGGCGCCTGAGCCCGGCCCCGTTCAGCGCCCGAGCCCAGCGGGCACCGGGACCCACCGGCCGCCGTCGCGCCGGAGCACGTCCAGCCGGCCCGTCACGGCGACGCCGGACACCGCCTCCGCCATCCGCCGCGCCACCTCGGCGGCCTCGGCGTCCTCGCCGGCCCGGTGCGAGCCGGGCACCGTGAAGCGCAGCACGATCCGCGGGACGCGCGCGACGACCTCGATGTCCTTGGCCGCGAGCACGTGCGTGGCCTGGACGGCGGCCTCGGCCAGGTCCATGACCTCTTCGGGTCGGTGGCCGGGCAGGAGGTCGCCGATCTGCAGGCGGGCGCGGTAGGAGGGCATGGGCCCAGGGTAGGGGTGGACGCAGCAGCGGTGACGACTTCTCTCGTCGCGCGGGCCGGCCCGCCCTTCCGCCCGCGGCGGACGCGAGCCCTCCCGTGTCCGGACCCGCTCGTAGGGTGGGGTGCATGACTCAGACCGCCACCCCGCAGACCGACGCCCCCGCCGTGCCCGCGATCTTCGAACCGATCGAGATCAACGGCGTGCGCGTGCGCAACCGCCTGATCCTGCCGCCGATGTGCCAGTACTCGTGCGAGGCGCGCGACGGCGTCCCCCACGGCTGGCACTTCCAGCACCTGGGCGCCCGCGCGGCCGGCGGCTTCGGGATCGTGGTGGCCGAGGCCACCGCCGTCACCCCCGAGGGACGCATCTCCGCGTGGGACACCGGCCTGTGGAACGACGAGCAGCGGGACGCGTGGGCGCCGATCGCCGAGTTCATCGCCTCCCAGGGCGCCCTGCCCGCCATCCAGCTCGGCCACGCCGGCGCCAAGGCCTCGACCGTCCCCATGCACCCGGGCGCGCCCGCCGGGCAGCCGATCCTCGAGGGCCCCGACTCCTGGGAGACCCTCTCCCCCTCCGGCGTGGCCACCAACTCCATGGAGATCCGCACCCACGCGATGCGGGTGGACGAGATCCGGGAGACCGTCCAGGCCTTCGCCGACGCCGCCGAGCGCGCCGACCGTGCCGGCTTCGGCGCCGTGCAGCTGCACGCCGCCCACGGCTACCTCATCCACCAGTTCCTCTCGCCGCTGACCAACACCCGGACCGACGAGTACGGCGGGGACTTCGAGGGCCGCACCCGCTTCCTCAAGGAGGTCGTGGCGGCCGTGCGCGAGGTGTGGCCCGCGGACAAGGTCCTCGGCATCCGCATCTCCGGCTCGGACTGGGTCGAGGGCGGCTGGAGCATCGAGGAGACCGTCCGCCTGGCGCAGGAGCTGCAGGGGCAGGTGCACTGGTTCGACCTGTCCTCCGCGGGCATCGGGGACACCTACGAGGGCCCTCAGGGCCCGGGCTATCAGGTGCCGCTGGCCACCGCCGTGAAGGAGGGCACCGAGGGGATCGTGGTGTCCGCCGTCGGCTCGCTGACCGGCGCCGAGGAGGTCGCGGCCGTGGTGGACGAGGACCGCGCCGACGCCGTCTGTGTGGGTCGCGCCGCCCTGGCGAACCCGAACTGGCCGACCGCGGCCGCCCTCGCGCTCGACGTCCCCTCGGAGCAGGTGCCGATGGCCCGGCAGTACTTCCGAGCCAAGTGGTGAGCGGAACACGCGGGACCCGGTGTGCCCCCGGCGCGGAACTCCGGTAGAACAGAACCATGAGCGTGCGCACCCCCGACCCGAATCCGGGCTGGCTGTCCGACGAGGACCTCTACGAGGCCCGGCGCCGGCTGCCCATGGTGTATGTGGAGGCCATCCCGGTGCGGCTGGACTCCCTCGGCTACGTCACCGAGATCGGCCTGCTCTACGTGGCGGACGAGACCGGCACGTTCCAGCGGACGTTCGTCTCCGGCCGCGTCCAGTACCGGGAGACCATCCGCGCCGCGCTGATGCGCCACCTGGAGAAGGACCTCGGCCCGCTCGCGTTCCCGCAGCTGCCGCCGTCGGTGGTCCCCTGCACCGTCGCCGAGTACTTCCCGGCGCCGTCCGAGACCGGGCTGACGGACGACCGCCAGCACGCCGTGGCCCTGGTGTACGTGGTGCCGGTGACGGGTGAGTGCCAGCCGCGCCAGAACGCGCTCGAGCTGACCTGGCTCACCCCCGAGGAGGCCCTCGGCGAGGACATCCAGGCCGAGTTCATCGGTGGCCGCGGGGACCTGGTGCGCCAGGCCCTCGCCCACGTGGGATGGGGGCGCTGAGCATGGCACCGGTCGTCGGCGGCTATCTCCGCCATCTGAAGTCCCAGGACGTGCAGCCCGGGGACAGCTTCCTGACCCGCCGCGGCGAGCCCGCCCCGCCCGTGGCCTCGACCCGGGTGATGCGGGACGACTTCGGCACCCCCGCGCTCGTGATCGCCACCCTCGAGGGCGGCCGGGAGGTCAAGATCGCCCACGGCTCCGTGATCCGGGTCCGCACGGACCGCCCGGAGGAGCGCAGGGCCGTCCCGGACACCACCTTCTCCCCCGTGGACGCGGGGTCCCCCGAGGAGCGGATCGTCGCCGTCGGCAAGCGCCACCTCGACGACACCGAGCTGACCGCCACCGCGGCCCGGCTCTCCCACGGGTTGAACCTGCGCTCCGGCTCCCAGCTGGAGGACGTGTTCGGCATGGCCGAGCGGCTCTACCTGCTGCACGAGGACACCGAGGGCACGCTCGCCACCCTGGGCCTGCTGACGAACCTGCCGTGGGACGGGGCCGTGGGGCGGTGGAAGTCCATCCAAGCCGCGCTGTCCCTGGCGTCGCTGATCCTGCGCGAGGAGGGCGAGCACATCGCCGCCGCCAACCTCGGTCGGCGCCTGCTCGAGGCGGACGAGGTCCCCTCCGAGCCGGGCCGGGCGTCCCGCGTGCTCGAAGTGCGCCAGCGTCAGCTCAACGAGCCGCCGCTCTACGACCGGGAGATCTCCCGCGCCCTGCAGGCCCGCGACGCCGAGGCCGAGTATCAGTGGCGCCGGGCCCGGTTCGGCCAGCTGCTCTACCTGCGTGCCCGCGGCGGCTCGGAGACGCTCACGGACGCCGACCTGGATTCCCGGATCGCCCGGGAGCTCGGCACGCTGCGCACCCTCGCCGACGAGCTCGAGGCGAAGGCAGCCACGCGCCGGTGAGGCCCAGCCGCGGGACGGGCGTCGAGAGCCGGCCCCGTCCCCGGTGACCCGCCCTCCGGGGTGCGGCTCGTGTGGCGCACCTCACTTTCCAGCCCCTGTCGGGGCCATGCTCCCGACATGACCGGCTCCGCACCCGCTCAGCTCCGCCCCCTCCGCTCCACGGACGCGCCCGCCGTCCTGGCGGCCTTCCACGCGGGCACCGTCGGCATGGCCGACCCCGGGGAGGTCACCGACGAGGCCTCGGCCCGCGCCTACGTCGACGGACTGGTCCAGGCGGAGGGGACGGACGCCGTCGCCGTGGTGGAGCGCGGGACGGACACGCTGATCGGCCTGGTCGCCGTCGTGCGCGACGAGGCGCACGGCACCGGCGCGCTCACCGCCTGGCTGCATCAGGGCTGGCGCGGGGACGCGATCATGTCGCGTGCGGCGACCACCGTGGCGGACGCCGAACTGGCCGAGGGAGGCCTCGAGCGGATCGAACTGGCCCACCGGGCGGACAGCCCGACGGCGGGGGCCGTCGCCCGGGCCGCCGGGCTCCGACACGAAGGCACGCAGCGCGGCCGCCTCCGCGCGGGCGGGCGACGGCTCGACGTGCACCGCTACGGCCGGCTGGCCACGGACCCGCTGCCCGAGGAGCGCGTCCGTCCCCTGCCGTGGGCCTCCGACGCCCGCCCCTGGGCCGACCGCTGACCGCGGCCCGCCCCCGACGACGCCCCACGACGCCGCCGCGCCCTCCCGGCCCGATGCCGCGCTAGTCTGCCGAGATGACCACCCCGACCGGCGCCGTCCCGAGCCCGCATCCGCGGCCGTTCCTCCTCGTCCAGACGCGCCCCGAAGACGACGCCGCGGCTGCCGAGGTCGAGGCCGTCCAGCGACTGGGTGGCTATCCGGAGGGCCGGCTGCGGGTGCTGCCCCTCGACCGCGTCGTGCAGCGCCCGGACGTGGCCACGCACGGCGTGGACTGGGAGGCGGAGCTCGCGGACGTCGTCGCCGTGATCCTGCCCGGCAGTCCGTTCACGGGCACCGATCCCGAGGAGACCAAGTCCCCCGTGCAGCGCGCCGTGGAGGCGGAGCTGGGCCGGATGCTCGACGTCGTCCGGCGCCGCGACCTGCCGTTCCTCGGCTGCTGTTACGGCGTCGGCACACTGGGCCGGCACGCCGGCGGGGTCGTGGACAACGCGTACGGCGAATCGGCCGCGCCCGTCGAGGTCACGCTCACCGACGAGGGTGCCGCGGATCCGTTGCTGGCCGGGGTGCCGCGCACGTTCGCGGCGTACGTCGGCCACAAGGAGGCGATGAGCGCGCTCCCGCCCGGCGCGGTGCTGCTCGCCGCGGGCGCCGACTGTCCCGTGCAGATGTTCCGGCTCGGCACCCGCCAGTACGCCACCCAGTTCCACCCGGAGCTGGACCAGGCCGGTATCCTCGAGCGCCTTGAGATCTACCGCGAGCACGGGTACTTCGCCCCGGGCGAGTACGAGCCCACGGTGGCGGGGCTGGCCGCCGTCGACCCCGAGCACCCCCGCCGGATCCTGGCGAACTTCCGCACGCTGTTCGGCTGAGCCGCCCGGCCCACCCCGTAGCGTGGCCGCATGGACACGCACCGCGCCACCGCTTCCCTGCCCTGGATCGACGGCCCCGCCGTGCGCGCCGCCCTGAGCCCGCGCGCCGCCGTCGACGCGCTGGAGGCGGCCCTCGCCGCGGGCCTGGACCCGGAGGCCGACGCCCCCCGCACCCGCGTGTCCACCGCCGCCGGGCAGCTGCTGCAGATGCCCTCGACGCGCGGGACCGAGGTCGGCACCAAGCTGCTCACCCTCACGCCGGACAACCCCGAGCGCGGACTGCCCGTCATCCAGGGCGTCTACGTGCTGTTCGGCGCCCCGGGCACCCCCGGCCAGGCACCGCGGGCCGTGCTGGACGGCGTCGAGCTGACGGGCCTGCGCACCTCCGCGGTGTCCGCGCTCGGGGTGCGGCTGCTCGCGGACACCGCGCCCCGGCACCTGGTCGTGGTCGGCACGGGCGTGCAGGCGTGGGAGCACGCGCTCACGTTCCAGGACGTGTTCGGGCTGGAGCGGGTGTCCGTGGTGGGCCGCGACGCCGACCGGGCCGCCGCCCTGGCCGCGCGCGTCGAAGCGGAGCTGGGCGTGACCGCGCGCGCCGCGGGCCCGGAGGCCGTGGCGGAGGCGGACGTCGTGGTGACGTGCACGGCCGCGACGGCCCCGCTGTTCGACGGGACGCTCGTGCCGGAGCACGCGACGGTCGTGGCGATGGGCTCGCACACCACGGACGCCCGCGAGACCGACGACGCCCTGGCCCGCCGCGCGACCGTGGCGGTGGAGTCGCGGGACTCGGCCGCCCGCGAGGCCGGGGACGTGACCCTCGCGATCGACTCCGGCGCGCTGGCCGGGATCGAGGACACGGTGACGCTGGCCGAGCTCGTGGCCGGGACCGCGCGTCGTCGGGAGGGCGCGCCCGCCCTGTTCGTCACCACCGGCATGCCCTGGCAGGACCTGGTGGTGGCGAGCGCGGTGGCGCGGGTGGTGCTGGGCTGAGCCGGGGCGGTCTGGTCCGGCTGCCGGACCGAGGGCGTGTCCCGGCGCCTGACGGGGAGGAGGACGAGGGCGCCGACGAGCCCGACCAGATTTCTCGCCACGAGCGGGGCGAGGCCGGCCTCCGCGGTGTCGGCCCAGTCGAACACGCCCCGTCTGGATAGAGTGACTCGCGCCACCCTCTTCACTGCAAGGCAGGACACATGATCGACGCACCCCTCGCCCAGCTCGCTGAGACGTACGCCCGTGACGCGCGGCTCGCCTCCACGAGCGGGGTCTCCGCCGAGCCGGAGGCGCAGCTGACGGTCCCGGTCTCCGAGTTCCTGCGCGCGTTCTCCTCCGTCACCGGGCTTGGGGACCTCAGCCTGCTGCGAGAGGCCCAGCTCGACGGCGTGCGCCCGGACTTCGCCGCCCTGATCGACGGTCGCCCCTGCGGATGGGTGGAACTCAAGGCACCCGGCCACACGGTCATCGGAGAGAAGTGGCGCGGCCGGGAGAAGGGCCAGTGGGACCTGCTCTCCCAGCTGGACGCGCTGCTCGTCTCGAACGGAGACGAGATCGCCCTCTATGTCTCCGGCTCCCCTGTGGACACCGCGTTCCTGCCCGTCGACGGCGTCGCAGGCTGGGACGCGGACCGCCTGCGCACCGTCCTGGAACAGTTCACCCTGGCCCAGCCCCGGCCGATCACCCGGGTGAGCCAGCTCGCGGACCGCCTGGCCCCGCTGGCCCGCTTCCTTCGAGAGCGCCTCCAGGAAGGCCTGTCCAACAACTACCGCTCGGTGCGGGAGGCGAAGGCGGCCTGGGACCACACGGTGCACCACACGACCACGGACGCCCAGTTCGCCGGCGACGTCGCCCAGGTGGTGGCCTACTCCATGGCCATCGCCGGTCTCTCCGGCCAAGCGGACCGGAACGCCGACGGCGTGGTGACGCTCGAGGAGGCCAAGCACGCCCTGGAGACGGCCCACCGCAACGTGCTGGCGGCGTCCCTCGGACCGATCATCGGCATCCCGGCGCTCATGGAGTACATCGCCCCGGAGGTCGGGGCCATCATGCGGCTGGTGTCCAGCATGGACGTGGCCGCCATCGAGCGCTCCACGGACTCCCGTGGTGAGCCGTGGCTGTGGTTCTACGAGGACTTCCTCCAGCGCTACGACCCGGCCGCCCGTAACCGGGCGGGTGTCTACTACACGCCGATCAGTGTGGTGCAGTGCCAGGTGCGCGTGGTGGACGCGCTGCTGCGGGAACGTTTCGGTCAGACCCTGGGCTTCGGTGCCCCCTCGGTGGTGACGCTGGACCCCGCGACGGGCTCCGGCACCTACCCGCTGGCGGTCATCGACCGCGCGGAGGCAGCAGCCCGGGAGGAACGCGGCCCGGCGGGGGTGGCCCAGGTGGCCAAGAACCTCACGAAGAACCTGCTGGCCTTCGAGCTGCTGCCCGGCCCATACTCGGTGGCGCACCTGCGCATCGGCCAGCGGCTCGCTGAGGCGCAGGGTCACGCCTTCCAGGCGGAGGAGATCGGCGTGTACCTGACGGACACCCTGGAGGACCCCTCGGCGGGCATGGAGGCGGGGCTATTCGGCGACGCGCGGGTCCTCGCCGAGGCCGCCGAGGCGGCCCGCCAGATCAAGCGGGACCGGCGCATCACCGTGGCCATCGGCAACCCGCCCTATGACCGGGTGACCTCCGGCACCGGCGGCTGGGTGGAGCACGGGGACGGCGAGGACGCGCTGTTCGACGACGTGATCGGCCCCGCCCAGGAGCAGGGAGTGATCTTCTCCGCCCAGGCCTCGCTGTACAACCTGTACGTGTATTTCTGGCGGTGGGCCATCTGGAAGGCGTTCCAGCAGGACCCCGGGGACCAGGCGATCATCTCCTTCATCACGGCGTCCTCGTGGCTGACCGGCCCGGCCTTTGTGGGTCTGCGCGATCTGGCCCGTCGGACGGCCAGTGAGATCTGGGTGATGGACCTTGGCGGCGAGGGCCGCGGGGCACGCCAGGAGGAGAACGTCTTCGACATCCAGACCCCGGTGGCGATCGTGACTCTGGTGCGCACCGGCAAGGCCGCCCGGGAAGCGTCCGTGTACTACCGGCGCTTCCGGGGCACGCGCGCGGAGAAGTTCGCGGCCCTGGACGAGGTGGCCCGGTTGGATCCCGACGACGGCACATGGGAGCGCCTGCCCGGTGGGGCGGGCGACCCCTTGGCACCGGCCAGCGGCGGGGAGGACTGGGCGGCGATGCCCGCCCTGGCGGACCTCTTCCCCTGGCAGCAGCCCGGGATCAAGTACAACCGCGCCTGGCCCGTGGCCCCGGATCAGGACACCTTGCAACGGCGGTGGCGAGAGCTGTTGGCTGACCCGTCCGCGGACGCCCGTGCGGAGAAGTATGTGACGGGCCACTCTGGGCGCACCATCCACACCGCCGTGAGCGGCCTGACCCCCTTGGCGGCGCTGCCCGCCGACGCTGAGCACCGGCCGATCACACGGGTGGCGTGGCGCTCCTTCGACCGCCAGTGGACCTTCGACGACCCCCGGTTGGCGAAGACGGACAGCCCCGCACTCTGGCAAGCGCTGTCGGACCGCCAGCTGTTCTTTGTCTCCCCTAGGACAGCCCGCATCAGCGGTGGCCCCGCCGTGACCGTGGCGACGGCGGTGCCGGATCTGCACTACTACAACAACCGTGGTGGCAAGGACGTCATTCCGCTCTACCGGGACGCTGAAGCCGCCCAGCCCAACGTCACCGGCGGGCTGCTCCCGCTGCTGGGGGAGCGCTACGGCCGAGAGGTCACGCCGGAAGACCTGGCCGCCTACGTCATGGGCATCGCCGGCCATGACGCCTACGTCCAGCGGTTCGACGAAGCCCTGGAGGGCAGCCCCGTCCACGTGCCGCTGACGGTCGACCCGGCCCTGTTCGCCCGTGCCGTGGAGCTGGGTGAACGTCTGCTGTGGCTGCAGACCTACGGGGAGCGGTTCACTGGTGTAGACCGCCCCGCCGGCCGCGTACCCCGCATTCCTGGCCTGGGTTGGGAAGCCCCCGTGACGGCCTTGCCTGCCTCCCCGCGGGCCGTGTCCTACGACCCTGCCACCCAGCGTCTGACGGTGGGGGACGGCGTCGTCACCGGCGTGAGCCCGGAGGTCAGGGCCTTCACCGTGTCCGGCATGAACATCCTGGACAAGTGGCTCGGCGCCAGGACGGCCACCGGCATCGGCCGCGCCGCCGGCAAGGCGGCCACCCCGCTGGACCGTATCCGCCCCACTGAGTGGGCAGACGAGTGGAACGACGAGCTGCTCGATCTGCTCCGAGTGCTGACCGAGACCGTGTCACTGGGCGGTGACCAGGCAGACCTCTTGGACGAGATCCTCGCCGGAGACCTGATCCCGGCGAACGAACTCCCCGAACCGACCCCGGCCGAACGGAAGGTTCCCAAGACGATCAAGCGGGACTTCTCCACTGCGCAGGAGGAGATGTTCTGATGGACGCTGCGAACGTCATCGCCCTCGTGGTCTCCGTGTTGGCGCTCCTGGCCGCGGCATGGTCCGCCGTGGAGTCGTGGCGGTTGCGCCAGATCGAGAAGGGCCGCGACGAGCGGCAGGACCTGCGCGAAAAGCAGGAACAGGCACGCCAGGTCGCCGCGTGGATGTGCGTCGCCGCCCGGATCAATGACGAGTTCGGCGCCCCACCCACGCGGCGCTGGTTCCTCGCCGTGGAGAACTCCTCCCAGGTCCCGGTCTACGGGGCACGGGCCACGGTGGCGTCGAAGTATCCCGTTCCCGATCTCACCGCCGCCATGCTGCCTCCAGGACGCACCTACTTCGAACTGAGCAAGAACGAGTGGGGCTACGGCGTCCAGGCGGATGAACTGGACGTGGTCCCCCGGCCGCTGACCAACGCCGAACGGTTCCGGGTGACCGCCTTCACCTTCACCGACGCCGCTGGCGACCGCTGGTCCCGCGACCACCAGGGTCGGCTCTCAGCGACAAGTGGGAAAGAGTCTGAAGCGACTGATTGAGGGACAGGCAGGCAAGGGACCTGGACCAGCTCCATGCACAGCTCCGAGCCGACCACCCGCAGGCGGTGCCGGAGCAGCTCGAGTTCCATGGCCTGCGGTGTTTAACGGCAAGGACGACTGGACTGCCGCCCCCGTCGGCGTCCGCGCATGGGCCAGCCAACGCGCCGTCGAACTCATCGCCGCGCACACCCCGTGGTTCGGCTTCCAGGGTGTCGACGTCGACAGGCTGCGTCAGCGGCCTGGATGGGAAGACGCCAAACCGCACATCGTGGTGTCCGCTCAGCTCTTGAACCGCGTGCACCGGAGGACGTCCCTGCGTGCGGACGGCCTCCTGGTGATCGCCGATGACCACCACCTCCGCGATGACAGCCGTCTGACCTACTGACGCATGCGAGCCGCCTCGGTCCAGGGCCTCTCCGACGGAGCACTCGACCACCTGTTGGACACGATGTACTTCGGCCCTTCGAACCAGAGCCGCCTGCTGCAGGCCGTGGACGTCCTGACGTACTTCGAGCAGCGCCGCCGCCATGTCACTGAGCGCCACCGCGATGCCGTTCGCCGAATGAACGCCATCGGCCGATCGCTGAACAAGATCCGTCAGCACTCTTACGTCTGGACCCCTTGAACGCAGACACACGAAACCCCCGCTCGAAGGCGGGGGTCCGGTTGGACGGAAGACGCCGAAGCGCGTCCCGTGATGTCCAGTGTACTCGCCTCTGAGGACTCCCGACAGGGACATCCCGTTCGGGACCACGCCGCTCCACCCCGCCTCCCCGCTTGGACGCCCCCACTACCCTGGATCCCATGCCCGACACCCCGCAGCCCCCCGCCGTTCCCGCGCACCCGGACCACTTCGGCTTCGAGGTGACCCACCGCCTGGAGACCCCCGGGCACGACGGCGCCCCGCTGGGCCGCACGGGCGTCATCACCACCCCGCACGGGCGGATCCAGACCCCGGCGTTCATCCCGGTGGCCACACAGGCCACGGTCAAGGCGGTGCTGCCGGAGTCGATGGCCGAGCTCGGCGCGCAGGCCCTCCTGGCCAACGCCTACCACCTGTACCTGCAGCCCGGGGACGACCTCCTCGACGAGGCCGGCGGCCTCGGCGCGTTCATGAACTGGCCCGGCCCCACCTTCACGGACTCCGGCGGCTTCCAGGTGATGTCCCTGGGCTCGGGATTCAAGAAGGTCATCGACATGAAGGGCCCCGGCGCGCCCGAGGGGCAGGGCGCCGACGACGCCGTCGCCCCCGGCAAGGAGCGCCTGGCCAACGTCGACGACGACGGCGTCTGGTTCAAGTCCCACCTGACCGGGGACCGACACCGGTTCACCCCCGAGGTGTCCGTGGGCATCCAGCACAACCTCGGCGCGGACATCATGTTCGCCTTCGACGAGCTGACCACCCTGCACAACTCCCGCGGCTACCAGGAGGAGGCGCTCGAGCGCACCCGCCGCTGGGCCCAGCGCTGCCTCGACGAGCACGCCCGCCTCACCGGGGTCCGCGCGGCGCGGCCGTACCAGGCGCTGTTCGGCGTGATCCAGGGCGCCCAGTACGAGGACCTGCGCCGCAAGGCCTGCCGCGACCTCGCGGCGATGCGGGCCGAGTTCCCGGCCGCGGGGGAGCTCGACGGCGTGGCGTCCGGCTTCGACGGCTACGGCGTCGGCGGGGCCCTGGAGAAGGAGAACCTCGGGACCATCGTGGGATGGTGCGCGCAGGAGCTGCCCGAGGACAAGCCGCGCCACCTGCTGGGCATCTCCGAACCCGATGACCTGTTCACCGCCGCCGAGAACGGCGCCGACACCTTCGACTGCGTCTCCCCCACCCGGGTGGCCCGCACCGGCGCGTTCTACACCCGCGACGGGCGCTACAACCTGCCCGGGGCGAAGTACCGCCGCGACTTCGGGCCGCTGGACCCCGAGTGCGACTGCTACACGTGCGCCCACTACTCCCGCGCGTACCTGCGGCACCTGTTCAAGGCGAAGGAGATGGTGGCGCACACGCTCCTCTCCATCCACAACGAGCGGTTCACGGTCTCCCTCGTGGACCGGATCCGCGCGGCCATGCAGGACGGCACGCTCGCGGAGCTCAAGGCCGAGACCCTCGGCCGGTACTACGCCCCGAAGGGCTGAGCGGTGCTGGGTGCGCCGGCACGCTGCGACGGCGCGAGCCAGACGTTTCTGCTGTTCTGAGGGGGCTGTCACGACCGATTCGTCTGGCTCAGCGCCGCCCGGACGCGTGGAAGACGTGAGCCAGACGATTCTGCTGCTCCTGCACAGGGCCGCCGGCCCGGCTCGCCCTCCACAGCCCTCGCGGCCGCGGCGCCGGGCCCTCCCACGGAAGGGGAGGCTGGCGGCATGGTCGCCCCTCCTCCGCACCACGACGCCGCCCCCAGCCCCGTCTTCCCGGTCGCCGCGGGGCTGCAGGCGGGTCTGACGGCCTCGCAGCTGCGCGGCCCCCGGTTCGACGCCCCGCACCACGGGCTGCGGCACACCGCCGGGGGTCAGCCCTCACTGGCCGACGTCGTCCGCGCCCTCCAGCGGACGAACCCCGGCACCGCGGCCACCCACGCCACCGCCGCTCGCCTCTGGGGGATGTGGCTGCCGCGGCAGTGGGAGCGCGGCCCCATCCATCTGGCGCGCACGCGGGCCGAAGGCGGGGCGCCGCGCCGCAGCGGCGTCGTCGGGCATGAGCTGCACCCGCAGGACCCCGTGCTGGTGCGTGCCGGGGTGCGGATCACGACGCCGGCCGCCACCTGGGCGGCGCTGGCGCAGCTGGGTCTGCCGTTGGCCGACGTCGTCGCCGCCGGGGACAGCCTGCTGCAACGGGCTGACGGCCCGGCGGGCCGGCGTCGCCCCGGCGAGCATCCATGGTGCACCGTGCGTGATCTGGAGGCGGAGGTGCTCCGGGCGCGCAGGAGGCGAGGGACGCGGACCCTGCGGGCGGCCCTGCCGCTGCTCAGGGACGGCGCGGATTCGAGGGCCGAGACGCTCCTGCGACTGGCGCTGACCGACGCGGGTGTGCCGGAGCCGGAGGTGAATCCGCTGCTGATGCTGAGCGACGGGTCCACCGTCCGGCCGGACCTGGTGTGACGGGAGGCCCGCGTCTGCGTGCAATACGAGGGCGATCATCACCGGACGGACCCGCAGCAGTGGCGCCGTGACATCGAGCGCGACCGCCGGATGCAGGCCGAGGGGTGGATCGTGCTGCGCGTGGCCGCCAGCGTCTTCACTCAGCGCGGCCGCGCCGCCCTGCTGCGCGACCTCGCCGCCCACCTGCGGCTCCCTCTGCCTGCGTGAGCCAGACGAATCGGCCGCCGAGCCAGACGAATCGGCGGCAGGGGGGCGTGCGTACCAGCAGAAATCTCTGGCTCACGCCGCCCCCCGCTCTCGGCATCTCACACGAACGCGCCGACCCCCGTGATCTCGCGGCCGAGGATCAGCCCCTGCACGGTCTCGGTGCCCTCGTAGGTGTGGATCGCCTCGATGTCCGCGAAGTGGCGGGCCACCTCGTTCTGGATGAGGATGCCGTTGCCGCCGAGCAGGTCGCGCGCGTTCGCGGCGATGGACCGCGCGGCGCGCGTCGCCGAGTACTTGGCCAGGGACGCCATCGGCCCGGTGAGCCGCCCCTCGTCCTCGAGCCGGGTCGCACGCAGCACGAGCAGCTGCACCTGGGTGAGCTGGGAGAGCATCTCGGCCAGGCGGGTCTGCACGCTCTGAGCGGCGGCCAGCGGCCGGCCGAACTGGACGCGCTGCCCCGCGTAGTGCACCGCCGCCTCGTAGCAGCCCACGGCCTTCCCGAGGGCGGACCACGCGACCCCCACGCGCGTGGCGAAGAGGACGCGGGAGGTGTCCTTGAAGGAGCGGGCCTCGGGCAGGACGTCGGCGTCGGGCACGAACACGCCGTCGAGGGTGATGTGGGCCTGGTCGATGGCCCGCAGCGCGACCTTGCCCTTGATGACCTCGGCCGTGTAGCCCTCGGACTCCTGGCGCACGATGAACCCGCGGACCTTCTCGTCCTCGGCGCTGCGCGCCCACACCACGGTCACGCCGCCGGCGGCCCCGTTGCCGATCCACTTCTTGTGCCCGTGCAGCCGCCAGCCGCCGTCGACGCGCTCGGCGCGGGTCTCCAGCGAGACGGAGTCGGAGCCGTGGGTCGGCTCCGTGAGCGCGAAGGCGCCGTAGAGCTCGCCGCGCGCCATGGCCGGCAGGTGCTCGGCACGCTGCTCCTCGCTGCCGCACAGCTGGATCGAGCGCATGGCCAGACCGCCCTGCACGCCCGTCATCGTGGCGATCGAGCCGTCCAGGCGCGAGAGCTCCATCATGGCCAGGCCCGCTGCAACGCGGGAGACGTCGGGCAGCCCGTCCACGGGGACGCCGTCGCGCAGCAGGTCGGCCTGGCCCAGGCGGGCCACGAGGTCGAGCGGGTACTCGTGGCGGTCCCACGCCTCCCGGATCCGGGGCAGCACGTCCGGCTCGAGCGCGAAGGCGCGGGCCCGACGCCACACGTCCTTCTCGGCGTCGGAGACGTCCGCGAGCGCGAGGTAGAAGTCGGTGTCCAGCGGCGTGGCGACGTCGTACTCGGGCTCGACGGTGGGCAGGGTCTCGGTCATGGTGGCCTCCCGGGCGGGGTCGGAGAGATGGGTGTGTCTGTCATCACCCTACACCGACTGACACGCCATCTCACAGAATCAGACGCAGTCTCACTCCTGTGCCGCGCCCGTGGCACCATGGCCCGCATGACGACGCCCGCCGAGGACACTCTCACCGCCCTGATCCACCTCCTGGACCGCGAGGGCTACGACGCCGTCACGGCCGACCAGCTTGCCCGCCAGGCCGGCATGAGCCGGGCCAGCTTCTTCCGCCACCTCGGAGGGAAGGAGGAGGTGGTCTTCGCCGACCACGCGGCGCTGCTCGCCCGCCTGGACGACTTCCTGCGCGGCACCTCCCTCGGCGTGCGGGAGGCCCTGGAGGAGGCGGTCCTCCAGGTCTTCCGGCATCACACCGCCGATCCGGACCGGGCCCGGGCGCGCTCCCGCCTGCTGCGCGGCTCCCAGTCGCTGCGCACGCGCGAGCTGCTCACCTCGCACCGCTACACGGAGCTGTTCTCCGGCTGGCTCGCCACGGCCCTGCCGGACACGCCCGCGCGCGGCGGGGTCGCCGTCGGGCTGGCGGCGGCCGTGGTGGCCGTCCACAACCGCGCCCTGCGGGCGTGGCTCCACGCCCCGGCCGACGACGCCGAGGCCGGCCTGCGCGCGGACCTCGCGGAGGTCATCGCGCGGCTCACGGCCGAGCCGGCCGAGGCCGAACGGACGCTCGCCGCCGTGCGCCGACTCGTGGGCTGACGCCCCGCCCTCAGCGGCCGGCGACCTGCGCGTTCTCCGCCCCGAACGCGGGCGGGTAGCGGAACTCGCCGGCCGGCACCTCGGCCCCGTCCTGGAGCGTGAGGACCTGCAGCGCCTCGGGCTGCCGGGCGAAGGCCGCGTGCACGCCGTGCTCGGAGGCCCGGTGGAAGCCGAACTTCGCGTAGTACTCGGGCCAGCCGTAGACCACCACGACCTCCTCGCCGTCGGCCTGCGCCTTCTGCAGCAGGGCGTTGACGAGCGCGGTGCCGGCGCCCTCGCCCTGATGCTCGGGCAGGACGCCGTGAGGGGCGAGGGCGAGCACTTCGGCGTCGTCGATGTGGGCCCGGACCAGGGTGCCGTAGCCCATCGGGTCCGACTGCAGGTCCGTGCCGGGGATCGCGGCCGTCATGGCCACGAGGGAGTACTGGGGCAGCCAGCCCTCCGCGCCGCCGGCGAGCTCCTCGACGAGGTCGGCCTCGGCCGTGGACGCGAAGGCGAGTTCGGCGATCTGGCGGACGGCGCGGCGGTCCGCCGGATCGTCGTGATCGGCCTCGCGGGTGGACCAGCGGTGACCGAGATCCTGGCCGGCGGGGACGTGGGCGGCGCGGTAGCCGGGGGTCTGGATGCTGTTCTGCTCGGCGCTCATGCGCTCACCGTAGCCAGGGTGTGACCCCGGATACAGGGACGGCGCCCTGCGTCACGCTCGTGACGCGGGCGCCGTCGCCTCCTCCGGCCGGGGGCGGGCTCAGTCGATCTGCAGCTCGCCCATCGGGCCGAAGCCCTCCGCACCGACCTGCTCGGAGATGATCTGGGGCGTGCTCGCCAGCAGCGGGCGCATCGCGTCCAGGCCCTCCTGGAAGTGCGGGGACGCGACGTGGGCCTGCGCACCCTCGTCCGTGAACCCCTCGAGCAGGAAGTACTCGTTCGGGCCGCCTTCCACCGGGCGGTACCACTCGAAGAACAGGTTGCCGGGCTCGGAGCGCACGTCCGCGGTGTACTTCGCGACGGCGTCCATCCACTCGTCGGCACGCTCGGGCTGGACGGTGAACTTCAGGTTGATGAGGATCATGCCGTCCATTCTGGCCCACCCGGGACGGCCGCGGCACGGCCTCGCGTCCGCCGGTCGCGGAACCGCCGGGCCAGCAGCCACAGGCCCACGACGACGGCGACCACCAGCACGGCGACCAGCACCGGCAGGAACAGCGCGGCCGCGACGAGGCCGGCCGCCGAGACGTCCTCGGCCGCCGAGAGCACGGGCGCGGCGGCCCCCACCGTGACCGTGTCGGCTCCCACGACCGTCTGGACGGCGTCGTTGACCGCGTCCACCCCGGGGATCTTGTCCGCGACGAGCTCGAGCGCGAGCAGGACGCCGAGGAGCCAGAGGGAGGCGTCGGCGGACAGCCACGTCCAGCCCGCGGGCAGGTCGACGAGCCCCGTGAACCGGTCCAGCAGACCCAGGGCGAGCAGGGGGATGTAGGCGTTGAGCCCGGCCGAGGTGGCCAGGCCCGTGCCGGTGAGGAACTCGAGCACGTCCGTCCCCTTCCTTCGCGGGTCGCTCGGGGCGCCCGGGCGGACGCTCCGGGTCCGAGGACCCTCGTTCCCCGGTGAACACCGCCGGCCGTCGGGCGCTTCCCGTCCGGGGTCGGTCCTACCATGGGCGCATGCCCCAGACCGCTCACTCCCCCCAGCACTCCGCCTCCGCCCCCGCGCTCGCCCTGACCATCGCCGGGTCCGAGGCCACCGGCGGCGCCGGCGCCCAGGCCGACCTCAAGACGTTCCAGGAACTCGGCGTCTTCGGCATCGTGGCGCTGACCTGCATCGTCTCCTTCGACCCGGAGGACGACTGGAACCACCGCTTCTTCCCCGTGCCCACCGAGATCCTCCAGCAGCAGCTCGACGCCATCCAGGGTGACTACCCGGAGCGGCTGCGCACCGTGAAGCTGGGCATGCAGGGCTCCCCGGAGGTCATCCGCACCTCGGCCGCGGCCCTGCGCCGCGCCGAGTGGGACCACGTGGTCCTGGACCCCGTGCTCATCTGCAAGGGCCAGGAGCCGGGCCACGCCCTGGACACGGACCAGGCGCTCAAGGCCGAGCTGCTGCCGCTGGCCACCTTCACCACCCCGAACCACTTCGAGACGGAGCAGCTCTCCGGCATGACCGTGCGCTCGGTCGAGGACCTGACGGCGGCCGCTCGGCGCATCCACGAGATCTCCGGCGCGGCCGTCCTGGCCAAGGGCGGGATGCACCTGCCCGGCCCGGACGCCGTGGACGTGTTCGTGGACGGGGACACCGTGGAGGTGCTCTCCGCCCCGAAGATCGGCCAGTCCGGCGTCTCTGGTGCGGGCTGCTCGCTCGCCGCGGCCGTCACCGCCGAGTTGGCCAAGGGTGCCACCACGCTCGAGGCCGCGCGCCGCGCCAAGGAGTTCGTGGGAGCCGGCATCGCGCAGGCGGTGGAGGGCCGCACGCCGTTCGCCGCCCTGTGGCAGGGCGGCCTGCGCTCCGCGTGAGCGCGCACGTGGGCCGCTGACTCGTCCTGAGCCGGGCGGTGCGCCACACTGGGGGCATGAAGCTCCCCTCCCCCGCCCCTTCCGTCCCCGGCGAGGTCCACCACTCGGCGTCGTCCGTTCCCGTCGACGACGCGGAGGCCGTCTTCCCCGCGTTGCGCCAGCGCGCCCTCGCCCCGGGCGGCCGGCTCTACGGGCTGGCGGCGGCGGCCGCGGTCGGCGGGCTCACCCTGCTGGATCCGCACGCCCGCCGAGGGCGCGAGCGTCGGGCCCTCGCAGAGCTCGAGGCCGCCGTCAGCGGCACGTTCCTCGCGGCCGAGACCGCCGGCGCCCTCCACACCGCCGCGATCGCCGAGGGCGAGGTGGCCCCCTCCCCCGCCGCACGTGCCCTGCGCGGGCTCGGCGGACTGGCCGTCGGCGGCGCGGTCGCGGCGGTCGCGCTGCGTGCCGCCGGCCTGAACGACCGGATCGACGGCGCCGTGGTGCGCGGGCTCCAGCGGGTCGGCGTCCCCGCCCCGCGCGTCGCGCTGGCCGCAGCGGCCTCCCTGGCGATGCTGCTGGCCAACGAGGACGCCCGCCGGACCCGCCGCGACGCCGTCGAACTCGCCGTCACCGGCCCCGCCGGCCTGGACGAGGACGCGGTCGACGAGGTCGAGCCCGAGGCCACCGCCGAGCTGCCGGTCGAGGTGCGCGTGCTGCTCGAGACCCTGCTCGACCCGGCGCTGGCCGAGGGCCGGGACCTGCCCGGGGCTGAGGCGCTGCGCTCCCAGCTGCCGCACGCGCGCACCGTCACCTCGGTGGCCGAGGCCATCCGTGAAGCCGGCGAGGTCCCGGACTGGGTGCCGCTCGTCGTCCAGACCGACGACGACGTCCGGCGCGCGGTGCCGAACGACTGCGTCTGGCCCGTCCGCGGCCGCTTCGCCTCCGGATCCGCCGGAGGACACGAGCTCGAGCTGCGCCTGCAGGTGATCGACGGGGAGATCGGCGCCCTGACGGTGACCCTGCCCGCGGACGCCGAGGCGGACAGCGACGCCTGGGACGCGTTCCAGGAGATCGAGTCCTTCCCCGGCGTCGAGGACCTGACCTTCCACGTGGACGGCGACCGGCGCGCCTGACCGGGAACTCTCCCGGGGCCCGTCCAGCCCGGCCCACTACAGTGGGGACCCGCCCGACGTCGTCGATCCCCCTCCCGGAGAGTTCCCGCCATGACCACCCCCGCCCCGGTCGCGTCCGCCGCCCGTGCCCGTCGCCGCGCGGCCCGTTCCGGCCCCTGCCCGCAGCTGCGCATGGGACTGAACGGGTTCCTCGTGGCCTGGCTGCTGCCCAACCTCGTGATGGCCGCCGTGGTGGCGGTCCTGGCCGTGGTCCCGGGCCTGCAGGCCTTCGGCAGCCTGACACCGCTGCTGACGGTGGTCGGGGTCGCCGGGCTGGTGGTGGGGCTGCCGCTGTGCCTGCTCGTGAACTGGGCGTTCCGGCACGTGCTCAACCAGTGGGTCCACGTGCTGGCGTACGCGCTGATCGGCATGCTCTACGGCCTGGTGGTGCTCACGCAGGGCGCGGCGGGCATCCTGCCGATGCTCATCCCGGTGATCGGATTCCCGGCCGCCGTGCTCATGGCCCTGGGCCGGACGGCGGCCCGTCCCCTCGTCCGCACGGTCACCCCGGAGCCGTCGCGCACCGAGCCGGCCTGAGCACGCCCGCAACGAGAAAGGACGATGGCCGGATGGCCATCGTCCTTCTCGGAACCGCGTCCGGGGCCCGCATCCCCTCAGGCATGTATCCCGGCTCGTGATTCGCACTGTGCACCGTCTCAATGGGGCATGACCCACTCTAGGAGGGACGACGGCGCCCCCGACAGTGGCGGATGGTGCAGACTTTCGGGCGATGATGTGAGGCAGCTCACATGGACGTGGTCCATGACGGTGCCGGCGCCGGCCTCAGTCAGACGGACCGGGGGAGCACCGCGCGCACCCGCCACCCCCAGCCCCCCGGCCCGGCCTCGATCGCGCCGCCGAAGGTGGCCACGCGATCCCGCATGGAGTTCAGGCCCACACCGGAGGAGTTCCACTGCGGCGGGCCGGACCGCTCGGCGACGGTGTTCTCCACCGCGAGCACCACGTCCGACCCCGCGTCGCGGAGTTCGATGCGCACGCGCGCGCCCTCGCCGGCGTGCTTGGCGACGTTCGTGGTGGCCTCCTGGAGCACCCGGTGCAGGGTGGACCGCACGGAGATCGGCATCGCGTTCTGGTCGCAGCGGACGTCCGTCTCCACCGTCATTCCGAGACTGCGCAGCTCCTCGGCCAGGCGGGCCACGGACAGGACCGGATCCGCGGACGTCGCGCCGTCCGCGTCCCCCGCGGCGCCCGGCTCACCGCTCGGGTCCACGATCCCGTCCTCCTGGAGGACGGAGAGCATGCGCCGCAGGTCCCGCAGCGCGTCCTTCGCGGAGTCCCCCACCACGTCCAGCACGCTCTGAGCCGCCTCCGGGGTGCCGAGGTAGCGTGCCGTCCGGGCCTGCATCGAGATGATCGTGAGGTTGTGCGCGACCACGTCGTGCAGGTCGCGGGCCAGGGAGCGACGCTCGGCCTCGGCAGCCAGCCGGGCCCGTTCCTCCGCCTCGAACACCCGGCGGCGATCCCGCTCCCGCCGGGTCAGGCTCTCGCGGATGAAGAGCCCGCCGCCGAGGCCCATGGACATGAGCAGCAGGATGAACCACGTCGCGTTCGCCTGACCCACCGCGAACGGCTGGGCGACGCCCCAGGTCAGCGCCAGGACGGCGGCCGTGACGACGAACCCCCAGGAACGGGCGGTCGCCGCGACGGCCCCGAGGACCACGGGCGCGACGACGGCGAAGAGCACCTCGGAACCGCCGACGACGGTCGCGACGGCCCCGGGCAGGAGCAGGGCGAAGCCCACCGTGCTGCGCCACCACTGGGCGAGGAAGGCGCTGGTCGCCGACGCGATGGCGATCCCGTCCAGGACCGGGATGACGCCGTGGCCCGGGCCGAACAGACCGATGTCGGACGCGGTCGAGGCGAGCAGGAACGCCGACCCGAAGGCGAGATAGACGCGGCTCAGCGGCGCCGCGGCCCAGAACGCGCGCCACCGCAGGCTGCGCGCCTGACGCCACGCCGAAGAGCGGCGCGCCCGGGAGGGCGCGCCGCTCCGGACGGAGGGGGTCGATGGGCTCGAATCAGGCATCGGGGGCGGACCGCCCCGGGGTCAGTCGCACCAGATGCCGAAGTGGCGGCACGTCCACTCCGCAGTGCCTTTGCCGAGGCCCAGGGTCGTGACGACGTCGTCCTCGGCCGAGGCCGCCGAGGCGGCGGCGGCCGGAGCGCCGACGAGGGTGGAGGCGAGAAGGAGAGCGGAAGCGAGGAGAGCGCGAGTCTTCATGGCCCCAGTATGTATGACGCCCGTCACAAATGGTGCACGCCGCGCACAGGCCGCGCCGCGGCATGGCGCAGATGACGGCCGGCGGGCACCCCGGCCTCGCCCCGACGCCGACAAGGTGGCATGCGCCACAGCACCGGTTACGCTGACCTGCGTGTCCGAAGAGCTGCGCATCCTGATCGCCGACGACCAGCCGCTCATGAGCGGCGCGCTCCGCGTGCTCGTCGACTCTGCCCCCGGCATGACCTGCGTGGGTGTGGTCGCCAACGGCGTCGAAGCCGTGGAGGCGTGCGCCGCCATCGAGCCGGACGTGGTCCTGATGGACATGCAGATGCCCCTGATGGACGGGGTGGAGGCCACACGCCGGATCAAGGACACCCACCCCGCGATCCGGGTCCTGGCGATCACCACGTTCACGTCCGAGGACTACCTCGTGCCGGCCCTGCGCGCCGGAGCGGGCGGCTACCTCCTCAAGGACGCGGAGCCGCCGGCCATCCTGGGCGCCATTCAGGCCGTCCATCGCGGCGAGTCCGTGCTCTCCCCCGCCGTGGCGACCAAGCTGCTCGCCTCGATCGAGCGGGACCGGCCGACGGTGGGCCCCACCTCGGTGCAGCCCGGCAGCCCCGACGGCTCCGACCTCACCGAGCGGGAGCTGGGCGTGCTGCGGCTGCTGGCCAGGGGTCAGTCGAACCCGGAGATCGCCGCGAACCTCTTCGTCTCCGAGTCCACGGTCAAGGCCAACCTCACGCGGATCATGGCCAAGCTGGAGGTCCGCGACCGCGTCCAGCTGATCATCCGGGCGGCCCAGCTCGGGCTCGTCACCCTCGCCCTGGACTGAGCGCGGCGGGGTCAGCCACGGGCCGCGATCTCGTTGCGCCGCGTGTTGAGGTCCTTCAGGACTTGCATCCCGTGCTCCACCACCGGGTCCGCCTCGGCCAGGAGCGACTCCTTGGCCGGCCCGTAGGCGAGGTCGGCGAACGTGCCGTTCTCCGGGTCGAGGGCCCGGATCTCCTGCTGCACCAGGCGCACCTGGTCCAGGCCGGCCGCGTACTCCACCGCTCGCTCGTCGATCTTCGTCAGGGACGCCTCCGCGTCCTCCGGGATCTGCTCCAGGGCGAACTGGGCCTCGTAGAGCCGGTTCTGGTACGTGCAGGGCTCCTCGATGTCGTAGAGCCCCACGCCGCGACCCACGGCCTCCTGATTGGCCTGGGCGATCTCCTCCGCCAGGCGCTTGCCGACGGCGACCTCCGTGGGGGCGGCCATGCCGGCCTCCGCCATGGCCACGTTGACGGTGCCGCCGCCGATCGAGATGACCGCGCTCTCCATCCCCTCGGGCGCGCCCTCGTCCGAGGTGGTCATGCTCGCGGTCGCCCCCTGCGGGAGCCGATCACGCAGCCAGGCGTAGGACTCCTCCCCCATGCAGAGGTTGGGGCCGACCTTGAGGCCCTCGGGGTTGCGGCCCGCGCTCGTGACGCCGGCGAGGACCACGGTCCGCTCGGTGCCGCCTTGGTTCACCACCACGGTGTTGCCGTCCAGCACGGTGACGATGTCCACGCGGGCGGCGTCGGCGGCCACGCCGCGGAGGACGGTGACGATGCCCAGCAGGAGCAGGACGGCGGCGACGGCGAGGAAGACCAGCAGCCCCTTCAGGGGGACCCGGGCACGGGCGGCGACGTGAGTCATGCGGACTTCCTGCAGGTGGACGGCGGGACGGGGGGCCGCGACGACGGCCCGGAGCCCGAGTCTAGCGAAGGGCCCCGGGACCGCCGAGCGGCGGGCCGAGGGACGGCTGCGTCGGGCTCAGCGCTCCCGGCGGTAGAACGGCGTGGCCACCACGGTGAACGGCTCGCCGCGGCCGCGCAGGTCCACCTGCAGGGACGTGCCCTCGGCGGCCACGTCGCGGCGGACACGGGCCAGGGCGATGGGGTGTCCGAGGGTCGGGCTGGGGGCGCCCGAGGTCACCTCGCCCACCCGCTCGCCGGACTCGTCCAGCACGGCGTAACCGTGCCGGGCGGCACGCCGACCCGCGCCCTGCAGCCCCACGAGGACCTCCTCGACGTCGTCCCTGCCGACCAGCGCGGATCGTCCGACGAAGTCGGCCTCCTTGCTCGCGGGCACCGCGAAGCCGACGCCAGAGGCGTGCGGCTGGTGCCCGGTGTCCAGCTCGTTGCCGTAGAGCGGCATGCCCGCCTCGAGGCGCAGCGAGTCCCGCGAGGCGAGCCCGCACAGCGTCAGCTCCACGCCCGCCTCGTCCGCGGCCGAGAGCATCGTGTTCCACACGGCGGAGCCGCGGTCGCCGGCCTCGGCGGTGGAGGCGGCGGGCAGGAACAGCTCGAAGCCGTCCTCACCGGTGTAGCCGGTGCGGGCGACGACGGCGATGACGTCACCGGCGTCCGTGGGCACGGTCAGGGTCAGGTGGCCGTAGTACTTCAGCTCGGCCAGCTGCGCCGCGGCCTCCGGCATGGCCCGGGCGAGGATCCTCTCGGCCTGCGGGCCCTGCACGGCCACGAGGGCGGTGGTCGAGGACTCGTCCTCGACGACGGCGTCCCAGCCCGACGCCCGCTGGTTCAGGGCGGTGTGGACCGCGGCGATGTTGCCAGCGTTGGGCACCACCAGGTAGTCGGGCTCGGAGCCGGCCTCGCCGTCGTCCATCCGGTAGACGATCGTGTCGTCGAGGATGGTGCCGGCGTCCGTCAGGCACAGGGCGTACTTGGCGCGGCCGGGCTTCAACGTGGAGAGCACGCTCGAGAGGGCGTGGTCCAGCATGGCCCCGGCCTCCGGGCCGGTGACCCGGATCTCGCCCATGTGGGAGAGGTCGAACAGGCCTGCGGAGGTGCGCACGGCCTTGTGCTCGGCCAGCTCGGAGCCGTACTTCAGGGGCATGTTCCAGCCGCCGAAGTCCGTGAACGTGGCGCCCGCGGCCTCGTGGACCGGGTGCAGCGGGGAGTTGCGCGTCGAATCGCTCATGGGGGTGATCCTCTCAGTCCTCGTCGGCGGTGTCGGCCACGGCGCCCTCGAACGCCTCGGGCGGCGGGCACGAGCACACGAGGTTGCGATCGCCGTAGGCGCCGTCGATGCGGCCCACCGGCGGCAGGTACTTGTCCAGACGCAGGCCCGGCACCGGCGTGCCCGCCTGGGCGCGCGAGTAGGGGCGATCCCACTCGTCGGCCATCAGGACGTTGAGGGTGTGCGGGGCGCGGCGCAGGACGGAGTCCGCCACGGTCTCCGGGGTGACGGCGGTGATCTCGGCGTGGATGGCCTCCATGGCCTCGATGAACCGCTCGATCTCCTCGAGGTCCTCGGACTCGGTGGGCTCCACCATGAGCGTGCCGGCCACGGGGAACGCCAGGGTCGGGGCGTGGAACCCGTAGTCGATGAGGCGCTTGCAGACGTCCTCGGCGGTCACGCCCGTGCGGGCCGTGAGCTCGCGCAGGTCGAGGATGCACTCGTGCGCCACGAGGCCGTCGTTGCCCGTGTACAGCGTCGGGTAGAGGGGCGCGAGGCGGCGGGAGATGTAGTTGGCGCCCAGCAGCGCGTGCGCGGTGGCGGAGCGCAGACCCTCGGCGCCCATCAGGTGGATGTAGGCCCAGGAGATGGGCAGCACGCCGGCCGAGCCGTGCGGGGCCGCGGTCATCAGGGCCTCGCGGGAGGGCAGGTACGGCACCAGGTGCTCGCCCACCGCCACGGGGCCCACGCCCGGGCCCCCGCCGCCGTGCGGGATGCAGAACGTCTTGTGCAGGTTCAGGTGGGAGACGTCTCCGCCGAACTCGCCCGGCTGGGCCAGGCCCACGAGCGCGTTGAGGTTGGCGCCGTCGATGTACACCTGGCCTCCCGCGGCGTGCACCGTGGCGCAGACCTCCTTGACGTCGGCGTCGTAGACGCCGTGCGTGGAGGGGTAGGTGATCATGATGGCCGCGATGCGGCCCTCGTTCGCCGCGATCTTGGCGTCCAGGTCGGCGGCGTCGATCGTGCCGTCGTCGGCGGTGGCGACGACGACGACCTTCAGCCCCGCCAGCACGGCTGAGGCCGCGTTGGTGCCGTGGGCGGAGGCCGGGATCAGGCAGATGTCCCGCTCACCCTCACCGCGGGCCAGGTGGTACTGGCGGATGGCCCACAGGCCCGCGAACTCGCCCTGCGAGCCGGCGTTCGGGGCCACCGAGACGCCCGCGTAGCCGGTGATCTCGGCGAGCTTGGCCTCGAGGTCCTCGATCAGGAACCGCCAGCCCTCGGTCTGGTGGTCGGGCGCGAACGGGTGGATGGAGCAGAACTCGGGCCAGGAGATGGCCTCCATCTCCGCGGTGGCGTTGAGCTTCATGGTGCACGAGCCCAGCGGGATCATGGTCCGGTCCAGCGCCAGGTCGTAGCCGGAGAGGCGGCGCAGGTAGCGCAGCATCTTCGTCTCCGAGTGGTGGGTGTTGAACACCGGGTGCGTCATGAACGCGGAGGAGCGGCGTAGCGCCTCCGGCACGGCCGGGGTGGCCACGGCGCCCTCGTGCGCGGAGGCCGGCAGGGAGCCCGCGTCCAGGCCGAACGCCGTCAGGACGGCCACGAGGTCGGCGTCGACGGTGGTCTCATCGGCCGCGATCCGCAGGGTGTCCGCGTCCACCAGGCGCAGGTTCACGCCGTTCTCCTCGGCGGCCTTCAGGACCTGCTCAGCCCGGCCGGGCACGCGGACGGTGATCGTGTCGAAGAAGTGCTCCTCGGCGACCTCGACGCCGCCGGCCCGCAGCGCCTCCGCCAGGCGGACGGCCTGGGCGTGGGCGTGGCGCGCGATGCGGGCGATGCCCTGGGGGCCGTGGTAGACGGCGTACATCGAGGCGACGATCGCGAGCAGCGCCTGGGCGGTGCAGATGTTGGAGGTGGCCTTCTCGCGCCGGATGTGCTGTTCGCGCGTCTGGAGGGCGAGGCGGTAGGCGGGCTTGCCGGCGTCGTCGTGGGAGACGCCCACGAGGCGGCCCGGCATGCTGCGCTGCAGGCCCTCCTTCACGGCCATGTAGGCGGCGTGGGGGCCGCCGAAGAACAGGGGCACGCCGAAGCGCTGCGTGGAGCCGACGGCGATGTCCGCGCCCTGCTCCCCGGGCGGGGTGATCAGGGCGAGGGAGAGGATGTCCGCCGCGACGGTCACGAGGGCGCCGGCCTCCTTGGCCTGCGCGATGACGGCGGCGTGGTCGTGGATGCGGCCGGAGTCGCCGGGCTGCTGCAGCACGACGCCGCACAGGCCCTTCTCCTCGACCTCGGCGCGGACGTCCTGGGGGATGCCTGCGGAGAGGTCGGCCACGCGCACGTCGATGCCCACGGCCTCGGCACGCAGGCGCACCACGGAGAGGGTCTGCGGGAAGAGGTCCGCGTCGAGGAGGGTGACGCCGTCGGTCCTGCGACGGTTGGCGCGGTGCATGAGGAGCACGGCCTCGGCGGCGGCGGAGGCCTCGTCCAGCAGAGAGGCGTTGGCGATGTCCAGGCCGGTGAGGTCCTGGACCATCGTCTGGTAGTTCAGGAGGGCTTCGAGGCGGCCCTGGGAGATCTCCGGCTGGTACGGCGTGTAGGCCGTGTACCAGGCCGGGTTCTCCAGCACCTTGCGGAGGATGACGCCCGGGGTGACGGTGTCCGAGAAGCCCTGCCCGATCATCTGGGTCTTCATGACGTTGCGGCCGGCGATCTCGCGCAGCTGCTCCAGGACCGCGGACTCGGTCAGCGGGGCGGGCAGCTCGAGGGGCTTCGGCTGGCGGATGCCGGCGGGGACGGCGGTGTCCACGAGGGCCTCGAGCGAGTCGTAGCCCAGGGTCTGCAGCATGTGCTCGACGTCCGCGGGGCGCGGGCCGATGTGGCGGGCCACGAAGGGGGCCGAGGCGGTGTCCTTGGGCTCGACGCGCTCGTGGGGCAGCGCGGTCGTGCTCTCGGTGGTCTGGGGGCTGGTCACGGGGTACCTCCGGGGGGATCCTGCCGTGGTCACGGCGTGGGTCTGCTCCTCCCCGCTCTGTCATGGACCTGAGAGTTTCCGACGCCCGGGTGGGCGGCTTGCACCGTCGGTGGTCTCGGTCCGGACGCGGGCGCGGCGGAGTGAGACGCTTTCCAGAGCGCCTGACCCCACGCGGTACGGATGCCTGAGAGATTCCCGGGGAGGGTTTGCTCCTTCGGCGGCCTGCTCACGCGGCCGGCCGGGGCAGGACGCGCGCCGACGCTCTCCCGCGCGGGGCATGCGGCGTGCCGTCAGTATCCCACACGTGTAGGCCGCGTCACAGGGCCGCCGGGAGGGGTCGAGACGGGGCGTGTCGAGGTCTTTCGTTGATGAAACGGCGGCGTGTCGAAGCGCTTTCGTTCAGGAAACGGGCGCCCGGGAGGGGTTGAGTCACCCCACGCGCCCGTGTCTACCGTGGCGGGGACGGGCGGGCCGTGTTCCTCCGCCCCGGAGCCGACCGAGGGAGCGATCCACCCATGTACACCCGCAGCCGGAACGACGTCGAGAAGGTCGAGTGGGGCGGAGGCACCTCCGAACGCCTCCTCACCGCGAAGGACGAGATGGGCTTCGCCGTGGCCCACACGATCGTGCGCGCCGGATCGTCCTCGAAGCTCCAGTACCGCCACCACCAGGAGGCCTGCTACTGCATCGCGGGCAACGGCTCCGTGGTGGAGCCGGACGGCACCGTCCACGAGATCACGCCGGGCGTCATCTACGTGCTGCCGGACCACGAGCCGCACGACCTGCGCGGCGGCACTGAGGACATGCACCTGATCTCGGTGTTCAACCCCGCCATCACCGGCGACGAGAAGCACACCCTGTCGGAGGACGGCTACTCCAGCTACTGAGCCCGGGCACGATGACGGGAGGCGTCGACGACGGCGCCTCCCGTCATCCTGCCGACGGCCCCCGTCGTCGGACAGCCGCGGCGCGTGGGACTGCTGGCGCTGCCCGTGGCCCTGTTCTTCCTGGGCGGGACGGCGGGCGCGGCCGGCTACCTCTGGCTGGGCTTCGAGGTGGTCATCCCGGTGGCCGGCGTGCTGCTGCTCATCGCCCACCGCCCCCTGGTCCAGGACCTGCAGGACGCGTGGCTCACACGAAGGCCGAGACGCCGGTGAGGGCCCGCCCCACGATCAGGGTGTTCATGCCGTAGGAGCCCTCATAGGAGTAGATGGCCTCCACGTCCCCCATGATCTTGGCGATCTCGTGCTCCGTGAGCAGGCCGTTGCCGCCGAGGGCGTCGCGGGCGAGCGCCGCCGAGGACCGGGCCAGCCGGGTCGAGGTGGCCTTGGCCATCGCCGCGTGCATCATCTCCATCCGCCCCTCCTGCCGCAGGGCGTCCACCTGGAGCATCATCCCGGCGGAGGCGGCCAGGTTGCCGGCGACCTCGGCGATCTGGGCCTGGATCAGCTGGAACGCGGCCAGCGGGCGGCCGAACTGCTTCCGCCGCAGCGCGTAGGAGCGCAGCACGTCCAGCACGCCCATCTGCGCGCCGACGCCCTGCCAGCCGACCCACATGCGCGAGTCGCGCAGCAGGGCGCGGGTGGCGGCGAAGGTGGTGGCGCCGGGCAGGATCGCGTCCGCGGGCAGGCGCACGTCCAGGGTGATGTCCGCGTTCTGCATGATCCGCAGGCCCATCTTCCCGCTGATCTTGGTGGCCTCGTAGCCGGGGGTGTCGGTGGGCACCACGAAGCCCTTGATCTCGCCGTCGGCGGTGTCGCGCGCCCAGACGAGCGCGACGCCGGCGATCGTGCCGGCCCCGATCCAGCGCTTGGCGCCGCGGATGACCCACTCGTCGCCGTCGCGGGTGGCGGTGGTGGCGAGGCCGCCGGCGATGTCCGAGCCGTGGTCCGGCTCGGTGAGGCAGAACGCGCCCAGGGCGTCGAAGGACTCGAGGCGCCCCTGCCACGTGGCCTTCTGGCGCTCCGAGCCCAGGCCGGCGATCATGCCGAGGTTGAGCTCGTTGTGGATGCCCACGAGGGCGGACAGGGACAGGTCCACGCGGGCGATCTCCGCGTGCACGAGCTGCTGGAACAGCGAGGACGAGCCGTCCAGGACGAGGCGCCCCAGACCCAGCTCGGCCAGGCCCGGCAGCAGGTCGAACGCGAACTCCTCGGCGTCCCAGTACCGGGTCAGGTGCGGCCGCACGCGGGTCTGGAGGTGGTCCTCGATCGCGTCGAGCCGGGCACGCTCGGCCGGCTCGAGGCGGTCCCGCAGGCGCAGCAGGTCCACGTGGGGCAGGCCGGGGGTGACGGCGGGCGCGCCGGAGGCGGGGACGGGGCGGTCGGCGAGGGCGGTCATGGCTCTCCTTCGGGGGCGGTCCGACGACGGCGGGCGATTTCGCCGCGAATCCGACTGTAGGACTTCCAACTATTCAGGTTTGCCAGTAGTGTTCCAGATCACAGGCCCCCCGCCAAGGATCCGTTCAGCAGCCACCCCGAGGAGGGACCCATGACCGTCCAGGACCCCACCGCCGTCGCCGCCCCGTCGCCGACGGAGGTGTTCCGCGCGGCCCGCGACCTGCTGGTCGAGTGCCAGACCGACTACGAGCGCGCCCGCACCGAGTTCGAGTGGCCCCGCTTCGAGCACTTCAACTTCGGCTTCGACTGGTTCGACCGCCTGGCCCAGGACCCGGCCCGCGCGGACGTGCCGGCGCTGATCATCGCCGAGGACGACGGTCGCAGCACCGAACGCACCTTCGCCGAGCTCTCCGCGGCCTCCAACCGGGTGGCGAACTGGCTCTCCGCGCAGGGCCTGCGCCGCGGCGACCGCCTCATCCTCATGCTGAACAACCAGGTGGAGCTGTGGGAGTTCATGCTCGCCTGCATCAAGCTGCGGGTGGTCATGGTGCCCACCACCACACAGATGACCTCCGGGGACCTCGAGGACCGCGTGACGCGCGCCGGCGCCGCGTGGGCCGTGGCCGGCGCCGAGGACCTGGCGAAGTTCGCCGGCGTCGGCGAGGACCTGCACCTGGTGCACGTGCCGGGCGTCTTCGCGGAGGGCCCGGCGCGCCGCGCCCCCGAGGTCGCCGGCCACACCGTGCTCTCCTACGACGACGCCGACGACGCCGCCCCGGAGCTGACCCCGGCCGAGCCGACCCCCGCGGACGAGACGCTGCTCTTCTACTTCACCTCGGGCACCACCTCGAAGCCGAAGCTCGTGGAGCACACCCACACCTCGTACCCGGTCGGCCACCTCACGACGCTCTACTGGATCGGTCTGGAGCCGGGCGACGTGCACCTCAACGTGGCCTCCCCGGGCTGGGCCAAGCACGCGTGGTCCAACTTCTTCGCCCCGTGGATCGCGGAGGCCACGATCTTCGTGCACAACGCCCGCAAGTTCGACCCCGCGGCCCTGATGGCCAACATGGAGCGCTACGGCGTCACGAGCTTCTGCGCCCCGCCCACCGTGTGGCGCATGCTCATCAAGGCGGACCTGGCGCAGCTGACGACCCCGCCGACCAAGACCATCTCCGCGGGCGAGCCGCTCAACGCCGAGGTGATCGACCAGGTGCACAGGGCGTGGGGCACCACGATCCGCGACGGCTTCGGGATGACCGAGACCACCCTGCAGATCGCCAACACCCCCGGCCAGAAGGTCGTCATCGGCTCGATGGGCCGCCCGCTGCCCGGCATGGACGTCACCCTGCTCGACCCGCTCACGGGCCAGGAGGCCGAGGAGGGCGAGATCTGCCTGCGCCTGGACCCGCGTCCGGTGGGCCTGCTGAAGTCCTACTACGGCAACCAGGAGAAGACGGACGAGGTGTTCCGCGACGGCGTGTTCCACACCGGCGACATCGCCCGCCGCGACGGGAACGGCGTGCTGACCTATGTGGGCCGCGCGGACGACGTCTTCAAGTCCTCGGACTACAAGGTGTCCCCGTTCGAGCTGGAGTCGGTGCTGGTCAAGCACCCGGCCGTGATGGAGGGCGCGATCGTCCCCACCCCGGACGAGCTGCGACTGGCCGTGCCGAAGGCCTTCGTCACCCTCGCCCCGGGCCACGAGCCCACCGCGGAGACCGCCCGGGCGATCCTGCAGTTCACGCTCACCCAGCTGCCCCCGTACAAGCGCATCCGGCGCATCGAGTTCCTCGAGCTGCCGAAGACCATCTCGGGCAAGATCCGCCGCGTGGAGCTGCGCAAGGCCGAGGTCGAGCGCGCCCAGACGGGCGCCGCCCCGGACGGCTACGGCACCGAGTTCCACGAGGAGGACCTGGACCTGCAGCGCTGACCGGGCCGTTCCCCGCCGCCGCCCCGTCCTCGTCCGGCGGTGGCGGGGGCCCCCCGGTGCGCCGCTAGTCTGGAGCGCCATGAAGAAGCCACCCCTCGCCCAGGACCCCATCCGGGAGGCCGCCCGGAACTGGGAGCGTCACGGATGGGGTGACGTGGCCCGCCCGATGGCCGCCATCACCTCGATCATGCGGGCCCAGCAGATCCTGCTGGGTCGGACGCAGGCCGCGCTCAAGCCCTACGGTCTCACCTTCGCGCGGTACGAGCTCCTGGCGCTGCTGAACTTCTCGCGCGAGAAGCGGATGCGGATGTCCAAGGCGTCCGCGCTCCTGCAGGTCCACCCCACCTCGGTGACCAATGCGGTGGACCGGCTCGAGGCCGCCGGGCTGGTGGAGCGCACCCCCCACGAGTCGGACCGCCGCGCGCTCGTGCTCGCCCTCACGGACGAGGGCCGGCGCGTCGCCGTCGCCGCCACGGAGACGCTCAACGCCGAGGTCTTCGGCCGTTCCGGCTTCGATCCGGCGGACGTGGACACCCTCATCGACGTCCTCGGCCGGTTCCGCGCCGAGGCCGGCGACTTCCAGGTCGACGGCCTCGACGCCGGCGCGCCCGCGACGGCGGAGCACACCTCCTCCTGACGCTCTCCGCAGCCGCCCGGCTCAGCGGGGCTCGAGGCGCACGGCGCCGTCGAGCCGGATGACCTCGCCGTTCAGGAACGGGTTGGACACGATCTGCTCGACGAGCAGCGCGTAGTCCTCGGGCCGGCCGAGGCGGGCCGGATGCGGGGTCTTGGTGCACAGCGCCTCGCGGGCGGCCTCGGGCAGGCCGGCCATCATGGGCGTCTCCATGAGGCCGGGGGCGATCGTGACCACGCGGATCTGGGAGGAGGCGAGCTCGCGGGCCGCGGGCAGGGTCAGCGCGACCACGGCGCCCTTGGAGGCGGAGTACGCGATCTGGCCGATCTGCCCGTCGTAGGCCGCCACGGACGCGGTGTTCACGATGACGCCGCGGTCCTCGCCGAGCGGCTCCTGCGTCCTCATCGCGGCGGCGGCCTGGGCCATCATCGACACGGTGCCGACCGTGTTGATCGCCAGGACCCGGCTCAGCACCTCGGCGGACAGCGGCCCGTCGCGACCCACGAGCTTGCCCGGCGTCGCCACGCCGGCGCAGTTGACCAGCACCCGCAGCGGCCCGGCCTCCAGCGCGGCGGCCACGGCCTCCCGGGCGGTGTCCTCGGCGGTGACGTCGCCCGTCACGAAGCGCGCATGGGGGCCGAGGGCGGCCACGGCGTCCGCGCGGACGGTCTCGCCCTCGCGGTCCGGCAGGTCCACCACCACGACGGCGGCGCCCGCGTCCGCCAGGCGGCGGGCGGTGGCGTGGCCGAGGCCCGAGGCCCCGCCGGTGACGATCGCGCTCTGGTTCGACAGGTCCATGGACGGACCCTCCCTTCCTCCTCGGGATACCCCCCGAGTTCGATAGTTGCATGTCCTACGTTCTCATCCTAGATTAGCGGATGAGTAACCCAGATCACATGCACGGCCGGGCCCGCCACGCCCGTCGTGGGCGGCGCCGAACGACGTCCGCCCTTCCGCCTGGACCCGCGAGGAGCCCCCATGTCCGAGAAGACCGCGCCCACCGAGACCGCCCCCGTGATCCCCCACTTCGTGCACGGCGAGCGGCGCGAGGGCGCCTCCGGCCGGCACAGCGACGTCTACCACCCGGCCACGGGCAGCGTGGCGGGCCGCGTGCCGCTGGCCTCCGCCGAGGAGATCGACGCCGCCCTGGCCTCCGCCGAGGAGGGCTTCGCCGCGTGGTCGACGCTGAATCCGCAGCGCCGCGGCCGCATCCTGCTGCGCTGGGTCGACCTGATCAACGAGAACATGGACGAGCTGGCCACCGTGCTCGCCCAGGAGCACGGCAAGACCGTCCCGGACGCCAAGGGCGACATCCAGCGCGGCATCGAGGTCGTGGAGTTCGCCGCGGGCGCCCCGCACCTGCTCAAGGGTGAGTTCACCGCCGACGCGGGCACCGGCATCGACGTGCACTCCATCCGCCAGCCGCTCGGCGTGGCCGTGGGCATCACGCCCTTCAACTTCCCGGCGATGATCCCGCTGTGGAAGGCCGGCATCGCCCTGGCGGCGGGCAACGCCTTCGTCCTCAAGCCCTCCGAGCGCGACCCCTCCGTGCCGGTGCGCCTGGCCGAGCTGGCCCTCGAGGCCGGCATGCCCGCCGGCGCCCTCAACGTGGTGCACGGCGACAAGACCGCCGTGGACGCGCTCATCGAGGACCCGCGCGTCAAGGCCGTCGGGTTCGTCGGCTCCACCCCGATCGCGCAGTCCATCTACGCGCACGCCGCCCGCATGGGCAAGCGCGCCCAGTGCTTCGGCGGGGCCAAGAACCACGCCGTGATCATGCCGGACGCGGACCTCGAGATGGCCGCCGACGCCCTGGTCGGCGCCGCCTTCGGCTCCGCCGGCGAGCGCTGCATGGCGATCTCCGTGGCCGTCCCGGTCGGCGAGGAGACCGCCGACCGCCTGATCGCGCTGCTCCGCGAGCGCATGGAGGACCTCACGGTCGGCCCGTCGCTCGACGCGTCCTCGGACTTCGGCCCCGTCGTCTCGAGGGACGCGAAGGAGCGCATCGAGGGCTACATCGCGGCCGGCGTCGAGGCGGGCGCCGAACTGGTGGAGGACGGCCGGGGCGTCGTCGTCGAGGGCCACGAGGACGGCTTCTACGTGGGCGCCACCCTATTCGACCGCGTGACCCCGGAGATGAGCATCTACCGCGAGGAGATCTTCGGCCCGGTGCTCTCCGTGGTCCGCGCGAAGGACTACGAGGAGGCGCTCACGCTCGTAAACGAGCACGAGTTCGGCAACGGCGTGGCCATCTTCACCCGCGACGGCGACGCCGCCCGCGACTTCTCCAACCGCGTGGACACCGGCATGGTCGGCGTGAACGTGCCGATCCCCGTGCCGATCGCCTACTACACCTTCGGCGGCTGGAAGGCCTCCGGCTTCGGCGACCTGAACCAGCACGGCACGGACGGGCTGAAGTTCTACACCAAGACGAAGACCGTCACCACGCGCTGGCCCTCCGGCGTGCGCGAGGGCGCCAGCTTCGTGATGCCGGCCGGCTCCTGACCGCCCCGCAGCCCGTCCCGACCAGGAGGACCCCATGACCACCGTTCTGTTCCTCGGCCTCGGCCACATGGGCGGCCCCATGGCCGCCAACCTCGCCGCCGCGGGCCACCGCGTGCTCGGCTTCGACCTCGTCCCCGAGGCCCTCGAGAAGGCCCGTGCGGCCGGCGTCGAGACCGTCACGGACACGGCCGCGGCGGCCGCGGAGGCCGACGTCGTGCTGACCATGCTCCCCCACGGACGCCTGGTGCTGGACGTCTACCGGGGTGAGGACGGCGACGGCGGCCTGCTCGCCGCCGCCCGGCCCGGCACCGTGTTCCTGGACTGCTCGACCATCGATGTCGCCGAGGCCCGCGAGGCGGCCGCGGCGGCGGAGGCGGCGGGCATGCGGGCGGCCGACGCGCCGGTCTCGGGCGGCCAGGTGGGCGCCGAGGCCGGCACCCTCGCCTTCATGGTGGGCGCCTCGGACGAGGTGTACGCCGAGGTGCTGCCGCTGCTCGAGGTCATGGGCGCGCGGATCGTGCACTGCGGGGCCGCCGGCCTGGGCCAGGCCGCGAAGATCTGCAACAACATGGTGCTGGGGGTCACGCAGATCGCCGTCGCCGAGGCCTTCGTCCTGGGCGAGCGCCTGGGCCTGCGGCACCAGGCCCTGTACGACGTGATGAGCAAGGCCTCCGGGCAGTGCTGGTCCCTGACCACCAACTGCCCGGTGCCCGGCCCCGTCCCCGGCTCCCCCGCGAACCGGGACTTCCAGCCCGGCTTCGCCGGCGCCCTGATGGCCAAGGACCTCGGGCTCGCGCTCGCGGCCCTGGACGAGCAGGGCGTGGCGGCCGACCTGGGCCGCCTCGCGCAGGCCAAGTACGCCGAGTACGCCGCCGGAGAAGGCGCCGCCCGCGACTTTTCCGGCATCATCGAGGACATCCGAGCATCACACACGGACAGGAGCGAGGCATGAGCGAGCAGACCACCCCGGACGGCGCCGAGTCGCCGATCGTCGTCGAGCGGCAGGGCCGGGTCGGCCACATCCGCCTGAACCGGCCGAAGGCCCTGAACGCGCTGAACGAGGCGACGATGCGCGCCGTCGTCGCGGCGGTGCAGGAGCTGGACACCGACCCGGAGATCGGGGCGATCCTGCTCTCCGGCTCCCCCAAGGCGTTCGCCGCCGGCGCGGACATCAAGGAGATGGCCACCAAGGAGTTCTCCGAGATGTACGCGGCCGACTGGTTCGCCGGCTGGGACGGGCTCACCCGCGCCCGCACCCCCATCGTGGCGTGCGTGACCGGCTACGCCCTCGGGGGCGGCTGCGAGCTGGCCATGATGGCCGATGTGCTCGTGGCCGGCGAGGGCGCGAAGTTCGGCCAGCCCGAGATCAACCTCGGCGTCATCCCCGGCATGGGCGGCTCCCAGCGCCTGACCCGCGCCGTGGGCAAGGCGAAGGCCATGGACATGATCCTCACCGGCCGCATGATCGGGGCGGAGGAGGCCGAGCGCATCGGGCTCGTCTCCCGCGTGGTGGCCGACGAGAAGGCCCTCGAGGAGGCGCTGGAGGTGGCCGCGACCATCGCGTCCAAGTCCAAGCCGGCCTCCTGGATGGCCAAGGAGGCCGTCAACGCCGCGTTCGAGACCACCCTCGCCCAGGGCATCGCCTTCGAGCGCCGCGTGTTCCACGCCGCGTTCGCCACGGCGGACCAGAAGGAGGGCATGGACGCGTTCGCGGCCAAGCGCGAGGCGGGGTGGCAGCACCGATGAGCGACGCGCAGACCACGGCGACGACGGCCCCCGCGGCCGCACGGGACGGCGCGGCGGACGAGGTGCTCCTCGAGGTCCGCGAGGGCCTCGGCCGCATCACGCTGAACCGTCCGCGCGCCCTGAACGCGCTGACGCAGGACATGGTCCGGGCGATCGACGCGGTCCTGACCGACTGGGCCGCGGACCCCGCCGTGCGCGGCGTGCTGATCCGCGGCGCCGGGGAGAAGGGACTGTGCGCCGGCGGTGACGTCGTCTCCCTGCGCTCCTCCCTCCTGGCCGGGCGGTTCGCGGAGGCCGAGCAGTTCTTCCGCGACGAGTACGCGATGAACGAGCGCATCGCCACCTACCCCAAGCCGTACGTGGCCTTCATGGACGGCATCGTCCTGGGTGGCGGCATGGGCGTGTCCGCGCACGGCTCGCATCGCGTGGCCACCGAGCGGACCCGCGCCGGCATGCCCGAGACGGCGATCGGGTTCACCCCCGACGTCGGCGGCTCCTTCCACCTCGCCCGCGCACCCTTCCAGGCGGGCCGGCACCTGGCCGCGACCTCGGCGCACGCCTCCGGTTCCGACGCGGTGGCCCTGGGTCTGGCGGACGTCTTCGTGGAGTCCGCCCGGCTGGACGAGCTCGAGCAGGCCCTCGCCGCGGCGTTCGGCGCCCTCGGCTCGGCCGCGGACGCGGGCGGGCGCGACGAGGCCGCCTTCGCCGCCGCCGACGAGGTGCTGGCCCGGTTCGCGGTGGCCGAGGACGCACGGCCCGCGTCCGCGCTGGTGGCCGGCCGGGAGTGGATCGAGGACGCCTACGGCCGGGAGTCGGCCGCCGAGGTCCTCGCCGCCCTGGACGAGCGCGCCGCCGCGGGCGGGGAGCATGCCGAGGCCGCGGGGCAGGCCGCCGAGGCCATCCGCACCAAGTCCCCGACCGCCGTCGCCGTGGCCCACGAGGCCCAGCGCCGGCTGGCCGCGCGCGGGGCGGACCTGACCGTGGCCGACGCGCTGCGTCAGGAGTTCACGATCGGCACCCACCTGATGCGCGGGCCGGACATGGCCGAGGGCATCCGCGCGCTGCTCGTGGACAAGGACAAGGATCCGACGTGGAGTCCGGCCCGACTCGAGGACGTCTCGGCCGAGGACGTGGCCGGGCACTTCGAGCCCGTGCCCGGGGTGGACCCGCTGCAGCTCGGCTGAGCCCGCCCCGACGGACGGCGCCCCGTGGTCACGTGTGGTGACCGCGGGGCGCCGTGCTGTGGGGGGCGACCGGGCGGGCCCCCCGGTCTCAGCCGATCAGGCCGCGACCCACGATCATGCGCATGATCTCGTTGGAACCCTCGAGGATCCGGTGCACGCGCAGGTCCCGGACGAGCTTCTCCACGCCGTACTCGTGCAGGTAGCCGTAGCCGCCGTGCAGCTGCAGGGCGGTGTCGGCGGCCTCGTAGCCGGACTCGGTGGCCACGAGCTTGGCCATGGCGCACAGGCGCACGGTGTCCGGGTCGTTGCGGTCCAGGGCGTCCGCGGCGCGCATGAGCATCGTGTGGGCGGTCTCCAGCTTCACGGACATGTCCGCCAGCTCGAAGACGAGGGCCTGCTTGGTGGCGAGCGGCTCGCCGAACGCGCTGCGCTCCTTGAGGTAGCGGGTGGCCTTGTCCAGGGCGGCCAGGCCGCCGCCGATGGAGCAGGCGCCGATGTTCAGGCGGCCGCCGTTGAGGCCCTTCATGGCGATGCGGAAGCCGTCGCCCTCCTCGCCGAGGCGGTCGGCCACGGGCACGCGGACGTCCTCGAAGATCACCTGGCGCGTGGGCTGGGTGTGCCAGCCCATCTTCTTCTCGTTGGGGCCGAAGGACAGGCCGGGGGTGTCCTTGTGGACCACGACGGCGGAGATCCCCCGGGCGCCCGTGTCCGCGGTGCGGCACATCACCACGTAGCAGTCGGACGCGCCGGCGCCGGAGATGAACTGCTTGACGCCGTTGAGGACGTAGTGGTCGCCGTCGCGGACGGCGCGGGTCTTCAGCGCGGCCGCGTCCGAGCCGGCGCCGGGCTCGGTGAGGCAGTAGCTGGCCAGGTGCGCCATGCCCACGAGGTCGGGGATCCAGCGGGCGCGCTGCTCGTCGCTGCCGAAGGAGTCGATCATCCAGGCGACCATGTTGTGGATGGAGATGTAGGCGGCGAAGGCCGGGTCCGCCTTGGCGAGCTCCTCGAAGATCAGGATCGCGTCCGTGCGCTCCAGGCCGGTGCCGCCGTGCTCCTCCCCCACGTAGATGCCGCCCAGGCCGAGCTCGCCGGCCTCGGCGAGGACGTCCACCGGGAAGTGCTTCTCGGCGTCCCAGTCGAGGGCGTGCGGGGCGACGCGCTGCTCGGCGAAGTCGCGGACGGCGTCGACCAGGGCTTTCTGGTCATCGGTGATGGGGAACATGGGTTCGTCCTCCTGGGGCTCGGTCCGGCCGCGCGGGCGGTCCACGACGGGGTGGGGCGGGGGTGACACCGCTGGCGGCGACAGGGTGTGACTGTCGTCACCATGATAATAGGACATCCAATGATTTGCCGTGTCGCCACCGGGCCGTGGGCTAGCGTGCTCCCCGTGCAGACCACCACCAGCCCCACCGCGGACTCGCCCACCGGCCCCCGCTCCCACGCCTCCGGCCGCACGGAACAGCTGTTCGGCATCCGCCGCCACGCGCTGATGACCGAGCGGGACGGTGCCCTCAACCCGGCCGCGTTCGAGGTCGGCCCGTGGTGCCTCGACCTGGACGGCCGGCCCACCGGCGCGGCGGCCACCGTGATCATGGACAACGCCACGGCGGTGGCCGTGCACCACGCGGCCCGGGACATCGAGACCGTGGTCACCACCGAGCTGCAGGTCAACGTGCTCCGCCCGCTGCCCGCCTTCGACGCGGCGGCCGTCACGGCCGGGGACGAGGACGGTCCGCTGCTGGAGTGCTGGACCCGCCCGCTGGCCTGGGATGCCGGCGGCGGCGTGGCCCGCGCGTGGCTCGAGGACGCGGACGGGGGTCGCGTGGTCGAGGCGACCGGCTGGTTCCAGTCGGTGCCGGCCGGAGCGCCGGAGCGGATGGCCGAGTTCGTCGCCGCCGGACGGCTGCCCCGCGGGGCCGAGACCCGTGTGCCCATGCCGGGGCTGCTGGCCGCCCGCCCCGAGTCACTGCCGACGGCCGCTCCGGACGTGCGCCCCGCCGTCGCCGCCGCGGCCACGGCGGGCGTGCGCTTCGCCCCGAAGCCGGAGCTGGCCAACCCGTCGGGCGCCGTCCACGGCGGGGCCATGACGCTGCGGGCGGTCACCGCCGCGCAGGCGGCCATGCCGGACCGCGAGCGCTACGACGTCCAGGCCGTGCGCGTGGTGTTCGTGCGCCCGGGTCACGGCGAGATGGTCGCCCTCACGCGGGTGCGGCACGCCGGCCGGTCCCTGCGCCTCGTGGACGTGGACCTCGTGCCGGTCGGCGCCGACGGCGACCCCGTGGCCGACAAGCCGATGGTCCAGGTGCAGGTCACCTTCCGCGCCGCCCGGAGCTGACGCCCCACACGCCCGAGCACCCGAGCGCTTTCGAACGTGAGATAGGGCCTATCCCACGTTCGAAAGCGCTCATTCCCCCGACATCACGTTCGAAAGTCCCGGGAGGAGGGGCCGTCGTCGTGGGGCCGGCTCAGCGGCCCACGGTGCCGAACCGGGAGGCCACGGGGGCCGTGAAGGCGGGCTTCAGGAAGAACCAGGCGGCGGCGGTGACCGCCACGCTCACGAGGAACACCACGAGGCCCCACGCGTCGGTGGCACCGCCGCGCGAGGTGTACATGTGGTTCAGGTTCGTCAGCAGGCCCGTGAAGGCCACGAGGAACACGTGCACCAGGATGAACGCCACGAAGAAGACCATCACCGGGAAGTGCACCTTGCGGGCCACCTCCATGGGGAACGCCTTGTTCAGTCCCGTGGCCTCCGTGGGGAACCACGAGGACATGCGCCAGCCCGTGAGGGCGGCGAGCGGGGCGGCCACGAACACCACCAGCGCGTAGGAGAGCATCTGCAGCGCGTTGTAGTGCACCCAGCCGTTCTCGGTGGGCCAGTCCAGGGACAGGTACTGGATGCCGGCGGACAGGGCGTGCTGGAACACATGCGGGTCCGTGGGCACGATCCGCGCCCAGTGGCCGGTGACGATCAGCAGCACCACGAAGATCACGCCGTTGAGCAGCCACAGCGCGTCGAGGGCCTGGTGCATCCAGATGGTGAGCGAGAACTTCTTCGGGGTGTTGCCCCGCGCGGAGAACAGGCCGTCCTTCGTCGGCGTGAAGTTGGCCGGCGGCCGCGTCTCGTGACGGATCTGCAGGCCCGTCCGGATGATCAGCACCATCAGGAACATGTTCAGGAAGTGCTGCCAGCCCATCCACCAGGGCATCCCCTCGGGGGTGCCCTCCGGTAGGACCGGGTGCCCGTCGTAGGTCGCGATGAAGTCCGCCACCGGGTCGAGGCTCCGCAGCCAGCGTCCGGCCAGCACCGCGAGCAGCGCCAGCACCACGACGCCGGCCACCGCCGGCAGCGCCTCGCGCAGACGGGACGGGGCGGCGGACTCGGCGGCGTCCGTCTCCGCGGCTCGAGCGGGCGTGCCGGTGGCGGCCCCGGGGGCGGCCCGGGGCGGCTGCGCGGTGGAGGCCGGCGGGGCCGAACGGGTGTCCGGCGCGGTGGGGGCCGGCTCCGCGGCCGACGCCGCGGCCACGGGGGCGGCGACGGCCGGTTCCGCATCGGCCGGCTCGACGGCGACCGGCCGGGCCGGCTCCGCGGCGGCGGGCTCGGCGGTGGCCGGCTCGGCGACGACCTCCTGCGCCACCATCTCCGGCGCGGTGGGGCCGCCCACGGCGGCGAGCTCGGTGAACCACTCCCCCTCCCGGGCGAACGGCACGTACCCGGCCATGCGTCGCCGCTTCGCGAGCGGCACGAGGTCGGACTCCACGGGAGCGCCCACCCCGGCCGCGGCCGGCGCACCGGTCGCGGAGGCGACGACGGCCGCCACGTCCGGCACGACGGGCTCGGTCTCCGCGGGTGCGGGGGCCCGCGTCGGGGACGCCGAGGCGGCGATCGGCTCGGGCGCGACGGACCGCGCCGGGGCGGCGGCCGGGATCGATCCCGCGGCCGGGGCGGGGGCGCCGCCGAGCCACTCGGCCTCGCGGGCGAACGGGACGTACCCGGCCATGCGGCGTCGCGCGGACAGGGGCGTGAGGCCCGACGTCGGCGCGGTCGGCGCCACCGGGACGGCGGCCGCGGCCGAGGCGGGGGCCGCCGTCGTGGTGTCCTGCGCCGGGGCGGGGGCGGGCTCGGTCTCGGCCGGGGCGCCCTTCAGGGGGACGTAGCCGGCCATTCGCTGCTTGGGCATGCTTCTCCTCGTCCGAGGGGCGCGGTCCGCAGCGGACCGCGCCCGCACCGGTTCAGCCGCGGCGGGTGCGCAGCTGCTCGATGACCTGCGGGACCACCTGGAAGATGTCCCCGACCACGCCGAAGTCGGCGTGCTCGAAGATCTCGGCGTCCTCGTTCTTGTCGATCGCCACGATGGTCTTGGCGGTCTTCATGCCGGCCAGGTGCTGGATGGCGCCGGAGATGCCGAGGGCGATGTACAGGTTCGGGGACACGATCACGCCGGTCTGGCCCACCTGGCGCTCGGCCGCGGTGTAGCCGGAGTCGACGGCGGCACGCGAGGCGCCCACGGCGGCGCCGAGCTCGTCGGCGAGCTGCTCGACGATCGCGAAGCCCTCCTCGGAGCCCACGCCGCGTCCGCCGGCGACGACGGTCTTGGCGCCGCGCAACGGCGGACGGGCGGAGTTCTGCGTGCGGGCGTTCACCTCGAGCACCCGGGCGCCGGCGGTCACCGGGCCCAGCTCGGCGGCGGCCAGCTCCACGACCTCGGGCGCCTCGACGGCCGGGGCCCGGTCCGCGACGGCGCCGGGGCGCACGGTGATGATCCGGGGGCCGCCCTCGCCGGTGGACTCGCTGAGGTAGTCGCCGCCGAACACGGAGTGGCGGGCGATGACCTCGTCGTCGGCCCAGCGCAGCCCCACGGCATCCGCACACACGGGGCCGCGGGCGCGGACGGACAGGCGGCCGGCCACCGCGCGGGACTCGGGGCTGCCGGAGAGCAGCACGGCCACGGGCGCGGTGCGGGCGGTCGCGGCGGCGAGGGCCTGCACGGCGGCGTCGCCGAGGGTGGTGGCGGCGTCGTCGGCCACGAGGACGTGGACGCGCGTGGCGCCGTACTCCCCCAGACGGGCGACGGCGGCGTCCCTGCCCTCCGCGCCGGTCACGAGGACGGCCTCGGGCACGCCCACGGTGGCCGCGGCGCCGAGCAGCTCGGCCACGACCGGGCGGAGCGCGCCGTCCGCGCCGATCTCGGCGTGCACCAGCACGGTCTGACCGCTGTTCGCGGCGTCGGTCTGCGTCGTCATCTCGGTCTCCTCCACGTTCGCGCTCACACGAGCCCCCGACCCGCGAGGAACTCCACCAGCCGCTCGGCGGCGGTGCCGTCGTCGGTGATCTTCTCGCCCGCGGCGCGCTCGGGACGCGTGTCCGCCGAGACCATCACGGAGCGGTAGGCGGCCTCGGCCGGGCCCGCAGCGATGCCGAGGTCGGCCAGGGACAGCACGGTGAGCGGCTTCTTCTTGGCCGCCATGATGTTCTTGAAGTTCGGGAACCGCGGCTCCGCGGTCTTCTCCGTCAGGCCCGCCACGGCGGGCAGGGCGACGGCGGCGCGCACGTCCGCGTCCGAGGTCGCCACGGTGCCGGTCAGCTCGCCGTCGGTCAGCTCGGGGGCCTCGGCGTGCGGCAGGTAGGGCCGGTCCAGGAGCTCGGCGACCATGGCCGGCACCACGCCGGTGCCGCCGTCCGTGGACACCGTGCCGGCGAGCACGAGGTCGGCGCCCTCCTTCTCGACGGCCGCGGCGATCACACGGGCCGTCTCCACGGCGTCCGAGCCGACGAGCGCGTCGTCGGTGATCTGCACGGCGGAGTCCGCGCCCATGGCCAGCATCTTGCGCAGGGTCTTCGAGGAGTCCTCGGGGCCCACCGTCAGGGCCACGACCTCGATGTCCGCGCCGGCGTCCCGCCAGCCCAGGGCGACCTCCATGACGCGCTCGCTGATCTCGTCCGGCACGGGCTCGGCCGCGCCGTCGCGCACCACCCAGCCGGTCTCCAGGCTCAGCTCACGCTCCTGCCACGTGTCCGGCACCTGCTTGGCCAGCACCAGGATCTTCACGGCCTCTCCTCCTTGGGTCGCGGTCTCGCCCCGGGGCCTCCGCCCCGAGCACGGTGACTTACGCTACAGACTACGGGTCCGCGCACGTCCGGGCCGCATGACCCGCGCGCGGGAGCGGCCGGGGCCGCCGTCGTCGGCCCGTGCGTCCGGACCATGATCGCCCGAACCGAGGAGGCACCGTGAGCCCCGCCGCCCCGCCCGCCGAGCCGCCGGCCGCCGAGGACCGGCCCCGGGTCCCGGCGGCGCCCGCCTCCTCCCTCGTGCTGGTCCGGCCCGGGGCCGGCGGCGAGACCTCGGTGTTCACCGTCCGCCGCGCCGGGACCATGGCCTTCAGCGCCCACGCCACGGCCTTCCCCGGCGGCCGCGTGGACCCCGCGGACGACCTGCCGGACAGGCTGTGGGAGGGCACGGATCTGGCCGACTGGGGCCGGCGCCTGGGGCTGCCGCACGAGCCCGCGGACGCCCACGGCACCCTCGCGGAACTCGACCCCGCCGACGGCGCCGGCCGCGTGCTGGCCGCCGCCGTCCGCGAGACGTTCGAGGAGACCGGAGTGCTCCTGGCCCGGGACGCCGTCACCGGGACTCCCGTGGACCCGGCCCGGGTGGCCGCGTTCCCCGACGAGCTGCGCGACGCCGTCGAGCGCCACGAGGTGGACTTCGGGGAGCTGCTCGACCGCGAGGGGCTGCGCCCCGACGCCGGCGCGCTCGTGCCGTGGTCCCGGTGGATCACCCCGCACGGGGGCCCGCGCCGCTACGACACGTTCTTCTTCGCCGTCCACCTGCCGCAGGGCCAGTCCCCCGAGCGGATGTCCTCCGAGGCGGCCAGCCACGGCTGGGCGTCCCCCGCCGAGCTGCTGCGCCGCTTCCGGGCCGGCGAGGTCAACCTGATGGCCCCCACATGGTGGCAGCTGCGCACCCTGGTCGACGCCGGCGAGGACATCCACGCGGGCCGCTCCCGGTTCGAGCCCCTCGAGGGGGTCATGCTCGTGGCCGGGCAGGGGCCCGTGTTTCCCCACGCGGACGAGTATCTGCGTGACCTGACGGCGTTCCGCGCGGCCGCGCAGGTGGAGGAGTCCAAGGACAACATCCTCTGAGCGCTCCCGGCTCCGGGCCGTGCGGTGGGTGACGGGCCGGAGAGCAGCGCGGACCGCGAGCCGCGACCCCATGGCCTGCAGGGCCCCGTGCCCCTAGTCTGGTCTGCACTGGATCTCCCGGCTCCGCGCGTCCGGCCCCCACCCCCGGCCGCCGCGCGTCCCGCTCGCACCCTAGGAGCACTGCATGGCGCTCAGCGTCCTCGACCTGTTCTCGATCGGCATCGGCCCGTCCTCGTCCCACACCGTGGGGCCCATGCGCGCTGCCCGCCGCTTCACGGACAGCATGGGCCAGCACGGCGTCCTCGAGCGCACCGCCCGCGTGCACGCCGAGCTGTTCGGCTCGCTGGCGGCCACCGGCGTGGGCCACGGCTCGGACACCGCGGTGCTACTCGGCCTGGCCGGCCAGGACCCCGAGACCATCGACCCGGACGCCTGCACCGGGCTCGTGGAGGAGATCGTCACGGGCGGCCGGCTGCCCCTGGACGGGCGCCACGAGATCGCCTTCGACCGGCAGGGCGACCTGACGCTGCACATGCGCGAGTCCCTGCCCGGGCATCCGAACGGCATGCGTCTGACCGCCTACGACGACGCCGGCGAACAGCTTCACACCCGCGACTACTACTCCGTGGGCGGCGGCTTCGTGGTCACCTCGGACGAGCTCGAGGCCGAGCTCGACGCCACCAGGGACGTCAACCGCAGCGACGACGGCGACACCGGCGAGCCGTACCCCTTCTCCACGGGCGCCGAGCTGGCCGCCCGCTGCCACGAGGCGGGCCTGAGCATCGCGGAGCTCATGCTCGCCAACGAGGCCACCCGGCACGACCTCGACGAGCTGCGCACCCGGCTGCTGGCCATCTGGGCCGTCATGGAGGAATGCGTCCACAACGGCGTGTCCCGCACCGAGCCGATCCTGCCCGGCGGACTGCAGGTCCGCCGTCGGGCCCCCGCGCTGCGGGAGCACCTGCTGCAGACCACCGACCGCACCGACCCCATGTGGGCCATGGAGTGGGTCAACCTCTTCGCGCTCGCGGTGAACGAGGAGAACGCCTCGGGCGGGCGCATCGTCACCGCGCCCACGAACGGCGCCGCGGGCATCATCCCGGCCGTCATGCTCTACTACATGCGCTTCGTGCTTCCCGAGGACGCCACGCAGCAGGAGCGGGACGACAAGGTGGTCGAGTTCCTGCTCACCGCGGCGGCGATCGGCATCCTGTACAAGCGCAACGCCTCCATCTCCGGCGCCGAGGTCGGCTGCCAGGGCGAGGTCGGCTCGGCCTGCTCCATGGCGGCGGGCGCGCTGTGCGCCGTGCTCGGCGGCACCGTGGACCAGGTGGAGAACGCGGCCGAGATCGGGATCGAGCACAACCTCGGGCTGACGTGCGACCCCGTGGGCGGTCTCGTCCAGGTGCCGTGCATCGAACGCAACGCGATCGCGTCCGTGAAGGCCATCAACGCGGCCCGGCTGGCGCTGCTCGGGGACGGCTCGCACCGGGTGACCCTGGACCAGGCCATCACGACCATGCGCGACACCGGCGCGGACATGAAGTCCAAGTACAAGGAGACCTCGCGCGGCGGCCTGGCTGTGAACGTCATCGAGTGCTGATCGCCCGGATCCGCAGTCCAGCGCCGCTCCGGTCGGGACGGACGGGGCACCCGTCCGCTACCGTTGGGCCCGATCCCCACCCTGCCCCGAGCGCGAGAGGACCGACGTGGCCATTCATCCTGTGGACGCGACCCTGGAGGCCGCGAAGATCGATCCCGACCAGCGTGCCGAGAGGCTCAAGGGCGTGAAGCTCGACGGCGCCGGCTGGAAGTACGCGCTCACGCGCGCGCTCAAGGAGTTCGGCAACGACGGCGGCACCGACCTGGCCGCGAAGCTCACCTACTACCTGGTGCTCTCGCTGGCCCCCTCGCTGCTGGCCGTGTTCTCCATCCTGTCCCTCGTGCTCGCCTCCAACCGCGGGGCCATCGACGATCTGCTGGGGCAGCTGACCGGCCTGGTCCCGAGCGACTACCAGCCGCTCGTCACGAACCTGGTGACCACCATGAGCGACTCGGCCGGTTCAGGCGGCGGGATCATCGCCCTCATCATCGGCATCGCGACCGCCCTGTGGTCCGCCTCTGCGTACGTGAAGGCGTTCAACCGCTCGGCCAACACGGTGTACGGCTACGAGGAGGGCCGCGGCCTGGTGAAGCTGACGCTGAGCAACCTGCTCACCACGCTCATCCTGATCGTGGGCATCGTGGTCGTGCTGCTCTCGCTGGCGCTGAACCGCTCGCTCGTGGACGGCTTCCTCCAGCCGATCGCCGGCCCGCTCGGCATGACCGGCGTGGTGAACTTCCTCTCGGACACGTTCCTGCCGGTGTGGGCGTGGGTGAAGTGGCCCGTCGTCGTCCTGATCCTGCTGGTGCTGATCGCGACCCTGTACTACACCACCCCGAACGTCCAGAAGCCGCGCTTCCACCTCTTCGGCCCCGGCAACATCGTGGCGCTGGTGGGCATGGTGCTGGCCGCGGTGGCCCTGTCCGTGTACTTCACGCAGTTCGCCGGCTACTCGGCGTACGGCGCGATCGGCACGATCATGGCGCTGCTGTTCGCCCTGTGGATCTTCAACATCGTGCTGCTGCTCGGCCTGGAGGTCGACGCCGAGGTGGAGCGTGCCCGCCAGCTCGAAGCCGGCCTGCCCGCCGAGGCTCGGGTGCAGCTGCCCCCGAAGGACGTGGCCGGGGTGGAGAAGCGCGCCGAGAAGCAGACGACCGTGGAGGAGCGCGGCTACGAGCTGCGGGCGGTCCACGAGGGCCGCTGACCGCACCCGGCGCGGCGCCGAGCGCACGTTCTGCACCGACAACGACGGCCGCTCACCTGGCGAGGTGGGCGGCCGTCGTCGTGCGCGGGGCCCTCAGCGCCGGGCCGCGCGGTAGCCGTCCGCCTGGGCCGCGGAGGCGGAGGCGTAGCAGTGGCGCGCGTTGGTCTTGCCGTAGTGCTGCTGACCGGGTACGTGGTAGATGCCCGAGTTGTCGTTGGCCTTGACCGGGTGGGAGTCCGGGCACACGGAGTCGGCTCCGCTCACCGGCCCCGCGTCGCCGGCCGCGGGGGCCGGGGCCGCCTCCGGGGCGGGGGCCGGGGCCGCCTCCGGGATGGGCTCGGCCGCGGTGCCGCACTCCCCGGAGAACCTGCCGACGCCGTTCGCCCGGGCCTCCTCCCACGCCGCCTCGACCTCGGGCAGGAAACGGTCGTTGCCGTCGAAGACCGCCGGCTCGCCGTACCCCAGGCGGGCCATCTCGGCGTTGACCAGGACGCCGTCGGCGTACACGCCGGCGAGGAGGCGGTCGTAGCGGTCGTAGAGCCGGCGGTCGTACCGCAGCACCACCGTGTCGCCGGGGCTGATCATCGACTTCAGCGCCGCCGTCGCCTCCGGTCCCATGCACTCGACCGGCTTCGAGGGGTGGCGGGTCTCGGGGGTGTCGATGTTGAGCAGGCGCACCCGCGTGGACACCTCGCCGAGTGTCACGCGGAGCGTGTCGCCGTCCGAGATCGACTCGACCGTGACCACGTCGCCCTCGACGTCGGCCGGGGCGGCGGGCGCCGTCGGTCCAGCACTGCGGGAGGCCTCGGCGGCGCGCGAGCCCTCCGCGGCATGTGCGACACGGCTCGTCGCAGCCGCGTCGACGGAGGGGGTGGACGTGATCGGCATCGTGCTGACCGACGCGGAGGTGTCGGCATCGCTCGCCGGGGTGACGCCGTCGTCGGTGGCGGTGCAGCCGGTGAGCAGGAGCAGGGACAGTGCGGCCGCGGGGAGCGCCGCGCGCAGACGGGCAAGGGGCACGAGGATCCTGGAGGGGAAGGGACGGGGACACGACGAAGGCCCCGCCGTGAGACGGGGCCTTCGGATCACCACATCATCGCATGGGCGGCGGGGGTCACCCCGCAGGCTGTCAGCGCTTGGCAGCGCGGTAGCCGGCGGCCTGCGCCGCGGCGGCGGAGGCGTAGCAGTTGCGCGCGTTGGTCTTGCCGTAGTGCTGCTGGCCGGGCACGTGGTAGATGCCCGAGTTGTCGTTCGCCTTCACGGGGTACCCGTCCGGGCACACCCCGCCCGACCCGGCCACCGAACCCGTGTCGCCGGACATGGCCGCCTCGACGGTGGAGTCCGACGACGACTCCTCGTCGCTGCAGTACTCGAACGTCTCGCCACCCGGGTCGTAGCAGCGGTTGGGCGCCTTGTTCGAGTTCGAGCCGGAGCCGCTGGACGACGTGTCGGCCCAGTTGCTCACCTCCGTCTCCTCGGCACGCGACTCGGCAGCCTCAGCAGCCGCCTCCTCCGCAGCGCGGGCCTCAGCAGCCGCCGCTTCCGCCGCGCGGGCCTCAGCAGCCGCCGCTTCCGCCGCGGACTGTTCCTCGGCCTCCCGCGCAGCCTCAGCCACCCGCGCTTCTTCAGCCTCCCGCGCAGCCTCGGCCGCCCGGGCCTCCTCGGCCGCAGCCCGCTCCGCCGCGGCCTTGCGCTCCGCGGCGGCCTTCTGGTCGGCCTGCCGCTCCGCCTCGCGCGCCTGCTCGGCCGCCTCGTCAGCGCGCCGGCGGTGGTCGTCCACGACGCGCTGCACGCGGTCCAGCTCGTCCCTGTAGTGGGCCTCCATCCACGGCTGCTCGCCGGCGGCGACAAGGGCGAGCACCGTGGCGAGCTCCCCGATCAGGGTCTCGTCGGGCTCCGCGGCCGCGGCCGCGGCGTCCGTGATGACCGGCAGGGAGCACGCGAGGTCCGGTTGGTGCAGGCCGGCCTGCTCCCCCGCGGCCTCATTCCAGGCCGCCAGGACCTCCGGGTAGAAGCGGCGGTTGGGATCGAAGACCACCGGCACGCCAAGGCCCAGCCGGGCGATCTCCGCGTTCACGAGCACCTCGTCTTCGAAGACCCCGGCCAGCGTGCGACCGTACTTGTCCGTGCGCTCCAGGTCGTAGCGCAGCACCACGTCGTCGCCGGGGCGCAGGAGCGTCTCGAGCGCCTCCGTGGCCTCCGGTCCCAGGCACTGCACGGCCTTGTTCGGATGCTTCGTCTCCGGGGTGTCGATGTTCAGCAGCCGGACCGTCTCCTCCTGCCCGTCTCTGCGCACCACGATGGTGTCGCCGTCGACCACGCGGACGACGGTCGCGGGATCACCGGCTTCGAGCGTGCTCGAGGGCTGGGCCACGACGGGCTGTGCGGAGGGGGCGCCGCCGTCACCGGTGGAGGGGGCGCCGGCCTCGGCCGGCTCGGAGGGAGTGCAGCCGGTCAGCAGCAGGGCGGACAGCGCGATGGCGGCCAGACTGGCGCGCCCGCGGAGGCGTGGGGGCATGGGGACTCCTCGAGGATCGATGACGACACGACGAAGGCCCCGCCGTGAGGCGGGGCCTTCGGATCACCACATCATCGCATGTGGGAGGCACAGGGGTTGCTGCACGTCACAACAGCATCGTCCCCCGTTCCGTCGACGACGACGGGGGTCAGCGGCGACCGTCGACGGGGTCGCCGCCGCCGTCGAGGGCGTCGAGGACGAGGTCGCGGGCCTCGCCCGTCGCGGACCGGCGGGAGAGCAGCAGCGCGGCCAGCCAGCACAGCAGGACGATCGCCGCGCCGCCCCACGCCAGGAGGGCGAGGCTGCCCGAGAGCAGCCCCGTGCCGTCCGCGCGGCCGACGCCGATCCACACCAGACCCCACGCGAGCGCGAACGCCGGAGCCGGGCGGCCGCCGTTGTACACGGCCGTGAACGCACCGATCAGCACGGCCACCACGAGCATCACCTTCGCCCAGAGGGACGACTGCCCCGGATCGCCGACGACGCCGGTCGAGGCCAGCCACGCGGCCAGGTTCGCCACGGCGGCGATCGAGACCCAGCCCAGATGCAGGCCCTGCACCCCGTCCAGGAGGATCCGCTCCCCCCAGCTGTGCGCGCGGACGGATTCGAGGAGCACCAGGATCCACGCCAGGCATGCCAGCAGCAACGCGATCACCACGACGCTCAGCCCCAGCAGCCCGGCCTGCACCGTCCAGATCCACGCGGCGTTGAGCAGCACCGAGACCAGGATCCACGGTCGCAGGCGGTCGTGACGGGCGGACTGGGCCGAGGCGAGGAACTGCCACACGGCGTACGCCAGCAGCCCCGCGTAGATCACGGACCAGATGCCGAACGCGGGGGTCGCCGGGGACACCCAGGTGGCGTCCGGGCCGAGCCAGCCGCCCGCGGCCTCGGCCACGGGGGTCAGGCCGCCGACGACGCCGGAGCCCAGGAACGCGGCCACGACCGCGAGGATCACGACCACGAGCATGGCCACCCGGCCGCCCGTCGAGGACAGCCCCGTCCCCGAGCTGGGGACGCGCGCCGCGGCGTCGGGGCCGAAGGGGCTGCGGGACGGGCCGAGGTCGGTGGCGGTGCTCATGGGTGCTCCCGTGGGGTGATCGTCGGGGGTGTGCCCCGGGCGGGGCGGGTCTCAGGGTCAGCGTAGCCGCCGGGCCCATCGCGGGCACGGGCCACCGCGGCCTAGGGTGGGGGCATGCGCACTTCCTCCCCGATAGGACTCCTGCTGGACGTGGACGCCCCCGTGGCCTCCACCGAGACCCGGACCGTGCCGGAGGGGATCATCGACGTGCTCGTCCGCCTCGCGAGGCGCGGGGTGCCGGTCGGCTTCAACACGGGCCGCTCCACGGACTTCCTCCTGCACAGCGTGATCGCCCCGCTGCGGGACGCGGGCCTCCCGGACGACGCTCCCTTCCACGCGATCTGCGAGAAGGGCGCCGTGTGGTTCCCGTTCTCCGCGGTGCCCTCCGGGGACCTGCCCGACGTCACCGTGGACGGCACCGCCCCGGACTGGCTCCGCACCGACCCGGACATGGCCATCGACGCGGACACCCGTGACGCGATCTGGGCCCTCAACGATGAGCGCGCCGGGGACCTGCAGTTCACCGACCGCACCAAGCTGGCCATGGTCTCCCTCGAGAAGACGGTCGGCGCCGACCAGACGGAGTACGAGCGAGTGCGCGACGACGTCGCCGCGGGCGTCGAGGATCTGCTCGCCGAGCGCGGACTCGCCGAGGAGGTGCGCGTGGCCCCCTCGGTGATCTCGGTGGACGTCGAGCACCGCTCCTCCGGCAAGGACCTGGGCGTCGAGCGCTGCTTCGACCTGCTGGCGGAGGCGGGCACCCCGGTGCCCGAACGCTGGCTCACCGCGGGCGACTCGCGCAGCGACTACGCCATGGCCGACCGGCTGCACGAGCGCGGACTCGCCGTGGAGCACATGGACGTGCGGCCCGCCGACGGCGTCCCCGAGAAGCCCTACGGCGTGGTGACGGCGGCGATCCTCGCCGAACGCGGCATCGGCGACGCCGACGACGTCCACGAGCGGGCGGGCGAGTCCCTGCTGCGCTGGGTGGAGCGCGACCTGCTGCGCTGACCAGGCCGGACGCCCCCTCTGCGGACGGCCGACCCTCCCCGGGCCTGGACCTCGACCCCTAGCGTGGAAGGGAATGCCGCGCCCCTGCCGAACCGGCCCGGGCGCCTCCCGACCAGAGAGAGGTTCCACCGTGGCCACCGTCGCCCAGAACATCGTCGAGACCCTCCACGCCTCGGGCGTGCGCCGCATGTACGGCGTGCCCGGGGACTCCCTCAACGGGCTGACCGAGGCCCTGCGCTCCCACGGCGGCATCCAGTGGGTGCACACCCGGCACGAGGAGACCGCGGCCTTCGCCGCCTCCGCCGAGTCCCAGCTCACGGACGAGCTCGCGGTCTGCGTGGGCTCGTGCGGTCCGGGCAACCTCCACCTGATCAACGGCCTGTTCGACGCCCAGCGCTCCCGCACCCCGGTGCTCGCGATCGCCGCGCACATCCCGTCGGAGGAGATCGGCTCGGGCTACTTCCAGGAGACCCACCCGCAGGACCTGTTCCGCGAGTGCTCCGTCTACGTGGAGCACGTCTCCTCGGCGGACCAGATGCCCCGCATGCTGCGCACCGCGATGCGGGCCGCCGTCGAGCAGCGGGGCGTGGCCGTGCTCGTGATCCCGGGCGACGTGGCCCTCACCGAGCTCTCCGCGAAGCCCGAGGTGATCCGTCACACGCCGTCCCGCGTCATCCCGGCGGACTCCGTGCTGCGCGAGGCCGCCGAGGCCCTGGACTCGTCCAAGCGGATCACCATCCTGGCCGGCGCAGGTGCGGCCGGCGCCCACGACGAGGTCGTGGCCCTGGCGGAGCGCCTGCAGGCCCCGATCGTCCACGCTCTGCGCGGCAAGGACCGGATCGAGTACGACAACCCGTATGACGTCGGCTTGACCGGCCTGCTCGGCTTCGCCTCCGGCTACCACGCGCTCAAGGAGGCCGAGACGCTGCTGATCCTCGGCTCCTCCCTGCCGTACCGGCAGTTCTACCCCGAGGACGCCACGGTCATCCAGGTGGACGTGCGCGGCGAGCAGATCGGCCGACGGGTGGCCGTGGACGTGCCGCTCGTGGGCGGTGTGAAGGAGACGGCCCAGGCTCTGCTGCCGCTGCTGCGCGGGAACTCGTCGTCGGCGTTCCTGGACAAGGCGCTCAAGCACTACGCCAAGACCCGCAAGGACCTCGATCAGCTGGCCTCCCCGGGACGCGGACGCGTGCACCCGCAGTACGTGGCCCGCCTCCTCGACGAGCTGGCCGACGACGACGTGGTGTTCCTGCCCGACGTCGGCTCCCCCGTGATCTGGGCCTCCCGGTACCTGACGATGAACGGGCGCCGCCGGATCATCGGCTCCCTGTCCCACGGCTCCATGGCCAACGCGGTCACCCAGGCGGTCGGCGCCCAGGCGGTCGACCCCACCCGCCAGGTGGTGGCGATGGCCGGCGACGGCGGGCTGGCCATGATGCTCGGCGAGCTGATGTCGTTCGTGCAGAACGGCCTGCCCGTGAAGACGCTCGTGTTCGACAACGACTCGCTGAACTTCGTGGAGCTCGAGATGATGGCCGCCGGGTTCGTCCCCTATGGGACGGGCCTGGAGAACCCGGACTTCGCGGCGATCGCGGAGGCGGTCGGCATCAAGGGCTTCCGCGCGGACCACACGACGGACCTGCCCGCGGTGATGCGCGAGTTCCTCGCCCACGACGGGCCGGCGCTGCTGGTGGTCAAGACCGAGCGTCAGGAGCTGACGATCCCGCCGAGCATCGAGTTCGAGCAGGCCAAGGGGTTCGCGCTCTACGCCATGCGCACCGTCCTCGACGGCAAGGGCACCAAGCTGCTCGACCTCGCCAAGGCGAACCTGCGCCAGCTCTTCTGACCTGCCGCGCACGACGACGCCCCGGACGCTGGCGGCGTCCGGGCCGTCGTCGTGGTGGGGCGGGGAGAGCCCAGCCCCGCCGGTAGGTCAGGCGCGGTGGGCGCCGCCCTCGGCGACGATCGGGTGCTCGGCCGTGCCGGCGACGCCCTGGGTGATCAGGCCGTCGGCGCGGTGCTCCCAGAAGTCCGCGTTGCGGATGCCGAGCGGGCGCGGGTCGAACTGCGGGTCGAGACCCTGGCGCTTCTGTGCGCGGTAGTCCTTGAGGGCCTTGAGGGCCGGGCCCTGCAGCACCAGGATGCCGAGGATGTTCAGCCAGGCCATGGAGCCCACGCCGATGTCGCCGAGGCCCCAGGCCGCACCCGTGGTGGCGACGGCGCCGTAGGCCACCGACACGAGGATCAGGGCCTGCAGGAAGCGCAGCGCGACGCGGCGGACCATGCCGTTGCGCAGGTTGCGCGTGAGGAACACGATGTTGACCTCGGCCATGTAGTAGTACGCCACGATCGTGGTGAAGGCGAAGAACGCCAGCGCCACGGCCACGAACGTGGGGCCGAAGCCGGAGAACATGGCGTCGAAGCCGGTCTGGACGAAGGCCGGGCCCTCGGAGGCCGTCGGCGAGACGATGCCCTCGAACAGCAGGCCGGAGCCGGACCCGTCCGAGTACACCCGGTAGGCGCCCGTGGAGATGATGATGAACGCGGTGGCCGAGCAGACGAAGAGCGTGTCGATGTACACGGCGAACGCCTGCACGAAGCCCTGCTTTGCCGGGTGCGAGACCTCGGCGGCCGCGGCGGCGTGCGGGCCCGTGCCCTGGCCGGCCTCGTTGGAGTAGACGCCGCGCTTCACGCCCCACTGGATGGCGAGGCCGAGGATCGCGCCGAACACGGCGTGCACGCCGAACGCGCTGGCGAAGATGGAGCCGAAGACCTCGGGGATCTGGTCGAAGTTCAGGAACAGCACGATCAGCGCGAGGATGATGTACAGCACGGCCATCACGGGCACCACGTAGACGGCGAACGTCGCGATGCGCTTCACGCCGCCCAGGACGATGAAGGCCAGCAGGATGACCATGGCCAGGGCCACGACCCAGGCGGGCACGGCCCACGCCTCGCCCACGGCCGCGGCCACGCCGTTGGCCTGCACGCCCGGCAGGAAGTAGCTGGTGGCGAAGACGGTGACGACGGCGAACAGGATGGCGTACACCTTGAACGCGGGGGCGGCGGCCGTGTGCTTGTAGGCCTTCTCGAAGTAGTACGCCGGGCCGCCGCGGTACTCGCCGGTGTCCGGGTCGCGCTCCTTGTAGATCTGGCCGAGCGTGGACTCGATGAAGGACGTGGCGGCGCCGAGCAGGGCCATGACCCACATCCAGAACACGGCACCGGGGCCGCCGAACGCGATGGCTGTGGCGACGCCGCCGATGTTGCCCATGCCGACGCGGCCGGCGAGCGACATCATGAGGGACTGGAGGGACGAGGTGCCGTCCGCGGAGTCCTGGCCCTCGCGGAGCTGCTTCACCATGTCCGGGATGTTCACGAACTGCAGGAACATGGTCCGGATGGTGAAGTAGAGGCCGACGATCAGGCAGAGCCAGATCAGGGCCGGGGACCAGATGACGTCGTTCACGGCGGTGATGAGATCTGCGAAGGACATGGGGTCTCCAGATCGGGGTGGGGATGGCCGGTGCGGTGCGAGCTCCGAGCGGCGGCCGCCGGCGGTCCCGGACGACTGGGGAGAAGGATACGCGCAAATGTGACCCGCGTCTCGCATCCAGCGTGGCGGATCGGGAATCCGGGCGCGCGGCCCGCGACGACAGCGGCCCCGGACATGCGAAAAGCCCCGGAACCACTGGGGTCCCGGGGCTTGCCCGCGGAGGATGGGGGATTTGAACCCCCGAGGGCTGTTAACCCAACACGCGTTCCAGGCGTGCGCCATAGGCCGCTAGGCGAATCCTCCTTGGTGCGCCCTCCTGCGGCGGACCGCGCGAGGGCAATCTCCATCATAACCAGATCGTCCTGGGCCGCGCCAATCCCCCGCGGGAGGCGCGGGCCCGGCCCGGGGCTCGCCGTGCCCCGAATCGCTCCGCCCGCCGCCACCCTGGTAGAGTCGTCGGCGGCCCCTCACGTGGTGTCATCTCGCTGAACTCCCCCAGGACCGGAAGGTAGCAAGGGTAGGTGGGCTCTGGCAGGTGCGTGAGGGGTCTTCACTTTCCCCCAGGAGATCCCATGCCCGCCGGACGCTACGCCCCCTCCCCCACGGGAAGCCTGCACCTGGGCAACCTGCGCACCGCGCTCGTCGCGTGGCTCGCGGCGCGCGCCACGGACCGTGCCTTCCTGCTGCGGGTCGAGGACCTGGACCGCGTGCGCTCCGGGGCCGAGGCCGACCAGCGGGCGGACCTGGCCGCCGTCGGGCTGGATTGGGACGCCGAGCCGGTGCGCCAGTCCGAACGCACCGCCCTGTACGACGCCGCCGTGGCCGCCCTGCGAGCCGCGCACGGCGCGGACGCGGTCTACGAGTGCTTCTGCTCGCGCAAGGACATCGCCGAGGCGACGTCGGCCCCGCACCCGCGACCCGACGACGGCGCCCCCGCCTCCGGCGGCGCCGTGCCGCTGCGTCCGCCCGGCTTCTATCCGGGCACCTGCCGCGGCCTGACCGAGGCCGAGCGGGCCGAGCGACGGCGGGTGCGCCCCGCCGCCCTGCGGATCGACGTGGCGAAGGTCGCGGGCCTGCCGGCGGGCGAGATCCCGCGCGCGACCGCCGTGGACGTGCTGCACGGCGAGGTCACGGGCCTGGTCGACGACCTGGTGCTGCGCCGGAACGACGGGGCGTACGCGTACAACCTGGCCGTCGTCGTGGACGACCTGGCGCAGGACGTGGACCAGGTGGTCCGCGGCGACGACCTGCTCGACTCGGCCCCGCGCCAGCGCTGGCTGGCCGAGGCGCTGTGCGCCGCGCGCGGGGAGCCGACGCCCGCGGTGGAGTACCTGCACGTGCCGCTCGTGCTGAACACGGAGGGGCGGCGGCTGGCCAAGCGGGACGGCGCCGTGACCCTCGAGGACCTCTCCGCGCAGGACCCGGCGTGGACCCCCGAGCGGGTGCGGGACCGGCTGCTGGAGTCCCTCGGCCTGCCCGCGGGACCGCTGGCGGCCGCCGTGCCCGCGTTCGACCCGGCCGCCCTGCCGCGTGATCCGTGGGTGTTCACCGGGCTCTGAACGGGCCGGCGCCCTGGTCCGCCGCAGGCCCGGCCCCGGTCAGAGGACCTGGGCGGCCTGGTCGAAGTCGAGGCGGCCCTGGCGGGGCTGCTGCGCCTTCTCGTCGTCTGCGGCGGCGTGGCCCACGTTGATCACCAGGAGGGACTTCCAGGCACGGTCCGCATGGAACTCGGCGTCCACGGCGGCGGCGTCGAACCCGGCCATGGGGCCGACCTCGAGCCCGTGGGCGCGCAGGGCCACGAGCAGGTAGCCCACCTGGATGAGCGCGTTCGTGCGGCCCATCCCCTCGCGCATGCCCGGCTTGCCCTCGGCGTCCTCCTCGAAGCCCTCCCGGAACGGGGCGAGGTGGCCCATGTGGCGGTGCCAGTCGAGGTCGTAGGAGGCGATCAGCGTGAGCGGGGCGCGCTCCGTCTTCTCCCGGTTGAACTCGATCATGAGCGGAGTCAGGCGGGCACGGGCCTCGGGGCTGTCCACGACGTCGAGCCGCAGCGGCTGGTTGTTCATGGCGGTCGGCGCCCAGCGGAGGTCCGCGTAGGCCCGCTCGATCAGCGCGAGGTCGACGGGCTCGTCCGAGAAGAGCTGCGTCGTGTGGCGGTCCGCGAAGAGGCGGTCGATCTCGGCCTGACTCAGCGGTCCCGCGTCCGGGGCCGGCTGCGTGGGGTGGATCGTGTCCTCGGCGTCGGTGTGCATGTGCGTGGTGGTCATGGGCCAGGGAACGGGCCGGCGGGTGGGCGCATTCCCCGGCTTCCTTAGCCCGTCCGCCCGCCGGATAGGCTTTCGAGGGTGAGCACCGCCCTGTACCGCCGCTACCGCCCGGACCGTTTCGAGGACGTGATCGGGCAGGACCATGTCACGGTGCCGCTGCGCACCGCACTGGCGAAGGACCGCGTGAACCACGCCTACCTCTTCTCCGGCCCGCGCGGCTGCGGCAAGACCACGTCCGCCCGCATCCTCGCGCGCTGCCTGAACTGCGCCCAGGGCCCCACGCCCACGCCGTGCGGCGAGTGCGACTCGTGCCGGGACCTGGCCACCGGCGGGCCGGGCTCGCTGGACGTGCTGGAGATCGACGCGGCCTCGCACGGCGGTGTGGAGGACGCCCGCGGCCTGCGCGAGCGGGCCACGTTCGCCCCGGTCCGGGACCGCTACAAGATCCTCATCATCGACGAGGCGCACATGGTCACCGCGGCGGGCTTCAACGCGCTGCTCAAGATCGTGGAGGAGCCGCCGGAGCACCTGAAGTTCATCTTCGCCACCACGGAGCCGGAGAAGGTCATCGGGACCATCCGCTCCCGCACCCATCACTACCCGTTCCGGCTCGTGCCGCCGGAGCCGCTCATCGCCTACCTCGAGCAGCTGTGCGCGGAGGAGGGCGTGTCCGTGGAGAAGGGCGTGCTGCCGCTCGTGGTGCGCGCCGGCACGGGCTCGGTGCGTGACACGCTCTCCGTGCTGGACCAGCTGATCGCGGGTGCCCAGGAGGGCCAGGTCTCCTACGAGCTCGCGGTGAGCCTGCTCGGCTTCACCCCGGAAGCCCTGCTGGACGACGTGATCGACGCCGTCGCCGCGGACGACACCCCCACCGTGTTCCGCGTGGTGGACCGCGTGGTGCAGTCCGGCCAGGACCCGCGCCGCTTCGTCGAGGACCTGCTGGACCGCTTCCGCGACCTCGTGATCGCGCGTGCCCTGCCGGAGGAGGCCGGGGCGATCCTGCACGGCATGCCGGAGGACCAGGTGCGGCGTCTCTCCGCGCAGGCCGCGCAGCTCTCCCGCGCGGAGCTCTCCCGCCTCGCGGACATCACCAACCTCGCGCTGACGGACATGGTGGGGGCCACCAGTCCCCGCCTGCACCTCGAGCTGCTCATGGCGCGCCTGCTGCTGCCCGCCTCGGACGAGACGCACCGCGGCCTGGCCGCCCGCCTCGAGGCCCTCGAACGGCGCCTCGAGCTCGGTGGCGCCGCGCCCATCGAGGACGGCGCCTCCGAGGGCACGACGACGCCGGCCCGGTCCGGCACGCCCGCCGCGGACGGCGGCGGATCGGCCGAGAACGCGGAGGGCTCCAGCACTCTGACCGGTGCCGCGCTCGCCCGGGCCGCCATGCGGCGGCCGGAGGAGCCCGCGCCGACCGCGTCCACCGCCCCGCCGGAGCGCTGGACGCCGCCTGCCCCGCAGTCCGCGGCAGAGGCGCCGGAGGGGGACGCCGCCGCCGGGGCCACGGGGTCCGAGCGTCCGCAGCAGGCGCCGCAGCCCAAGCGGCCCGAACCGGCTGAGGTCGGGGCCCGTTCCGGGGACACGCGCCGCCCGGAGGCCGGGAGCCGCCCCGAGCCTGAGGGCCGGCCCGAGCCCGAGGGCCGGTCCCAGGCCCAGGAGCGCACCGGTGCCGCGCCGGCCCCCGCCCACGGGCCGGAGGAGACGGCCGCGCCGTCGGGCCCCACGCCCGCCCCGGCGGCGAGCCAGGTGGAGATGATCCGCCGGGCCTGGCCGGACATCCTCACGGCCCTCGAGGACGCCTCACGCCTGGTGTGGATGCTGGTGAAGGACAACGCGAGCGTCGCGGGCTACGACGGCTCGTTGCTGACGATCGGCTTCCAGCAGGACGGGCCCCGCCAGTCGCTGCTCGGCCGGGGCGGCGACCGCGTGCTCGGCGAGGCCGTCCACCAGGTGCTCGGCATCCGCCCGCGGCTCGACCTGATCCTCGGTGGGGACGCGCCGACCGGGGACGCCCGCGCACAGTCCAGCGCTCGCCCGGCCGGCCCGGCGCGGACGGACCGGCCTGAGCGTCCGGCCCCGCAGCAGGGCCGGCCCGACCGACCGACGGCGCAGCCGAACCGGCCCGCTCCGGCACCGGGGCAGGCCCCGCGCGAGCCGGAGTCCTCCCGCCCCACCCCGCCGCGCTCCGCCGCACCCTCCACCGCGGAGGACGATCCGGCGCCGCCGGCCGTTCCGCCCCGGGCCACGCAGCAGCGTCAGACGCCGGAGCCGTCCCCCGCCTGGACGCCCGCGGCTCCCGCCACCTCCTGGGGGCCGGCGCCGACGTCGTCGACGACGCCCGCCCCCGCCCCGCCGGCGGACGGCTGGGGCGGCCCGGATGAGGAGCCGCCCGCCTGGGACGACGCTCCCCCGCCCGAGGAGGACCCGTGGGACTCGCTGCCCGCGTTCGACCCGGACGCGGAGCAGGACGACTCGGACGGCCCCGAGGGCTGGACCCCGCCGGCCCGCGACGCCGAGGAGCGGCCCGTCGGCGCCGCCGGCTGGGACGGCCCCGTGCCGTCGGTCGAGGACTGGGGCGCGCCGCCGCAGGCCGCACCGGCCCCCGGCGGCGCCGCGCCGGACGCCGGCCAGGACTCCCCGGTCCAGCCCGACGCCCCGACCCCCGGCGAGAGCGAGCCGAGCGCCGAGGAGGTCCGTCGGGCCTACGACCCGGGGCCGCTGGTCCGCGAGGAGGAGCACTCGATCCCCGTGTTCGCCCGTCCGGAGGCGGAGCTGCGCGCCGAGTTCGCGAAGCGCTTCGGCGCGACCCGTCCCGCCGGCTTCGACGACGGCGCGGGCGCGGCCGCGGACGGTGACTCCGCCCGGCCTGCCACGCCGTCACCCGCCCCGGATGACGACGCAGCGGCCACGGAGCGACGCGATCTCCACCCGGCCGCCTCGGGCGCCGGCCCGTCCTCGGACGAGCAGCGGCGCCCCACGGGCGCGCCCACGGCCGACGAGACCCCCGATCCGGGCGTGCCCGCCGACGACGCGGACGCCACGCCGCGTGCGGCTGCCGGCCCGGGCGGGGCGGACTTCCCGGGTTCGGGCCATCCGGCGAGCATGTACCCGCGGCTCATGGAGCGGCTGCGGGCCGGTGGGCCCCTCGAGCCTCCGGTGAACGCGGGCTCGAGCGGCGGCGGCGGGACGGGCGGCGGCCCCGGCGCTCCCGGTGGCCCCGCCCCGGACGCCTCGCCGGGCTCCCCCGCCGGGGGCCGGCCGAGCGCGGCCTCGCTCGGGGCGCGCCCCGCCGACGTCGAGCCTGCCGGGGGAGCCTCGGCGCCGCCGTCGTTGGACGCGCGGGCCGCGGCCATCCGCGCCGCCCGCGAGGCCGCCCAGGGCCGCGGCCTGACCCGGCCCGCCGACACCGGCCCCGCCGCCCTGGCGACGTCCGGGGTGGGGTGGGAGGACGAGGTCGCCAGCGACGACGACGTCCCGCTCGAGGACTCGGGCCTCGTGGGCCGGGTCGTCGTCGAACGGGTGCTCGGCGGCCGTCTGCTCGAGGAACGCCCCAACGACGCCTGAGGCGAACGCGCCCGTACGCCGTCCGGGGCCGCGGGCATGATGGACGCGGCGCCGGACCACGGCGCCGCGTCGGGGCGCACGCCCCACGAGACGCACCATCGGACGAGGGAGACGGATGTACCAGGGCGCGGTGCAGGACCTGATCGACGAGCTCGGCCGCCTGCCGGGCATCGGGCCGAAGTCCGCCCAGCGCATCGCCTTCCACATGCTGGAGGCGGATCGGGAGGACATGCTGCGGCTCGCGGACGCCATCCGCACGGTCAAGGACAGGGTGCGGCTGTGCTCGGTCTGCTTCAACGTCTCCGAGGACGAGGTGTGCTCGCTCTGCCGGGATGAACGCCGGGACCGCTCCCAGATCTGCGTGGTCGAGGAGTCGCAGGACGTCATGGCCATGGAACGCACCCGCGCCTTCCAGGGCCGCTACCACGTGCTCGGCGGGGCCATCAATCCGATCGCCGGCATCGGCCCCGAGCAGCTCCACGTCCGCGAGCTGCTCACCCGGCTGCAGGACGAGGCCGTGCAGGAGGTCATCCTCGCCACGGATCCCAACCTCGAGGGCGAGGCCACGGCCACCTACCTCGGCCGGCTCCTCGGCGCCACGGGCATCCGCGTCACGCGCCTGGCCTCCGGTCTGCCCGTCGGCGGGGACCTCGAGTACGCGGACGAGGTCACCCTCGGCCGTGCCTTCGAGGGACGTCGCCTGATCAGCGGCTGACACCGGCCGGTGTCGAGCAGGCCCCGCCCGACGCCGGCCCGGCTCAGGCCACGCGCGTGCCGGCGGGCAGCCGCCCGGCCGGGGTGTCCAGGCGACGGTGGCCCCACCAGCCCAGCCCGGCCACCAGCACACCCTGCATCGCCAGGCCGAGCGGCCACACCGGCCAGGTGCCCTGCCGATCCGGCACGCCGGTGCTGTCGAGACCGCGCAGCTCGCCGTCGAGGCACTCGACGTCCCGGACGGGGTCTCGCTGGGTCCAGCGCAGCCCCACGGACAGCAGGTTGAGCGGCCCGGGTTCCGCCCGGGTCCCGTCCTCGAGGAGCCCGCCCTCCCAGGGGGAGGCATCCGCGAGCACGGCGTACGGGTTCGCCGCGAGCAGCCATCCGCTGCGCCGCGGGTCGGGGATCGTCCGGGTGGTCACCGGGCCGACGCACCGGTCGGCGATCCCGTCGTACAGCTCCGGGTGCGCCGCCTCCCACTCGGCCCAGGCCTGCTCGGCCTCCTCCGGGGTCATCTTCTCGAGCTCCGCCTCGGTGAACGGCTCCGCCGTCGTGGAGCCGTAGTCGGCCTCGTTGGCCCGCACCTCGGTCTGCAGGAACTGCAGGGACAGCCCGAAGGCCACCAGGGTGCCGATCGTCAGCGCCGCCACGATCAGGTACGTCACCACGACGGCGAACAGCGTGCGCCCGGCGATCGCCGAGACGGCCACGCCGATCCCCGCGATCATGCCGAACTCCACGAGGATCATCACGAGCCCCACCAGCACGGCCCACGGGGACACGCGCCCCACCACGGCCGCGACCGCGAGCCACGGCAGCGCGGCCGCAAGGAACGCGGCGGAGGCGATCCACGCCGCCAGCCACTTGCCCGCCATCAGGTGCCCGGTCCGCAGCAGGGTGACCTGGGTGATGGCCAGGGTGCCGCCGGCACGGTCGCCCGAGATCGCGTTCGCCGCCAGGGCGGGTGAGACCAACAGCGAGAGGGTGAGGACGAAGAGCAGGACGCCGTCGAAGAGCGTCCGCCCCAGGGCGCGCATCTGCTGCTCCGCCAGCTCCGGCTCCAGGCCGGACGCCTCCATCCCCGCCATGCCCAGGCTTCGCAGCCCGAGGGCGCCGAGGGTCACCGCCCCCACCACCACGAAGAAGACGCCCAACAGCACGTACCAGCCGCGCGAGCGCAGCCGCTGACGCAGTTCCATGCCCACCACGGTGGCCACGGCCTGGGCCGCGCCGAGGCGTCCCCCCGGCTGCGGCTCCGGCGGGCGGCGGTCGTGGATCGAGGTCGCGACGGCGGTGCTCACGGCCGGTCTCCTTCGGTGCGGGGGCCCTCCAGATGGAGGCCCAGGTAGGCGTTCTCGAGGCGGGAGCCCTCCGGGGCGAAGTGGCTGACGAGCACACCCTCGCGCACGAGGTCTGCGAGCAGCGCGGCCGCGGCGGCCTCACCCCGCAGCTGCACCACGACGCCGTCCCGGCGCTGGCCCGCGCCGGCGCCGGTGGCTGCGGTGACGGCGAGGCCGCGGGTCTTAAGGGCGCGGATAAGGGTGTCCCGGGCCGACGGGTCGGGCCCTGCGATCCGGTAGGGGCGGGCGAGGTCGTCGGCGGCGCGGAACTCCTGGGTGGCCACCGTGGCGCCCTCATGGAGGAACACGGCGCGATCGGACATCTCCTCGAGCTCGGCGAGCACGTGGGAGGAGACGAGCACGGCGGTGCCGGTTGCGGCCATGGCGCGCAGGTCGTCCCGCAGCCGGATGCGGGCGGCCGGGTCGAGGCCGTTGGCGGGTTCGTCCAGGAGCAGGACGGAGGGCCGGTGCACGGTGGCCCGAGCCAGGGACAGGCGCTGCTGCTGGCCGCGGGAGAGCACGCGGGCGGGCCGGTGGGCGAACTCCGTGAGCTCGACCCACGCGAGCTGCTCGTCCGCGCGCGCCGACGCCTCCGCCTTCCCCATGCCGTAGAGCCGGCCCAGGCTGGCGAGGATGTCGTGGCAGGTCAGCTCCTCCCACACGCCCAGGGTGTCGGGCATCCAGCCGAGCCGCCGCCGGGCCTCGACGGGCTCGCGCACCGCGTCCACCCCGGCCACGGACACGGCGCCGGCGTCCGGGCGCAGCAGGGTGGCCAGGATCAGCAGGAGCGTGGTCTTGCCCGAGCCGTTCGGGCCGACGAGGGCCGTCACGGAGCCGGCGGGCACGGTGAGGGAGACGTCCCGCACCGCATGGACGGCGCCGAACGAGCGGGCGAGGCCGTGGGCCACGATCCCGTCGTGGGCGGCCGCCCCCAGGACGGGTGAGGCGGGCGGGGGTGCTGGAGCGGTCATGGCCCCATCCTTGCCGGGCCGTGCATGGACGCGGATCCACCCGGGGGATGATCCCGGCGCCGATCCCAGCCCGACCGGGGTCGCAGGCGGGGCCGCGGGCGCCGTCGTCCTGGCCGGCCACGGGCGCCGGGTCCAGCATCCGGAACAGGGGTTCACCTGGCGGACCCGCGCGGGTGCGCGCCCCTAGACTTGGCCCGAACCGACCCTCGACCCTGTCCGGAGCGACCCATGAGTCTCATCGTCCAGAAGTTCGGCGGCTCCTCCGTGGCCGACGCCGCCGGCATCCAGCGCGTGGCCCGCCGCGTCGCGGACACGGTCCGGGCCGGGAACCGCGTGTGCGTCGTTGTCTCGGCCATGGGCGACACCACGGACGAGCTGCTCGACCTCGCCGCCGAGCTCACGCAGGACGCGCCCGCACGCGAGATGGACATCCTGCTCTCGGCCGGCGAGCGCATCTCCATGTCCCTGCTGGCGATGGCGATCCACGCCGAGGGCGTCGAGGCCCGCTCCTACACCGGCTCCCAGGCCGGCATGCTGACGGACACCTCGTACGGCCGGGCCCGGATCGTCAAGGTCAACCCCCACCGCGTGCAGGAGGCCCTCGACGCCGGCCGCGTGGCCATCGTGGCCGGGTTCCAGGGCATGAGCCCCGAGTCCAAGGACATCACCACCATGGGCCGCGGCGGCTCGGACACCACGGCCGTCGCCCTCGCCGCCGCGCTCGGCGCGGACGTGTGCGAGATCTACACGGACGTGGACGGCGTCTACTCGGCCGACCCGCGCGTCGTGCCGACCGCCCGCAAGCTCACCGAGCTCTCCTCCGAGGAGACCCTCGAGATGGCGGCCTCCGGATCCAAGGTGCTGCACCTGCGCTCCGTGGAGTACGCGCGCCGCTTCGGCGTGCCGCTGCACGTGCGCTCCTCCTTCTCCGACCACGAGGGCACCTGGATCATGCCCGACCCGAACGACACCATCACCCTTCAGGAAGGCGCTCCCATGGAACAGCCCATCGTCTCCGGCGTCGCCCACGACCGCTCCGAGGGCAAGGTCACGATCGTCGGCGTCCCCGACGTGCCCGGCAAGGCCGCCGAGATCTTCCGCGTGATCGCCGTGTCCAACGTGAACATCGACATGATCGTGCAGAACATCTCCCGCGAGGGCTCGGGCCGCACGGACATCTCCTTCACCCTGCCGATCGTGGAGGGCAAGGACGCCATGGCCGCCCTGCGCGCCGCCCAGGACCGGATCGGCTTCCAGGACATCGTCTCGGACCCGGAGATCGGCAAGCTCTCGCTGATCGGCGCGGGCATGCGCTCCAACCCGGGCGTCTCCGCCACCTTCTTCAAGGCCCTCGCCGACGCCGGCGTGAACGTGGACCTCATCTCCACCTCGGAGATCGGCATCTCCGTGGTCACCGCCGAGAGCAAGCTCGACGACGCCGTCCGCGCCGTGCACGCCGCCTTCGGCCTCGACGCCGAGGAGGAGGCCACGGTCTACGGCGGCACCGGCCGCTGACGCCGCATCCGCCGCTGCCCCACCGCCCGGGCGACTTTCGAACGTGAAATGGGGCGAATGGACGCTTTCGAACGTGAGATAGGGCCTATCCCACGTTCGAAAGCGAGGGGGCCGGGGTGCTTCCACCCTCCCCCACCCACCACGACGCCGGCCCCGCACCTTCAGCGTGAAGGTGCGGGGCCGGCGTCGTGCGGGCGGTTCCTCCCGTTCCGTCAGCGAGGACGGAGGGGGTCGGCGGTCACGGGACCTGGACGGTCACGTCGGTCGTGATGCCCGCGTCCCAGGTGACGAGGCCCTTCCAGGTGCCCGAGGTCAGGCCCGACCAGGAGAGGGTCGCCTCGGTGGCCTTGCCCGAGGTCACGGGCACCGGGTTCGGGGAGACGGTCAGGTTGCCCGCGTCCTCGCGCAGCTTCAGCGTCTCGAGGGTGCCGGTGTCCTTGCCGCCGTTGGCCGCGTACAGGTGGCCGACCACGGTATAGGCGCCCGGGGTGGGGTTCACGATCGTCAGCGTCTCGGACTCGTCCGCGGTCGCCCGGGAGAGCTGCTTGCCCTCGGGGGTGATCACGTACAGGTCCCAGTCGGCGCCGGCGGCGCCCGCGTTGATCGAGGCCACCAGGGACTTGGTGCCCTCCTCCACGGTCACCGTGGACACGGCCAGTGCGCTGGACTCGAGCGAGTTGCTCGCGATGGCGGCGGCCACGGTGGAGTCCACCTTGCCCAGGCCCAGGACCTGCGGGGTCAGCTCACCGGTCACGCCGGGGGTGATCTCCACGTCGGCGGAGCCGGTGGCGCCGGAGCCCTCGCCGGCGGAGGTGACGGTCGCGGACTTCGCCTTGACGGTGACCGGGGAGGTCACCTCCGGGACGGCCTTGCCCTTGGCGGTGGTCCAGGACATGGAGCCGTGGGTCCAGGTGTTCACCGCGGCGTCGGTGCGGGTGACGGTCAGCTCGACGTCGGCGGACTGGCCGGCCTTCAGGTCCAGCACGGCCGGGGAGGCGGTCACCTCGAAGCCGGGCACGTTCGCAGAGAACCGCCAGCGGCCGTTCTCCAGGGCGGTCACGGTGCGGGTCACGGTGGCCGAGCCGACGACGTCGGGGATCGCCAGGGACGGGACGTTCACGTCACGGCCGGCGATGTCGCCGCGCAGCAGCGCGTCCCACTGCTCCTTGCCGGAGTCGTAGACCAGGCCCGGACGGGCGGCGGCGGCCGGATCGGCGGAGCCGGCACCCGTGGCGAAGTTGTCCGTGTTCACGGTGCCGTCGGCGTTGTACACGTCGCCGGCGGTGGTCATGAGGGCGGACTTCACGGCCATCGGGGACCAGGCCGGGTACTTGCCGATCAGCAGCGTGGCCATGCCGGCCAGGTTCGGCGAGGCCATGGACGTGCCGGACATCAGGCCGAACGTGTTGCCGTGGTAGTCGGGGTCCAGCGGGGAGACGCCGGCGATCACGTTCACGCCGGGGGCGGCGAGGTCGGGCTTCAGGAGCTCCTGGTTCACGGCGTTGGCCGGGCCGCGGGAGGAGAAGCCGGCGATCTGGGGCAGCGGGTCCTCCGGCAGGCCGGTGGTGTCGCCCGGGACGATCGTGGCGGTGAGGTCGGAGGACTTCACCTTCTCGATCACGCCGTTGTCGTTCATGTGCACGGTCGGCACCGCGTGGATGTCCGCGTCCAGCGAGCCGGACGGGGTGTTCACGAGGATCATGCCGACGCCGCCGGCCTCCTCCACCACCTGCGACTTCTCGGTGCGGGCGTTCCCGCCGCGCTCGCAGAGCACGATCTTGTCGGCGGCCTCCTCGGTGAGCCCGCCGGGCAGGCAGAGACGCGCGGCCTCGGCGTCGCCGGCGGCGACCTCGGACGCGTGGATGACCTCGGCCGGGCCCACGCCGGTGCGGGCCGAGGAGGCGCCCCGGAGCTGCGTGCCGTCGGAGAACTGCACGGTGGCGGTGAGCTCGTTGGAGAACGTCTCCGCGGCCACGGTGGTCAGCCACGGGGAGCCGTGGTTCACGGTGTTCGGGCCGGGGCCGGAGTTGCCGCCGGAGGCGGCCACGAAGATGCCGGCCTCGGCGGCGGACTTGAAGGCCATGGCCACCGGGTCCACGATCGAGGTGTTGGAGCCGGAGATCGAGTAGTTCAGCACGTCCACGTTGTTCTCGATGGCCTGCTCGACGGCGGCCACGGAGGCGGAGGTGTAGCAGCCGCCGGTGTCCGGGTCGGTGTCCTCCCAGCAGATCTTGTAGGAGATCAGGTGGGCGGCCGGGGCCACGCCCGCGCCCTCGCCGAAGGAGTCGCCGTCGATGGTCTGCTCCACCCCGGTGTTGCCGAGGATGGTGGTGGCCACGTGGGTGCCGTGGGAGAACACGCCCAGCGGGGAGATGCGCTCCTCCGGGGCCCGCTCGTCCACCGGGACGAAGCGCTCGAAGTCGTCGGAGAAGGCGTAGGCGCCGATCAGCTTGGAGTCGCACGACGACGCCGGGAAGTCCGGGCCGGTCTCGCACTCGGCCGTGGCGGTGGTGCCGTCCGCCTTGAGCACGGCGATCTGGCCGTCCGCGGTGCGGTACGGCACGCCGACCTTGGCCTTGCCCTTGAGCGGCTGGACGGGCTGACCGTCGATGAACGGGTTGTCCGGGTGGATGCCGGAGTCGATGACGCCGACCACCACGCCCTTGCCCGCGTTCTCGGCCTTGCCGTACACGGACTTCCAGGTGCCCTTCTTGCCGGGCAGGCCGAGGAATTCGGTGGAGCTGTAGTCCGGGGCCACCTGCTCGTCCGGTGCGACGCCGAGCACGGCCGGGTCCTTCGCGATCGCCTGGGCCTCCTCGGCGGTCAGCTCGGCGACGAACGCGTTCACGGCGCGCTGGAAGGAGATCTCGGCCTTGGCGCCGTGGGTCTTCGCGACCTTCGCCTGCTGGCGCTGGAGCTTGGCCTCGTAGTTCTTCACGCGCGGGTGCGAGGGGTCGAACTTCGCCTTCGGGGCGGCGCCCGGAACGGCGCCGGCCTCGGGGGCGGTCACCGACGGCTGGTCCTTCAGGACCACGAAGTAGCGGCCGTCCTCGAACTGCTGCTGGACCTGCACCTCGCCCTGCGGGCTGGAGACGGTGCTGCCGTCGGGCAGTTCGACGGCGGTGGCCGACACCGCGAGCGCGGGAGCGGCCACGAGGCTCGCGCCGGCGACGGCCGCGGCCAGGGCCCGACGGCGCCGGGCAGGGGTGGGGTTCTGAGGCATTGCCTCCGCCTTTCTCATCAAGGTCCGCCCAGCTCTCACCCGTGGCACGCCGGCGGGGATGGCGCCGGGGGACGGGGAGATCGACGCCCATGTGATGAGCGCCACAGCGAGACATGTGCAATCTACCGTCCGGTAGGGCGTTTGACCAGATCTTTGCCAGGCAACGTCCAGGACCGTCGAATTGGGGCCGCCGGAGCACACTCCCCGCGTCGGCGTCGCGGAGCCGCTCGCTCATGAGGGGCGCCACGGGGGAGGATGGTGGGGTCATGCCCGAGCCACGCACCGCCCCCGCGCCCCCGCCTACCGCCGTCGTCACCCTGCCCGCCGACGTGTGGCGGGCCCACGCGCGGGCACACCGCGAGCGCATCGCCCGACGCACGGACCCGCTGGTGGCCCTGCGGATGCGCGGCCAGAAGCACCCGGTGCAGGACTTCCTCTTCGGCTACTACACGCACTCCCCCGCCGCACTGCAGCGCTGGCACCCCGGGCCGGGGGTCCTCCTCGCGGACGACGACGGCGCCGCGGCCCGCGCCGAGGCGGCCGAGCTGGGCACGACCCCCCGGGGCGAGTGGAAGCACTACCGGCGCGTCGAGGCCGGCGAGGTAGCAGGCGCCGTCGTCGACGGCCGCCCGGTGGGCGGCTGGCTGGTGGACGCGGCGGCGGTGCTGGCCGACCGCGCGTCGGGGGTGGCGTTCACGCGGGACCTGCTCGCGCGCACGGCGGAGCGGGCGCCACGCCTGGGCTGCTTCGGGCTGCACGAGTGGGCGATGGCGTACCGCTCGGACGTGCACGGGGTGCGGCACTCCCAGCTGCCGCTGCGGCTCGGGGCCGGGGGGACGGACGCGGTGGTGGAGGGCTCGCGGATCCGGTGCACGCACTTCGACGCGTTCCGGTTCTTCGCACCCGAGGCGCGCGACCGCAACGAGGGCGACGACGGCGTCCTGCCCACGCGCGCCGGGATGCGGGAGATGGAGCAGCCCGGCTGCCTGCACGCGGGGATGGACCTGTACAAGTGGGCGTACAAGCTGGTGCCGGTGGTCGACTCGGACCTGCTCGCGGACTGCTTCGACCTCGCGTGGGACATCCGCCGGCTGGACATGGAGGCCTCGCCGTACGACCTGACCGGAGTGGACGACCTCGCCGACGGGCGCGGCGGCTACGCGGCCGTGCGGATCGAGGAGCCGGCCGGGCGTGCCGAGTACGCGCGGCGACAGCGCGAGTTCGCCGCGCGGGGCCAGTCGCTGCGGGTGCGGCTGCTGGCGGTGCTGGACGCAGCCGCGGGGGCGGCCCCCGGGACCGGGCCGGACGCCGAGTGGACTTCCAGCGCACGTCCATGATTAGGATGGCCGCTCTACAGGCTGTGAGGCGCATCACTCGCGTCATCCGGTGACCGCCCCGGCCCTCTCCGCACCGAACGACTCGAGGACCTGACGTGACCAGAACCGTTCCAGCTCGCCGCCGCACCACGCTCGCCGCCGCCGTCGCGGCCGTCTCGCTCGCCGTCGCGGCCGCCGCCCCCGCGCTCTCCGCGCCCGGCAACGGCAACGGCAACGGGTCCGCATCGCAGGGTCAGGCCCGCTCCAACGACCTCTCCGCCACGCGGGGCAACAAGGTCAACGACGCCGCCGCGCTCGCGCCGCACCTCGTGGGCCAGACGCTGGACTGGGAGGCCTGCGACTTCGGCAGCGAGAGCCTCAACGCCCGGTTCAGCGCGATCCCCGGCACCGCGTGCGCCGACGTCACGGTGCCCCGCGACTGGAAGAACCCCGAGGACGGCCACACCATCACCCTGCGCGTGGCCAAGACCGAGACCTCGAAGGGCAACCCGGAGCGCCAGGGCATCGCGCTGGTCAACCCCGGCGGCCCGGGCGGCTCCGGCCTGCCCTGGGGGCCCGCCATGGCCGAGCGCGCCCCGGAGCTCGCCGAGCAGTACGACTTCATCGGCTTCGACCCCCGCGGCGTGGGCCAGTCCACCGCCCTGGAGTGCACCTACACGCCGAACCCCGAGCACGACGTGTGGCAGGACACGAAGGCCCAGGTCGACGCGTGCCTCGAGAACGAGCTCACCCCGTACATCACCACCGAGCAGACCGTGTACGACATGGACTTCATCCGCGCCGTCCTGGGCGAGGAGAAGACCTCCTACATCGGCTACTCGTACGGCACCTGGCTGGGCAGCTGGTACCAGCGCGTCTTCCCCCAGCACACGCACCGGTTCCTGCTGGACTCCGCCGTGGACATCTCCCGCGACGGGCTCCAGACCACCTGGGACCTGCAGCCGCGCTCCCGCGACCGCCAGTTCCAGGACGCGATGCTCCCCTACGTGGCCCGGCACGACGAGATCTTCGACCTCGGGGACGACCCGATGCAGATCCGGGAGCGCTGGGAGGACGTGGGCGGCACCCGCACCCAGCTCGGCATGATCGTCGCCGGCTCGTTCCTGCTGCCGGCCATGTACGACACGTCCCAGTACCTCGACGCCGGGTCCGTCATCGCCGCCTACATCCGCATCATGGAGTCCGAGGCCGCGGCCACGGACCCCGCGGGGCAGCGCACCCAGATCGAGCGCATCCTGGCCGAGGCCCGTGCGTCGCTGCCGGCCGAGGAGCGCGACTCCTTCGACCGCTTCGCCGCCCGCGGCCTGGAGACCGTGGGCGAGCGCGAGCAGCTCGTCGCCGCCACCCAGGCCGGTGACGCCGTCACCTTCGAGGGCGCGTTCTCGGCGATCCGCTGCCAGGACGGCCAGTGGAACACCTCGCAGGGATACTGGACCTCGTGGGTGGACGACCTCGGCCGCAAGGCCCCGTGGATCGGTGTGCTGATGGGCCCGTCGGAGTGCATGTACTGGCCCGCCCAGACCTCCATGCCCGCCCAGCCCGGTGGCAAGGGCGCCCCGAACACCGTGATCGTGCAGTCCGAGCTGGACGCGGCGACCCCGTACGAGGGCGGCCACCGCGCCGCCGGCGTGCTGCGCAACACGTCCCTGATCTCCGTGGACAACGAGGGCACCCACGGCCTGTTCCCGTACCGCACCGAGTGCGTGGACGCGCCCATCCGTGACTACTTCCTGACCGGCGCCCAGCCGGCCGAGAAGTCGCTGTGCGACGCCGTCCCGCTGCCGCTCGAGACCCAGCCGGTCCAGGTGGCCGGGACCCCGACGCACAAGGGCGACATCAAGATCTCGATGCGCACCGACGCCGTGCGCGAGGCCAACCGGATCACCCACGACGCGATCGAGCGTCAGCTGATCGACTCCCGCGCGGTGACCCCGGACGTCGAGGCCTTCCTGGAGGACTGACGGCCCGGGCACCCGGAACCCGGCTCGCCCCCGACGGCCCGGCGACTCCCCCGCGGAGACGCCGGGCCGTCGTCGCGCCCGGGGCGGCCCTGCACCGCTGGTTGGGTTGTCGCGGGTGCCCCCGCCCCACACCCCCGACAACTCAACCCGCGATGGGCAGCCGGAGGGGTGGCGTCGACGCCGGGGCCTCGATCGACGACGTCAACTGTCTCCACCTCGACGACGACGCCGACCTGGCGCCCTACCGTGGCCACGTCGCGGCGGCCGAGCACGAGAACCGCGGCGTCCCTGCGGATGAACACGGCCCTCGGGTTCCGTCTCGAACCGGCCTGGCTCGGGCTGACCCCGCCCATGACGTGGGAGGAGTTCGTGCAGGCCCCGGCGTCAAGTTCCCTTGACGACAAGGTCACTTGACTGTCAAGCTTGCTTCACAACGTCCGGTCGGACGCCCCCAGGGCCTCCGAGGCGGGCCGGGCCACCGGCCCAGGGCATCGACCACAGGAGGGCCCCATGACCGCGAACCACCCCCGCCACACCGCCGCCGCAGCGGACAGGCAGGGCGCCGCGGCGGAGCACGCCGGCACCGCCACCACCGACCCGCGCCGGGACACCCGCTCCCGCTGGGGCCGCTCCTCCCGTCTGGGCGGCGGATCCGGGCGACTGATCGTCGTCAGCCTCGTGGCCGGCGTCGTCGTCGCCCTGCTGATCGGGACTGTGGCCTTCGCTCTGGCCTCGAGCCAGGGCGACGCCGATCCCCGCTTCCCGGCGGTCATGGGGACGGTCATGGCGGCGTCGGCGCTCCCGGTCGGCATCACCCTCGCCTGGCTGTTCCTCGTGGACCGCACCACCGTCCGCGGGGCCATCCGAGACACCGAGGAGACCATCGAGGGCCGGTGGCTCGAGAAGGCGCAGTCCGCCGCGTTCGGCGACCTGCTCGTGGTGCTGGGCCTGGGCACGTTCGTCATTGCCATGACCGGATGGCAGGCCGACCTGCCGCTCGTGGGCGCCGGGCTGCTCCTCTTCGCGGGCGCCTCGGTGGCCGTCCGCTACGCGCTCCAGAAGCGCCGGGGCTGAGCCGTGGAGAACACCATCCCCGACGAGCGTGCCCGCCTCGGCTGGTCGCAGCAGCGGCTCGCCGACGAGCTCGGCGTCTCCCGGCAGACCGTCATCTCCCTCGAGAAGGGCCGCTACGACCCCTCGCTCCCCCTCGCCTTCCGCCTCGCGGCCGTGTTCGGGCGGCGGATCGAGGACCTGTTCACCCCGGACGGCAACGCGGGTTGAGTTGTCGCGGGTCCGGGCGCCCAGCACCCGTGACAAGTCAACCCGCGTTGAGCCCGGGGCGGCGTGGGGCGTGAGAGGCTGGGGCCATGGATCGAGAGCTGCGCACCCCTCCGGAGCTGGAGGGCGTGGACTGGCACGACGACGCCCCGCGTCGCCCCCGCCCGATCGTCACCCTGGTGGCGTGGATCGCCATCCTGGGCCTGGTCCTCAGCGTGGGCGCCGGGATCTTCTCCGCCTTCTGACGCGTCACCGCCGGCCGACGCGCCGCCCCGGCCTCAGCGCACGTCGCCGTTAACGTAGCGCCAGATCCCGTCCTCACGGCGGAACCGGCTGACCTCATGGAGTCGGAACCGCCCCTCGGCCCCCGTGCCGACGGCCACGAACTCCACGGTCCCGGCGTCCTGGAACGGCCCGCCGTCCCGCACGTCCAGCACCGCCAGGCGGGTGAACCGCGGCGCCTGTTCCCCCTCGGTCGGCAGCAGCTCGGCCGCGGTGGGCCGGTGCTCGGGAACCCAGGTCGCGGCGAGATAGTCGGCCATCGCCCGCGCCTCTGCCGTCCCGGCCTCGCCCAGCCGCGCGAACGCCGTGTACCGGGAGCGCATGAGCGCCTCGGCGGTGGGCGCGGTCAGGGCGCCGTCCTGGGCGAAACGCGCGTGCAGGCGACCGCAGCACGCCGCGAGCCCGGCTCCGGACCCGCAGGGGCAGGGCTCGGGACGGCTCACCGGCGCGGGCGCCCGGTCGCGCGACGCCGGGCGGACCGGGCCGTGATGCGGCGCACTCCCGTCAGCACGACGCCGGCCGCCGCGGCGAGCAGCGCGGGGCCGAGCGGGCTGATCGGCCGGCGTCGGCCGAGCGGGGACACACGGGTCTGCTGAGGTCTCATGCCGCCAGGCTACGCCGGGCCGGCTGCCGCGTGCCGCCCCCATCACACCCACGATCCCGCGTCCGGGCGGCCGAGTAGACTGGGCGGGCAAGCACGCGGAGCGCCCAGGGCCGGGCGTGAGACGGCATCTACACCGTCCTGCTCCGCGGCATCGTCCCGCACCCAGGAGCGTGTTCATGCCCATCATCGTCGTCGACGTCATGCCCAAGCCCGAGATCCTCGATCCGCAGGGCAAGGCGATCAACGGGGCCCTGCCCCGCCTCGGCTTCACCGAGTTCAGCCAGGTCCGCCAGGGCAAGCGCTTCGAGCTCACCGTGGAGGGCAAGGTCACCGACGAGATCCTCGCTCAGGCCCGCACGGCCGCCGAGGAGATGCTGTCCAACCCCGTCATCGAGGACGTCGTGAACGTGGCCGTCCTGGACGAGGCCGAGGGCGCCCGATGACCGAGCTCCCCCTCATCGGCGACTACTCGACGCCGACGACGCCGCTCAGCGGCGCGCGCATCGGCGTCATCACCTTCCCCGGCACCCTGGACGACGTGGACGCGCTGCGCGCCGTCCGCCTCGCCGGCGCCGAGCCCGTCTCCCTGTGGCACGCCGACGCGGACCCGCAGCGGACGCTCGCCGGCGTGGACGCCGTCGTGATCCCGGGCGGCTTCTCCTACGGCGACTACCTGCGCGCCGGCGCGATCGCCCGCTTCGCCCCCATGATGGACGCGGTGGCGACGGCGGCCGGCGGCCCCGAGGGCGACGCGGACGGCCTGCCGGTGCTCGGCATCTGCAACGGCTTCCAGATCCTCACCGAGTCGCACCTGCTGCCGGGCTCGATGGTCAAGAACGACCACCTGCACTTCATCTGCCGCGACCAGGAGCTGGTCGTGGAGAGCACGGACACCGTGTGGACCCGCGACTTCGAGCAGGGCCAGACCATCACCGTGCCCCTGAAGAACCAGGACGGCCAGTACGTGGCGGACGAGACGACCCTCGACGCCCTCGAGGCCGAGGGCCGCGTGGTGTTCCGCTATCAGGGCTGGAACCCGAACGGCTCGCGCCGGGACATCGCGGGCATCGCGAACCCGGCCGGCAACGTCGTCGGTCTGATGCCGCACCCGGAGCACGCCGTGGAGACGGGCTTCGGCCCGGACACCGCCGCCGGCCCCCGCTCCGGCGTGGACGGCCTCGGCTTCTTCACCTCCGTCCTGACCACCCTCGCCAGCCGTGGAGGCCATGCATGAGCCAGCAGTTCAACATCGAGACGGTCGCGGACGCCCAGGCGACGCCGGACGTCGAGCAGCCCTGGGCCGAGCTGGGCCTGAAGGAGAACGAGTACGCCGAGATCAAGAAGATCCTCGGCCGCCGCCCCACCGCGGCCGAGCTGGCCATGTACTCGGTCATGTGGTCCGAGCACTGCTCGTACAAGTCCTCTAAGGTGCACCTGCGCCAGTTCGGCGACAAGCTCACCGACGAGATGAAGCAGCACATGATGGTGGGCATCGGCGAGAACGCCGGCGTGACCGACCTCGGTGACGGCTGGGCCGTGACGTTCAAGGTCGAGTCCCACAACTCGCCCTCCTACGTGGAGCCCTACCAGGGCGCGGCCACGGGCATCGGCGGCATCGTGCGCGACATCATCTCCATGGGCGCCCGCCCGGTGGCCGTGATGGACCCGCTGCGCTTCGGCGCGATCGACCACCCGGACACCGCCCGCGTGTTCCACGGCGTGGTGGCCGGCATCGGCGGCTACGGCAACTCCCTGGGCCTGCCGAACATCGGCGGCGAGACCCGCTTCGACCCGATCTACCAGGGCAACCCGCTCGTCAACGCCCTCGCCGTGGGCGTGCTCAAGCACGAGGACCTGCGCCTGGCCAACGCCTCCGGCGTGGGCAACAAGGTGGTCCTGTTCGGTGCCCGCACCGGCGGTGACGGCATCGGCGGCGCCTCCGTGCTGGCCTCAGAGTCCTTCGACGGCGACGGCAAGCCCGCCAAGCGCCCCTCGGTGCAGGTCGGCGACCCCTTCTCCGAGAAGGTGCTCATCGAGTGCTGTCTCGAGCTGTTCCGCGACTCCCTCGTCGAGGGCATCCAGGACCTCGGCGCCGCCGGCATCTCCTGCGCCACCTCCGAGCTCGCCTCCAACGGCGAGGGCGGCATGCGCGTGGAGCTGACGGACGTGCTGCTGCGCGACTCCACGCTGACCCCGGGCGAGATCCTCATGTCCGAGTCGCAGGAGCGCATGATGGCCGTGGTGACGCCGGAGAACGTCGCCGCGTTCGAGGCCGTCATGGCCACGTGGGACGTCGAGTACTCGTGGCTGGGCGAGGTCACCGGTGACGGCCGCCTGATCATCACCTGGGACGGCGAGGTCATCGTCGACGTGGACCCGCGCACCGTGGCCCACGACGGCCCGGTCTACGAGCGCCCGTACGCGCGTCCGGCCTGGCAGGACGAGCTCCAGGCGGACACGTTCCGCTCCTCCGAGGCCGGTCAGCACCTGCCCGCCACGGGCGAGGAGCTGCGCGCCGCCGTCGTGGAGCTGATGAGCTCCCCGAACCTGGCGGACACCTCCTGGATCACCCGTCAGTACGACCGCTACGTCCGCGGCAACACCGCCCTGGCTGCCCCGGACGACGCGGGCGTGGTGCGCGTGGACGAGGAGACCGGCATGGGCGTGGCCCTGGCCACGGACTGCAACGACCGGTTCACCTACCTGGACCCGTACACGGGCGCGCAGGCCTCCCTGGCCGAGGCGTACCGCAACGTCACCACCGCCGGGGCCGTGCCCCTGGCCGTCTCCGACTGCCTGAACTTCGGCTCCCCCGAGGACCCGGACGTGATGTGGCAGTTCGCGGAGGCCGTGCGCGGCCTGGCGGACGGCTGCCAGACCCTCGGCATCCCGGTGACCGGCGGCAACGTGTCCCTGTACAACCAGACGGGCAGCACCCCGATCCACCCCACCCCCACGGTGGCGGTGCTCGGCCAGCTCGACGACGTCCTGCGCCGCACCCCGTCTGGCTTCGCCCCGGACGCCGACGGCCAGGCGATCTACCTGCTCGGCGAGACCGCGGACGAGCTGGACGGCTCCGAGTTCGCGCGCCTGCGCGGCCACCTCGGCGGCCTGCCCCCGAAGGTCGACCTGAAGAAGGAGCGCCTGCTCGGCGAGCTGCTGGTCAACATGTCCCGGGACGGCATGATCGACGCCGCCCACGACCTCTCCGGCGGCGGCCTCGCGGCCACCCTGTCCGAGATGGTGCTGCGCTTCGGCGTGGGCGCCCGCGTGGTGCTGGACGAGGTGCTGCGCCGCGACGGCGTGGACCTGTTCACCGCACTGTTCTCCGAGACGCAGGCGCGCGCCGTCGTGGCCGTGCCCCGCACCGAGGAGGTCCGGTTCACGGACATGACCACGGCCCGCGGCTACGCGGCCGTGCGCATCGGCGTGGTGGACGCCGACTCCGCGGCCCTCGAGGTCCAGGACGCCTTCACCCTGCCGATCGCGGAGCTGCGCGAGGCCTGGGAGGCCACCCTGCCGAAGCACTTCGGCTGAGCCTGGGACAGAAGCGACGAGCCCTGCGCAGTGGTGCCTATCCAGTACCGATAGGCCCCACTGCGCAGGGCTCGTCGTATTTCAGGGCTCGTCAGGTGGTCCGGTGCATCTCACCGACCCACAGGGAGAGCGTCGAGTGGGACGGGTCGCCGTCGAAGTGCTCATGCGAGACGTCCAGCACGGGGTAGGACGCCAGGTCGACGCCCTCCGGGACGGTCAGTGTCGTGTCCTGGCGGGTCACCGTGCCCAGCGAGATCATGCGGCTGGCGGCCTCGTCGCGGATCCAGACCTCCAGGTAGCCGTCCTCGGGGGCGGGCACCTGGGGCACATGCACGGCCAGGTGCATCTCCCCGTCGGCGGCACGCGTCATCTCCGCGCGGGCCGGCGATCCGTCGGTGGTCACGGACGCCATGACGGCGGTGCCGATGAGGTCGTCGCCGCCGCCCGGCTCACCCCCCTGGCCGGGAGCGTCCGTCCCGCGCGTCGGCGGCGCGGGCGACGTCGTCGCGGGCTTCCCGGCCTCCGGGACCCCGCCCTGCCAGGGGCCGCCGCCCAGGGCGACACCCACGGCCCCGCCGCCGATGACGAGCCCGGCGGCCGCCGCAGGTGATGAGGACGAGCTCGGCGGCGCCGTCCCGGCGGAAGTACGGGGACAGGTCCAGCTCACCCTTCCCCAGACTCTGGGTGGAGGCCACCCGATAGCGCCGGGCGGTCCCCGCCGCATCCGTGACGGTGACCTCGTCGCCGACCGCGGCCTGCCGCAGCCCGTAGAGGGCCCCCACGGGATTGCGCGGTGAACCCGAATGGGAGGCGATCACCGCCGTCCCCTCAGGATCCCCGGGGGCCGAGCCGTGGCGGTACCAGCCGCCGACGGAGCTGTCGTCGGGCAACTCCATTGCCCCGTCCTCCGTGACCCCGACCGAGACCACGCTCAGCGTGGCCCCGATGGCCGGATAGTCCACGCGCACGGGGATCCTGGCGTCGTCCGATGGGCTCTGGGTGGCGCGCCGGACGGCGATCCCCGACGACGGCGTCCGCCCGGGGACGACCGGAGCCGCGGAGGGGGTTGCGGCCGGTGGAGTTCCCGTTCCCTCCGCGGGACCCGGCGTCATCGCGACGACGGAGCCTCGCCCCTGCTCGGACGGGAGGGAGGAGACCGCCGCCGACGGCGCGCAGCCGGTGAGGACGACGGCGGCGAGGGCGAGGACCGCCGGCACACGGCCGACGGTCCCCATCTCCGGGCGGGAGGGACCCCGCCCGCAGGACTCATCACGCACGGGCCGCCCGGCGGCGGGCCATGAGGACGGCGCCGGCGACCAGGGCGGCCGCACCGGCGCCGACGGCGGCCAGCATCCCGGTGGAGTCCTGGGCGGGGGCGACGTCGATGCCCGCGGGGACGGAGCCCGGCGCGCTGTGGTCGGCGGCGACCTCCTGGGTGGCCAGCGCGAGGGTGCCGTCGGCGGCGGAGCCCCAGGCGTAGGCGATCGTGGTGACGCCGTCCTTGACCTCGACGTCGGCGGGGCCGATCACGGGGTCGGTGGTGCCGGCCACGGACACGGCGGCGGAGACGGTGCCGGCGGGCACCTCGAGGGAGGCCTCGTCCGGGTTCTCCAGGCCGGGCACGACGACGTCCTCGCCGGCCCAGACGTCCACGGCCGGGGCGGCGGCGATGTGACGCACGGTGAGGCGGCCCTCGCCGGCGGCGACGGCGCTCGTGTCGTTCTCGAACGCGGTCACCGTGGGCGTGCCGGCGGCGTCGAGGTGGGCGGCGGCGGTGTAGTCGCCGCCGTCGGCGAGGGTGAGGGTGACGGGACCGAGGATCGGGGCGGAGTCATCCATGGCGTCCGCGGCGGTGATGGCGACCTCGTAGTCGCCGGCGGCGAGCTCCAGGGGACCGGCGAGGTCGCCGGGCTCGAAGTCGTCCAGGGTGAGGGCACCGTTGACGTAGACGTCCACGGGGGTCGCGGGCACGGCGTGCAGCACGGAGAGCTCGGCGCCGGACGGGGCGTCCATGGCGGCGGCGGACAGGGGGGCGAGGACGGCGATGCCGAGGGCGGTGGTGACGGCGGCCGGGAGGGACTTGCGCATGGTGTCGTTCCTGTTCGTCGAGGGTCCTGCGGGGCGAGGCGCCGAATGCGCTCACACCAGGACTACCGACGCCGCGACCGATCCGTTGCAGAGGATTTTCCTCCCCCTCCGATCACGAGCCCTGCGCAGTGGGGCTCGTCGTGTTTCGGGGGCTCGTCAGAATTGAAGAAGGTCCGCCCCTGGGGCGGATGTGCCTCCCAGGCCCGCCCCGTGGATTCATCGTGTACACACCCCTCCCGCGAGCCTCCCCGCCCCGCGGCCTGGGCGCCGTCGAGGGGCTCGACCGGGAAGAGGCCCTCCTCACCGGCGAGAACGACCCCGTCCCGACGCACGCGGGAGACGCCGTGCTCTCGGGCTCGGCCGTCGTCGCGGGCACGGGAGTGGTGCTCGCCATCGTCGTGGCCGTGCGCCTCAGTCGTTGACGCGGCGGGCTCCGATGACCAGAGTGATCCCAGGACAGCGCGCCAGCGCGCCGCCCGGCCCGTCCAAGAGGGTCGGCGCGGTCCCGACACATGAAGGAGACCACCCATGCGCCTCATCACCCTGGGCCTCGGCGCCGCACTCGGCTACCTGCTCGGCTCCGCCGAGGGCCGCAAGAACCTCGAGAAGATGACCCAGAACGCCCAGAAGCTCTGGAACGACCCCAAGACCCAGGAGAAGGTCGGCCAGGTCCAGGAGACCGCCCAGCAGAAGTTCGCTGAGGTGAAGAAGTCCGATCCGGTGCAGAAGGCCACGACGAAGGTGGAGGATGCCATGCAGGGCAACGACAAGAAGAACGACGTCCGCGAAGATCGCGTGACCGAGTCCAACAACGACAACATCACCTCGGCGGCCCGCCACGGTGCCGAGCCGGACACCATCTCGGACCCGTCCACCCCGCTGGGTGACGAGGGTCCGCTGACGCGCTGACCCGCGCAGACACGGCGGCCCGCCTCCCCGAGGGGAGGCGGGCCGCCGTCGCCGTGGGCCGGGTCAGCCGTCCTGCTTCAGGACCTCGTCGGCCGGCGGGGCCTGCACCGGATCCACCCCGCCCATCTCGGAGAGGGTCACCACCGCCTTCGTGCCGGCGGACTCGGTCTCCACGGTGAGCAGGCGGCCGTCCTCCTTGGACACCGTGAACGCGGTCAGCTCCACGCCCTCCTGCGGGCCCGAGACGGGCTCGTCCAGCACGTAGCGGATCGCATCCTGACCGCTGCGGCGGATGCCGTCCGCGTCCGCCTCGACGTCGTCCAGGCCGCCCGACTCCGGCAGGGAGCCCAGCAGCGAGCTCACCATCGCGCCCATGCCGGTGGCGCTGGGATCGCTCTCGTACGGGGTGGCGGTCCAGCGCTCCACATAGGCGGGGCGGTCCTCACCGCTCGTGCCGGCGCGCTCCACCGTGAACCGGGAGTACGCGGTGCCGTCCACGATCCGGGACTCGTCTCGGGTGATCAGGCCGTCGTCCTGGTACACGGACACGTACCGCATGGACGAGCCGTCCACGGGACCGGAGATGTCCACCGAGTCCGGGACCGCGCGCCCGTTGCTCGGGGCCTCGGACCGCAGCTCGGTGACCATGCGGACGGAGTCGGCCTCCTCGAGCTGGGTGCGGGCACGGTCCCAGGCGCCGGGGGCGTCGTCGCCCGAGGCGCAGCCGGTCAGCAGCAGGGCGGCCGCCCCGAGGGCGGCGAGGGACAGGCCGCGTCGGGTGCGGCGGGTCTGGGTCTGGCGCTGCCTCACTCGGCCACCTCCTCCGGCGCCTCGGCCGGCTCGATCTGGTTCCAGTCGCTCAGGGCGTACTGCTGGGTGGCCCGGCCGTCGTCGACGGTGAGCGCGACCAGCTCGCCGTCGTCGTCCACCGTGAAGGAGTGCACCCGGGTGGCGTCGCCCTCGGCCATCGCCGCGTCGGCGACCTCCTCGGGCACGGCATAGCGGTAGGCCGTGCCGCCGTCCCAGTCGACCTCCTCGGCGCGCACCTGGGCGCCGTCGAGGGCGTCCGCCGCGGGGAAGCCCACCTGGTCGAGGAGGGACTTCAGGGGCGGCTCCTGCCCCTCACCGGCCGGGACACGGCGCCACTGCGGGTCGGAGTACATCACCTGGACGTCGTCCGGGACGTCGGAGCCGTCCACGTCGACCCGGACGAACACATCCTCGCCGACCTGGCGGGACTCCATGGTGATGTGTGAGTCCCGGCCGACCTGCATGACGCCCTTCGACTCGGCGTCGCCGCCGTCGAGCCGGCCGGCGATGTCCCAGCGGACCGACTGCGGGCCCTGACGGCCGGTGGTGTAGGCGGTCTCGAGTCGGACGGTCTCGGCCTCGTCCAACTGGGTGCGGGCCTGATGCCAGGCCTCCCCCGCCGACTGCGGCTCGGATGCGCACCCGGCCAAGGCCAGGGCGCCCACGACGCCGAGCCCGGCCGCGCGGACGGCACGTCTGCGCTGCATGTTCTCCTCCTGGGGCTGCTGCCGGCCGAGGCAGGGCGCCGCGGCCATTGGCGTCACCCTACCGGCGGCGCAGGGCGAAGGATGCGCCGTGGTGGTTCTGCGGCAGGTGGTCGCCGCGGCCGAAGAGCTTGTGGCGCAGCGTGCCGTCCGTGTACGCGGTCTTGTAGCGGCCGAGCTTCTGCAGCGCCGGCACCACGAACTCCACGACGTCCTCGAAGGCGCCCGGGGTGATGTGGTAGGCGAGGTTGAAGCCGTCCACGTCGGTCTCGTCGGCCCACTCGACGAGCTGACGGGCCGCGGACTCGCCGCCGCCCACGATCACGGGGCCGAAGCCGCCGATGCCCACCCATTCGGCGAGCTTGCGCACGGTCCACTCCTCATCCGTGCCGGAGGCCTTCTGGAAGGTCTCCACGGCGGACTGGATGGCGTTCGACTTCACGTCCCCGATCGGCTCGTCCAGGTCGTACTGGGACAGGTCGATGCCCATCCAGCCGGACATGAGCACGAGGCCGCCCAGCGGGTCCACGTACTGCGCCAGGTCGTCGTACTTGGCCCGCGCGTCCTCGTCGGTGGCCCCGGTGACGATCGTCTGCATCGCGAAGATCTTCACGTCGTACGGGTCACGGCCGGCGTCCACCAGGGCCTGGCGGATCTTCTTCACGGTGGCGGCCGCCAGCTCCTTCGTGGGGGAGTTGATGAACACGGCCTCGGCGTGCTTGCCGGCGAAGGCGCGGCCGCGCGTCGAGGCGCCGGCCTGGTAGATCACGGGGGTGCGCTGCACGGACGGCTCGGTGACGGCGTGGCCGGGCACGGTGAAGTACCGGCCCTCGTGGGCGATGTCGTGGACCTTGGCCGGGTCCGCGAACACGCCGGACTCCTTGTCGTAGACGACGGCGTCGTCCTCCCACGAGCCCTCGAGGAGCTTGTAGACGACGTCGAGGTACTCGTCGGCGTGCTCGTAGCGCTCGTCGTGCTCCATCTGGTCGTCCTGGCCCATGTTCTGGGCGGCGGAGGGCAGGTAGCCGGTGACCACGTTCCAGCCCACGCGGCCGCCCGTGAGGTGGTCGAGCGTGGCGAGGCGGCGGGCGAACGGGTAGGGGTGCTCGTAGGCGGTGCCGGCGGTGACGCCGAAGCCGAGGTGCTCGGTGACCGCGGCCATCGCGGAGACGAGCAGGAACGGGTCGTTCACGGGGGTCTGCGCGCCGGTCTTGATGGCGGCCTCGGAGGTGCCGCCGTACACGGAGTACGGGCCGAGGACGTCGGCGATGAACAGGCCGTCGAACAGGCCCTTCTCCAGCGTCTGCGCCAGGTGCGTCCAGTAGCCCAGGGTGTTGTAGTCGCGGGCGTGGTCGTCGGGGTGACGCCAGAGCCCCGGGGACTGGTGGGCGACGCAGTTCATGTCGAATGCGTTGAAGAGGATCTCGCGGTGCTCATCCGGGCGGGTGGGTGCTCCGGCCCCGGCGTTCTCGACGGTGCTCATGGGTCTCCTTTCCAGGGCCGCCCGGTCGCAGGGGCGCGGCCGGGCGGGCGACGGTTCCGCACCATGCAACGCTGACGCGGCCGGCGGTGGAAGCCGGTCCGGCCCAGGGGTTCATGACGGCCCCGCCGGGCCCGGCCACGCGTCCGGCGCCCGGTTCGTGACATGCCCCGACCGTGACGGAGGACACGTCCGCGGGCGGCGGCCCTGCGGCGACTCAACGGCGCCCCAGCGCTGAGCCAGAGGAATCTGCTGCCTCCACCCTGCGGAGACGACCGAAACGTCTGGCTCGGCGCTGGCCCAGCCCGGGCCCGGCGGCGCCCCCGGTGTGACGCCCGTGTGACCCTCCGGCGCCGGCGGCCGGGCGACCGCGCGGCCGACCGGGCCCGCGGTGGTCTACTGGCATCCGTATCCGTCCGACACCGACGACGAAGCGACGATGGGAGCCCTCCATGAGCGTGCACGCGCCTTCCCGTGCCACCGCCTCCACCCCGGTCCGGGACGAGGACCGCCACAGCCTCGACGTCGTCTTCCGCGGCGTCGGGCGCACGTTCCCCACCGCGGACGGACCACGCGTCGTCCTGCGCGACGTGGACCTGACCGTGGCGCCCGGCGAGGTGCTCGCCGTGATCGGCGCCTCCGGCTGCGGCAAGTCCACGCTGCTGCGCGCCGTGGCCGGCCTGGACCCGGACTTCGACGGAGAGCTGCTGATCGACGGCTCGCCCGTGCGCCCCTACGACGAGCGCACCGCCGTCGGCTTCCAGGAGCCGCGCCTGCTGCCCTGGCGCACCCTGCGCCGCAACGTGGAACTCGGCCTGCCCCGGGGGCTGGACCGCGCCGCGGGCCGGGCCCGCGTGCAGGAGCTGCTCGAGCTCGTGGGCCTCGCGCCCTTCGCGGAGCACCGCCCCCGGGAGGTCTCCGGCGGCATGGCCCAGCGGGCCTCGCTCGCCCGCGCCCTGGCCCGCCGCCCCGGCGTGCTGCTGCTCGACGAGCCCTTCGGCGCCCTCGACGCCCTGACCCGCCTGAAGATGCAGGACCTGCTGCTGGACGTGCACGCCGCCACCGGCACCACCGTCCTGCTCATCACCCATGACGTGGAGGAGGCCCTGCAGCTCGCCGACCGCGTGCTGCTGCTCGCCCGTGACGTCCCCGCGCCCGACGGCGCGGCCCGCCCCGGAGCGACCGTGAGGCGGATCGTGGACGTGCCGGGGGCCCGTCCCCGCGACCGCGCGGACGCCCGCCTGGCCCAGTTGCGCTCCGAGCTCCTCGAGGGCCTCGGCGTCGAGAGCCACGCCCGATGAGCGGCGCCGGCTCCGCCCGCCTGACCCGCCGCACGGCGCTCGGCCTGCTGGCCGCGTCCCTGCCCCTGGGCCTGAGCGGATGCGTCCTGCAGGGTGAGGCGACGGCCGGGCCGGTGAACGGTCCGGACACGCTGAGCATCGACTACGCCACCTACAACCCGCTCTCCCTCGTGATCCGCCACCAGAGATGGCTGGAGGAGACGCTCGCGCCCCGCGGCGTCCGGGTGAACTGGGTGTTCTCCGCCGGCTCCAACAAGGCCAACGAACTCCTGCGCTCGAACTCCGTGGACATCGGGTCGACGGCCGGCTCGGCCGCGCTGCTGAACCGGGCCAACGGAGCCCCCACGCGCATCGTGGGCGTCGCCTCGCGACCGGAGTGGTCCGCGCTCATGGTCCCGCCCGGCTCGGACATCACGGACGTCGCCCAGCTCGCGGGCCGCACGGTGGCCGCCACGCGCGGGACGGACCCGTACTTCTTCGCCGTGCAGGCGCTCGAGGCCGCCGGGGTGGACCCGGCCGACGTCGAGATCCAGAACCTGCAGCACGCCGACGGCCGCGCCGCCCTCGCCGGCGGATCGGTGGCCGCGTGGTCCGGGCTCGACCCGATCATGGCCAAGGCCGAGGCCGAGGGCGCCCGCTTCCTGTACCGGGACCTCGCCCTGAACACGTTCTCCGTCCTCAACGCCACGGAGTCCTTCCTCGAGGAGGACCCGGAGACCGCCCAGACCGTCCTGGACACGTACGAACGCGCCCGCGCCTGGGCGCTCGAGCACCCGGACGAGACCGTCGGGATCCTGGCCGAGGCCGCGAAGATCTCTCCCGACGTCGCCCGCACCGTGATCCTCGAACGCACCAACGCGGACGTCAGCCCCGTGCCGGGCCAGGAGCTGCTCGACGCCCTGACGGGGGTCGGACGGATCCTGGTCGACACCGGGTCCGTCGACTACCAGCACCAGGTGGACGCCGCCCTGGCGAGCATCCTGGACACCCGTTTCGCCGAGGAGGCCATCCGATGAGCACCGCCCCGACCACCCCCGCCGCGACGACGGACCCCGAGGCACGCGAGCGGTCGGGTCACGACGACGGCGACACGGGGGCGCGCCGGCGGCACCGGTCTCGGCTGCTGGAGCGGCCCGGCGCCCGGGCGGTGGTGGGGCTGGCCGTGCCCGCCGTCCTCCTGGTGCTGTGGTGGGCGGTGACGGCCGCCGGGCTGCTCTCCGCGGTGCAGCTGCCCTCGCCCGGGGCGGTGCTGAGCGCCGGCGTCAACCTGCTGGAGCGGGGCGACCTGTGGCTGCACGTGGGGATCTCCACCCAGCGCGTGCTGCTGGGCTTCCTGCTCGGCGCCGCGCTCGGGCTGGCCGTGGGGTCCGCGCTCGGGCTGTCCCGGTGGGCGGACGCGCTGTTCGCCCCGCTGATCGGGGCGCTGCGCGCGGTGCCCTCGCTGGCCTGGGTGCCGCTGCTGATCCTCTGGATGCAGATCGGCGAGGAGTCCAAGGTCACCCTCATCGCGATCGGCGCGTTCTTCCCGGTGTTCACCACCGTCTACGCGGCCCTGCGCCACGTGGACCCGCACCTGGTGGAGGCCGGACGGGCCTTCGGCTACCACGGGCTGTCCCTGCTGCGGACGGTGCAGCTGCCCGCCGTGGTGCCGGCCGTGTTCTCCGGCCTGCGGCTGGCCCTGGCCCAGGCCTGGCTGTTCCTCGTGGCCGCGGAGCTGATCGCCTCCTCGATGGGCCTGGGCTTCCTGCTCACCGACTCGCAGAACAACGGACGCACGGACCGCCTGATCCTGGCGATCATCCTGCTCGCCGTGCTCGGCAAGCTCACCGACTGGCTGCTCGGCCTGCTGGAGCGCCGGGCCCTGCGCCGCTGGGCCTGAGCCCCGCACGTCCGGCCGCCCCGCTGCCCGGTCAGTCCCCCTCGGGGACCTCGCCGGCCGACGTGTAGGCGGTCGGCGGGGTGCCGTTCACGAGCCAGTCGCCGGCCATGCGCACCTTGAACGCCGCCGGGTCGTGGGTGGCGAGGGTGCGGGCGTTGCGCCAGTGCCGGTCGAGCCGCAGCGCGGCCGACGTCGCCGACGCGCCGAGCGTGTCGAAGATGCGGGTGCACACCTCGAGGACGGCCTCCGGCACCACGGCCTGGGCCCGGTACGCGGCCGCCATCGCCTCGGCGGACGCCGCCGCGACGTCGGCCTCCACCGGGTCGGCCCCGTCGGCGCCGTCCTGCCCCTCGTCGAGCAGCCGCCCGATCTCGCGCACCATCAGCTCGGCCGCGGCCTGCCGCCCGGCCAGCTGCCCCATGATCTCGAGGAGCTGGGGGTCGTCCTTGGGCAGCGCGGCCGTGCCGGTGTTGAAGGTGCGGCGCCGCTTCCGCAGCAGCTGCGTGCCCTCCGTGAGCGCCGCACGGCCGATCCCGGCCTGCAGCGCCAGCAGGGTCGCCTCCATGAGCACGGGCACGGGCCCGTCCTGCCGCGGCACCTCGAGCAGCTCCTCGGCCGCGGCGTCATCGAGCACCACGGACCCGGTGGCGGTCAGGCGCTGACCGAAGCCGTCCCAGTCGTCCTTGATGCCCACGCGCGGCTGACGCACGCGCACGATGGCGACGGCCCGGTCCGGCTCGCGGACCGCGCCCCCGGCCCGCTTGGAATTCCGGCGGGAGACGAGGTCCGCCCCCTCGATGCCCACGGTCGCGGCGGTCCACGTCGCGAAGGCCGAGCCGGTTGCGTAGTACTTCTGCCCCCGCACGACCCAGGTGCCGCCCTCGTCCCGGCTGGCCAGGGTGGCGGCGCGGCCCGGCGCGGCCCCGCCGGCGCGTTCGGCCAGGGCGGAGCCGGCCCAGTCCCCCGCAACGATGTGCCGCAGCCACCGGTCCCGGCGGGCGGGCGCCTGGTCCATGGCCGTGGCGATGAACACGAGGTGGGAGCGCCAGACGTGCGCGGTGTTCACATCCCGGGCGGCCAGGTCCATGAGCAGGCGCAGCACGGTCTCGCTGCCGCCGCCCTCGCCGCCCGCGTCCACGGGGACGCCGACCTTGCCGAACCCGGCGGCCTGCAGCTCCCCGAGGGCGGCGAACGGCAGGTGCCGGCCCGCCTCGCGGGCCCGCTCGCCGTGGGCGACGGAGTCGAAGGCGTCGGCGTACCGGGCGGCGAGGGTGGCGTAGGTGGTCATGGACCTACTCTGACACGCGCGGGCGGCCCGGCGGCCGGGGCGCCCCGGCCGTGGGACGGGATCCACACCGGCCGCCGTCGCCCTGGCCCGCGCCGGACGCCCGCGGGGGCCCGGCGGGCCGAGCATGACCACCGATGACGACGGCGGGCGCGGCGCCGTCGTCGGCGTCCCTAGCCTGGTCGGACCCGCCGACCAGGAGGAACCGCCGCCCATGACGCCCACCGAGGACCCCGCCCGCACCGACCCGGCCGAGGAGGGCGCCTCCGGGGCCGTCCGCGGACCGAACGACGGCGTGCCCGCCGCGGCCCTCGCGACGCTGCCCGGCCCCCTCCCGCAGGCGCTCGTCGGCGCCGCCGACCCGGACGTCCACCCCGGCCGCCCGGCGGACCGGCTGCACGGCGGGCGCGGCGACGGCCGTCCGGTGGCCGAGGCGGACCGGCTCGCGTTCTGGGAGGCGGCCGGCCGACGTCTGAGCTGGGAGCGGCCCTTCACCCGGACGCGCTCCCTCACCGCCCCGGACCCGGCCGCCGAGCGCGGCCCGGAGATCCGCTGGTACGAGGACGGCACCCTGAACGTGGCCGTGAACTGCGTGGACCGGCACGTGGCGGCGGGGCGCGGGGAGAAGGTCGCCCTGTACTTCGAGGGCGAGCCCGGCGACCGCCGCGCCGTCACCTACGCACAGCTGCAGCGCGAGGTCGCCCAGGCCGCGAACGCCCTCGAGGAGCTGGGCATCGAGGCGGGCGACCGCGTCGTCGTGTACCTGCCCGTGCTCGTCGAGACGATCGTCATCACGCTGGCGTGCGCGCGGATCGGCGCCGTGCACTCGCTCGTGTTCGGTGGGTTCTCGGCGGAGGCGCTGCGGTTCCGCGTCGAGGACACGGGCGCCAAGCTGCTCGTCACCACCGACGGCCAGTTCCGCCGCGGCGCCGCCGTCCCCGTGAAGGCCAACGCGGACGAGGCCGTGTCCGGGGACAACGCGATCGAGCACGTCCTCGTCCTGGACCGCACGGGCCACCGGGACATCCCGTGGACCGAGGGCCGGGACCTGTGGTGGCACGACGTCGTGGACCGCCAGCCGGACACCCACACCCCGCGCGCCTTCGACGCGGAGCACCCGCTGTTCATCATGTACACCTCCGGCACCACGGGACAGCCCAAGGGGCTCGTGCACACCTCCGGCGGGTACCTCGCCGCGGCCTCGTGGACACACGACTTCCTGTTCTCCCACCCGGACCCGGCACGGCGCGACGACGACGTCCACTGGTGCACCGCGGACCTGGCCTGGGTCACCGCGCACACCTACGAGATCTACGGTCCGCTCTCGAACGGGGTCACGCAGGTGATCTACGAGGGCGTGCCGAACGCCCCGCACCCGGGCCGGCACTTCGAGGTGATCGAGCGCTACCGGGTGACGAGCTACTACACGGCGCCCACCCTGATCCGCTCGCTCAAGGGCTGGCATCCGGACGGGATCCCGGCGCACGCGGACGGCGGTCCGGACCTGTCCTCGATCCGTCTGATCGGGACCGTGGGCGAGTCCGTGAACCCGGAGGCCTGGACGTGGGCCCGCACCCAGATCGGCCGGGACACCCCGGACCTGCCGATGGTGGACACGTGGTGGCAGTCCGAGACGGGCGCCACCGTGCTCTCCCCCCGCCCCACGGACACGGCCTTCAAGCCGGGCTGCGGCTCCCGGCCCCTGCCGGGGGTGGACGTGGCCGTGGTCGACGACGACGGCGCCCCCACGCCCGAGGGCCTGCAGGGCCGGATCGTGGTCACCCGCACTTCGCCGGCGATGGCCCGGACCGTGTGGCGGAACCCGGCCCGCTACTTCCACTCGTACTGGGAGGACTACGCGGACCAGGGCGAGGCGGGCTGGTTCCTCGCCGGCGACGGCGCCAAGCGGGACGAGGACGGCGACGTCTGGATCCTCGGGCGCGTGGACGACGTCATCAACATCTCCGGGCACCGGCTGAGCACCATCGAGATCGAGTCCGCCCTCGTGGCGCACCCGGAGGTGATCGAGGCGGGGGTGTGCCCCGTGCCGCACGAGACCACCGGGCACGCCGCCGTCGCCTTCGTGGTGGCGCACGAGAGCTGGCTGGCCGGCGATGACGGCCCCGGCGCCTCCGCCGCCGACCGCGCCGAGGAGCTGCGGCGGCACGTGGGGCGGGTGATCGGGCCGGTGGCCAAGCCCGCCGAGGTGGTCTTCGTCCCCGACGTGCCCAAGACCCGTTCGGGCAAGATCATGCGGCGGGTGCTGACGCAGCTGCACCAGGGCACCGCGCTCGGGGACACCACGAGCCTGCAGAACGAGCCGTGCGTCGGGCAGATCGCCGAGGTGCTCCAGGCCGGCCGCCGCGCTCAGGACGCCGGCACCGGCGCCGTCCGCAGCGCCAGCTCGGCCAGCACCTGAGCGGCCCGCGGCACCACGGCGTCGTCGAACACGGCCTGCGGGGAGTGGTTGACCGGGGCCTCGTCCGGGGCCACGCCCTCCGGGACCGCCCCGAGCAGGACGTAGGCCCCGGGCACCCGCTGGAGGACCTCGGAGAAGTCCTCGCTGCTGGGCTCGGGCTCGGGCAGCTCCCGGTAGGCGTCGGCCCCGTACAGGTCCTCCACGACCCCGCGGACGAAGGCCACCGCGTCCGGATCGTTGGCCGTCACCGGGAACGCGCAGTCCGTCCGGACCTGCGCGCTCATGCCGTGCGCCGCGGCGATCCCGTGCACCAGGCACTCCACGGCCGCGCGCAGCCGGGCGCGGGCGTCCGCGGAGAAGGTCCGCAGGGTGAGGGCGAGGGTGGCGCTGTCCGGGATGATGTTGGCCGCCGTGCCCGCGCTCAGGTGCCCGACGGTCGCGACCACCGGGTCGAAGGCGTCGAACTGCCGGGTGACCACGGACTGCAGCGCCAGCACCATCTCGGCGGCCACGGGCACCGGATCCTGGGCCAGGTGCGGCACCGAGCCGTGCCCGCCTCGACCGTGCACCGTCACCACCAGGTCGTCGCAGCCGGCCTGGATCGCCCCCGGGCGGCTGAGCAGGACGCCGCGCGGGTACGTGCCCGAGGAGACATGGATCGCGTAGGCGGCGTTCACCGGTCGCCCGGCCGCCTCCAGCAGCCCCTCCTGGATCATGTGCAGGGCGCCGCCGCCGGTCTCCTCCCCGGGCTGGAACATGGCCACCACGTCGGCGGTGAGCTCCCCGCGACGGCGCACCAGCCACGCCAGCGCGCCGTAGAGGCCGGCGGTGTGCAGGTCGTGGCCGCAGGCGTGCATGGTGCCCGGCACGGAGGGGGCGTACTCCAGCCCGGTCTCCTCCGTGACGGGCAGGGCGTCCATGTCCCCCCGCAGCAGCACGACCGGCCGCCGGGCCCCCTCCGGCAGCGGGGCCCCGCCGCGCAACACCACGACGACGGAGCTCAGCGCCCGGCCCACGCTCGTCTCCAGCGCGGGGCGGCCGGTGGCGGCATCCTCCCCCGCCTCAGCGCGCAGGGCCTCGAGCCGCTCGAGGACGGCGGCCTGGGTGCGGGGCAGGTGCAGGTCCAGCTCCGGATGTCCGTGGAGGAGGCGGCGGAAGGCGATCGCCTCCCGGGCGATGTCCTCCGGCAGGTCCGGGGCGAGGGCGTTCGCGGGCGGGGTGGGGGCGGTGCGGTCCATCAGGACATCATGCCGTGGCGGCCCGCCGGCCCACCCGGATCGCGCAGCGGGTCAGCCGGCCAGCTCCTGCAGCTCGGCCAGGTCGAAGACGTCCTCCGAGGCGGGGGCCTCGGGCGCCTCGACCGCGTTCCACTCGGTGAAGGTGGCGTTCGCGTCCACGTCCTCGTCCTCCGAGTTCACGTCCTCGAGACGGTAGAGGGTCGTGCTCTCCGGGTCGACCAGCATCGTCCGGCCGAACGCGTGGTGCTCCTCGGGCAGCGCGTACTTGAGGTACTTCCTGCCCTCGAGCTCCACCTCCTCGGCCTTCAGGTCCTTGCCGTCGAAGGCGTCCGCGGCGGGCATGTCCTCCTCGAGGTCGGACATGATCTCCTCGAGTGAGATGTCCATCTGCGCGGCCTGATCGGCGCTCGTCTTGATCCAGCGGTCGCCCACGAGGGTGGAGAACATGCCCATCTCCCGGGGCAGGTCGTCACCGTCGGCCTTGAGCTTGAAGAACACGTCGGCGTCCCGGCGCAGGACCTCGATGTCCATGGTGGTCGCCCCCATGTCCATGTTCATGGTGCCCTTGAGGTGGGAGTCGTCGGTGGCGCCGGCGAGGTCCACGTTCGCGGACTGGATGGCGTCCGTGCCCAGGGAGACGGAGGGCGACGCCGAGGCCGACGCGTCGTCCTTCTCCTCCTCCTTGTCGGCGGCGGTGCCCTCCATCCTCAGGCGCAGGCTCTCGGCGTCCACGACCTTCTGGCGGATCTCGGGCCAGCTCTCGTCCAGCGTCGGGTCGGAGGCGCAGCCGGTGAGCAGCAGACCGGAGGCGGCGAGCATGCCGACGGCGAGGCGTGCGGGCGTCTTCATGGGGACTCCTTCACAGAGGTGCGGACGTGCCGGCGGCCGGGCACCGCCGGACGATGACCCCTCGACCGTCTCACGTCACCCCTGGCCCGTCATGCCCCGAGGGGCGACGGAACTTCGGCTGTGCAGAACCTGTGCGGGTCAGCCGCCGGTGGCGCCGTCCTCGAAGATCTGCCCCACCGGGGTCTGCTTCTCCGCCTGGAACACATCCTCGGCACGGCCGTAGGCCCAGTACGCGCTCACCGACAGCTGTCGCCGGTCCACGCCGCGCACGTCCGTGAGGTACGCCCGGACGCGCTTGACCTGCTCCCGCTCGCCGTGCACGAACGCGTGCACCCGCCCCTCCCGCCACGCCGCGTCCTCGACGGCGGCGGCGAACCGCGTCGTCTCCGGGGTGAAGGGGCCGCCGCGGTGCAGCCAGCGCACCTCGACGCCGGCCGGCGCGGTCAGGGGCACCTCGTCCCGGGCGTCGGTCACCTCGATCAGCGCGACACCGGCCGCCGCGGCGTCCGTGGCGGCGAGGTCCTCGAGGGCGGCGGCGATCGCCGGCAGCGCGGCCTCGTCGCCGGCGAGCAGGTGCCAGTCAGCGGTGGGGTCGGGTCGGTAGGCGCCGCCGGGGCCCAGGAACGCGACCTGCTGCCCCACGGGCTCGGAGGCCGCCCACGCCCCGGCCAGGCCGCCGTCGTGCCCGGGGGCGGCGCCGTCGTCCGCGCCGTGGACCACGAAGTCGACGTCCATGGTGCGGGCGGCCGGGTCCATGCGGCGCACCGTGTAGGTGCGGCGGACCGGCAGCTGCTCCGGGGCGAGACGCTCGCGGAGGGCGTCCAGGTCGTACGGGGGTTCGAGGCCGAGCGCGGGGTCGGCGAAGAGCAGCTTCACGTACTGGTCCGTGGCGCCCTTCTCCGCCCAGCGGGCGTGGACGGCGTCGAACTGCTCGCCGCCGAGGGTCAGGCGCACGAGGTGCGGGGTGAGCCGGCGGGCGGCCACCACGGTGAGGACGGTCTGGGGCCGGGCCATGCGGGCCTCCTGGGGTCGGGGCGGGGTCTGCGCGGGCGCGCGTCCCCCACTCTCCCATGACGAGGCGGATTAGCGCACGTCAGCGTGATGTTTTCCGCGGCCTCGGGGTCAGCGGAACCGGGCCCCCCGGTGCTCCTCCGGCAGCAGCGGTCCCGCTCCGGCCGGGGCCGGGGTGACGCGGCGCGCCCCTAGGCTGGGCCCGTGCGTCTCGTCCTGCTCGTCCTGCTCTCGCTGCTGAGCCAGCAGCTCGGCGCGTCCGTGGCGGGCCTGCTGTTCGACGACGTCGGCGCGTCCGCCATGGTCGCCCTGCGCGTGGTGTTCTCCGCGGCCGTGCTGCTGCTCGTCACCCGGCCGAGCCGCGCCGCCCTCGCCGGCCTGGGCCCCCGGGGGTGGGCCGCCGTCGTCGGGCTGGGCGCGGCCATGACCGGCATGAACCTGGCCATCTACGAGGCGTTCGCGCGAATCCCGCAGGGCGTGGCCGTGACGTTCGAGGTGCTCGGGCCGCTGGCGCTGTCCGTGGCGGCGCGGCCGTCGTGGCGGTCGGTGGCGTGGGCGGCCCTCGCGCTCGCCGGGATCGGGGTGCTCGGCCGGGAGGGGTTCAGCGCGGGCGGCGGGATCGGCGGGGCGGGGCTGGACCCGGTGGGGGTGGCGCTCGCGCTGGCCGCGGCGGCGTGCTGGGCGGGGTACATCATGCTCTCGCGGCGCGCGGGGACCCATCTGCCGGGGGTGCAGGGGCTGGCCCTGGCGACGGCGGCCGGGTCCCTCGTGGCGCTGCCGGTCGGCGTCGCGACGGCGGGGGCGGCCCTGCTCTCTCCCGTGGTGCTGGGCGTGGGGCTGGCCGTGGCGCTGCTGTCCACGGCGGTGCCGTACGGGATCGACCTGCAGGTGCTGCGCCGCATGCCGACCGCGCTGTTCTCCCTGCTGACGTGCCTGTCGCCGATCGCGGCGGCGCTGACGGCGTGGGCCGTGCGCGGGCAGGAGCTCACCCCGCTGGACCTGGCGGGGATGCTGCTGGTGATCGCGGCGTGCGCGGCCGCCGTCTGGACGGGCCGGTCACCGGGTGTGGCGGGCGGGGGCCGAGGCTAGCCTGGGTGGATGCCCCACCCGTCCCGTCCCACCCCCGACGACGTTCCCGCCGCCGAGCGCGCCGCCCTGCGCCGTGGCCGGCTGCGTCCGTGGCTGCCGTTCCTGCTCGCGGCCGTGCTGTGCCTGGCACTGCTGGGGTGGGCCCTCGTCGCCCTGCCGGGCCTGCCGGAGCGCGTGCCCACGCACTGGGGCGTCGACGGGCGGCCGGATGCGTGGGAGGACACCTCGTTCGGCACGGTGGCGGCGGGGCCGCTGATCGGCCTCGGCATGACGGGTTTCCTGGCGCTGGTCTCCGCGATGGTCACCGCCCTCACCCCCACGGATCCGGGGCTGTCCCCGTGGCGGCGCGTGCGCCAGACGGGGGTGCACCGCGGGGTCCGGGAGGGCATCGGCTGGCTGTGCGTGCTCATGGTCCTGGCGCTGGCCCCGTCGACGGTAGAGGTGCTCGCCGCCGGGGCGTGGACGATGCCGTGGTGGCTCCTGCCCCTCACACTGACCGTGCTCATGGTGGGCATCTTCCCGGCGATGCGGGCCGGAACGCAGCGGTGGACGCGCTGGTCGGACCGCGTCGCGGCGGAGCTCGGGTACCGGCCCACGGCCGCGGAGCTCGCCGAGGACGAGGTGTGGACGCCCCTGGGGCTCAAGCGCGACCCCGAGGACCCGGCTGCATTCCCCGCCAAACGCCCCGGCTACGGCGTGGGTGTGACGGTCAACCTCGCCACCCCGGCGGGCCGGTGGCTGGTGCGCGGATTCGTGGCCGTGTTCATCGTCGGCCTGCCGCTGGCGCTCTGGCTCGGCGCGTTCGCCGCGCGGTGAGGCGGACCGTGCCCGACGACGTCGCCGTCCGCCTGCTCCTGATCGCCGACACCCACATCCCGCGGCGTGCCCGTGCCCTGCCCGCGCAGGTGTGGGCCGAGGTGGCGCGGGCCGACGTCGCGCTCCACGCCGGTGACTGGGTGGCCGAGGACGTGCTCGACGACCTCGACGCGCGGGCCGCCCGGCTGGTGGGCGTGTGGGGCAACAACGACGGGCCGGGGCTGCGGGCGCGGCTGCCCGAGGTGGCGCGCGTGGAGATCGGCGGGGTGCGGATCGCGATGGTCCACGAGACGGGCCCGGCGGCCGGCCGCGAGCGCCGCATGGCCGCGGCGTTCCCGGACGCGGACGTGCTGGTGTTCGGGCACAGCCACATCCCGTGGGACACCGTGGCCGGCCCGGAGACCGCGAACCCGGGCCTGCGGCTGCTCAACCCCGGCTCCTGCACGGACCGGCGACGGCAGCCGGTGTGCACGCTGATGCGCGCGGTGGTGCGGGGCGGGCGGCTCGAGGACGTGGAGCTGGTGTCCGTGGACCGCACGCCGTGACCGACGGGCCGGCCGCTCCCCCCTGCAACGCTGGTTGAGTTATCACGGGTCCAGGCGGCTTGCACCCGTGATAACTCAACCCGCGTCGCGCCGGTGCCACCATGACCGGCGGGTCGGCCGCTCCTGCACAGCCACCACGACGACGGCGGCCCTCCCCAGGGCGCGTCGGTCCGGTCCGTCGCAGGGCCCGGGGGCGGCAGGCTCACCCCATGACCGCGCGCACGCCCCTGCCGTCCACCCTCGCCGCGGGCGCCTTCACGACGGCCGAGCTGCACGCCGCCGGCCTGCCGTGGCGCCGCACCCTCGCGGCAGACCTCGCCCGGATCTGCCGCGGCGTGCACACCGCGGGCATCCCCGACCCGTGCGCCCCGGACGGCGCGGCCGCGCTGGTCCGCCTCACGGGCGGGGTGGTCTCCCACGTCTCTGCCGCCCTCTGGCACGGACTGCCGCTGCCGCCCCGCCTCGCGCGGCCCGCCGGACTGCACCTGACCTTCGACCGCTCCGCGCGCACGCACCGGACCGACCTGGACGGCGTCGTCAGCCACCGGGTGCGACTGCCCTCCGACCACGTGCTCGAGCTTCCCGACGGCCAGCGCGTCACGACGGCGGCGCGCACCTGGTTCGACCTCGCCGGGATGCTCCGCCCCCACGAGGTGGACTGGCTCATCGCGGACGGCGACCACCTGGTGCGTCCGCCGTGGACGCCGACGGGCCGGGCGGACCCCGTGGCCACCGTGTCCGAGCTGTCGGAGGTGCTCGCCCGCTGCCGTGGCCGGCCGGGTGTCCGTCTCGCACGTGCCGCGCTGGCGGAGGTGCGCGTCGGGGCCGACTCCCCGCCCGAGACCTTCCTCCGGCTCGCGCTGATCCGGGCCGGGCTGCCGGAGCCGGAGCTGCAGGTCGCCGTCGACCCGGCCGACCCGGCCTCGCCCGTCGTGGACCTCGGGTACCGGGGGGCGCGCCTGGCCCTCCAGTACGACGGCGCCGGCCACCGCACGGCTCAGCAGCAGGCGAGGGACGCCCGTCGGGACGCGTACTGCCTCGAGCGGGAATGGACGACCCTGCGCTGCACCTGGGAGGACCAGCGCGCTGGGTTCGGGCGGATCGTGGAGCTGGTCCGGCGTCGGCTCGCCCACACGCGCTGACCCGCCCCCGCCCGTCCCGACGCGGGTTGAGTTGTCACGGGTCCAGACCAACGCGGGTTGAGTTGTCACGGGTCCAGGCCCGCGTAACCGGTGATAACTCAACCCGCGTTGCATGCCACCGGCCGGCGCCGCGTGACGCTCTGCGACGTGCCCACCCTGCCCCCGGCACACCTCGCCCGGGACAATGGGTCGGACTGTCCCGAAGCCTCCATCGAAAGGACCCCCGTGGCTGACCACGAGTTCGGCTTCCGCACCCAGGCGCTGCACGCGGGCGCCGTTCCGGACGCCGTCCACGGCTCCCGCGCGGTGCCGATCCACCAGACCAGCTCCTTCGTGTTCGAGTCCGCCGAGGACGCCGCCAACCTCTTCGCGCTGCAGAAGTACGGCAACATCTACAGCCGCCTGGGCAACCCCACGGTCGCGGCGTTCGAGGAGCGCATCGCCACGCTCGAGGGCGGCATCGGCGCCGTCGCGACGGCGTCCGGCATGGCCGCCGAGTTCATCACCTTCGCGGCCCTCGCCGGGGCCGGCGACCACATCGTGGCGTCCTCGAAGCTCTACGGCGGCACGATCACCCAGCTGGACGTCTCCCTGCGCCGGTTCGGCGTGGAGACCACGTTCGTGGACTCCGCCGAGGCCGCGGACTTCGAGGCCGCCCTCCAGCCCAACACGAAGGCCGTGTACACGGAGATCGTCGCCAACCCCTCCGGTGACGTCGTGGACCTGCCGGGTCTGGCCGACGTCGCCCACCGGCACGGCATCCCGCTCGTGGTGGACGCCACGCTCACCCCGCCCTACCTGATCCGGCCGATCGAGCACGGCGCGGACATCGTGATCCACTCGGCCACGAAGTTCCTCGGCGGCCACGGCACCACGCTGGGCGGCGTCGTGGTGGAGTCCGGCCGCTTCCCGTGGGACAACGGCAAGTTCCCGTCGATGACCGAGCCCGTGCCGTCGTACGGCGGCGTCTCCTGGTGGGGCAACTTCGGCGAGTACGGCTTCCTCACCAAGCTCCGCTCGGAGCAGCTGCGCGACTTCGGCCCGTCGCTGGCCCCGCAGTCGGCCTTCCAGCTCCTGCTCGGCGTCGAGACGCTGGCCCCGCGCATGGACGCCCACCTCGCCAACGCCCGCGCCGTCGCCACCTGGCTGGACGAGGACCCGCGCGTCTCCTGGGTCCGCTACGCCGGCCTGCCCGACCACCCGCACCACGCCCGCGCGCAGCAGCTGCTGCCCCGGGGCGTCGGCTCGGTGTTCAGCTTCGGCGTGGCCCCGGCAGCCACGGACACCGACGACGGCGCCTCCGGTCCGGAGGCCGGGCGCGCGACGGCGGCGCGCTTCATCTCGGCGCTGCAGCTGGCCTCCCACCTGGCCAACATCGGCGACGCGAAGACGCTGGTGCTGCACCCCGCCACGACGACCCATCAGCAGCTCACCGCCGAGCAGCTCGTGGCCGCGGGCATCCCGGCGGACCTGATCCGCATCTCGGTGGGCATCGAGGACGTCGAGGACATCCTCTGGGACCTGGACCAGGCCCTGACCGCGGCCACCGGCCGCACCCGCGACGGCGCCGTCGTCCCCGCAGAGCAGGAGGCCTGAGCCATGAGCACCACCCACCCCGAGCGCACCTGGACCGGCCCCGGCGCCCCCGAGCGCCTGGCGATCCTGCGCCGCACCCGCTCGATCGCGATCGTCGGCGCCTCGGACAAGCCGGCCCGTGCGTCGTACTTCGTGGCCACGTACCTGCTGAGCTCGACCACGTACGACGTCTACTTCGTGAATCCCGTGCTCGCCGCGGCCGGCAAGGAGATCCTCGGCCACCGCGTGTACGCCTCGCTGGACGACCTGCCCGTCACCCCGGACCTCGTGGAGGTGTTCCGCAAGTCCTCCGACGCCCCCGAGGTCGTGGCGGACGCCGCCCGCGTGGGTGCCCGGACCGTGTGGCTGCAGCTGGGCATCTGGAACGAGGACGCCGCGCGTCAGGCCGAGGCCGCGGGCCTGGAGATCGTGATGGACCGCTGCGTGAAGATCGAGCACGCCCGCTTCCACGGCGGGCTCAACCTCGCCGGCTTCGTCACCGGCGTGATCAGCTCGCGGCGCCAGGAACTGGACCGCTAGGCGGGCGACGCCCCGTGTCGGGCGTCGTCCGGCCGTCGTTGCGCACCCGCCCGTCGATGGCGTGGGATGGTCCCATGACCTCCGAGCTCCCCTCCTCGTCCCTCTCCCCCGCCTGGACCGGCCGCACCGACGGTGACACCCCCGAGCACCTGCGCTGGCACCAGGTCGTCCGCCCCGCCGACGGCCGCGGCGAGCCCACGACGCCGCAGCGCGACCCCGGCGCCGGCGCTCCGACGTCGGGCGCGCGGTCCACGGCGCTCATCGGCTTCGCCTCGGACGAGGGCGTGCGCCGGAACCACGGCCGCGTGGGAGCCGAGGACGGCCCGGAGGCGCTGCGCGGCGCGCTCGCCTCGCTCGCGTACCTCGAGGGCACGGGCGCGCTCGTGGACGCGGGCGACGTGTCCGTGGACCGCGGCGACGACGACGCCCCGGGCGAGCTCGAGGCGGGCCAGGCCGAGCTGGGCACGGTGGTCAGCGGGCTGCTGAACGCGCACGACCTGGCCGTGGTGCTCGGCGGCGGACACGAGACCGCCTACGCCTCGATCACGGGCCTGACCGGCTCCACGCGCGTGGGTGCGGGCACCCGCGTGGGCATCCTCAACCTGGACGCGCACTTCGACCTGCGCGAGGCGCCGCGGCCCAGCTCCGGCACCCCGTTCCTGCAGGCGCTGCGCGACGCCGAGGGGGCGGAGCATCAGCTCTCCTACGCGGTGGTGGGCATCAGCGAGGCCAACAACACCCGGGCCCTGTTCGACACCGCGCGCGAACGCGGGGTCACGTGGGTGACCGACGAGCAGGCCCAGACCGCCGACGTCACCGGCGTGCGCCGCTGGGTGCGCTCGTTCATCAACGCCGTGGACGTGCTCTACCTGACGATCGACCTGGATGTGCTGCCGGCCGCCGTCGCCCCGGGGGTGAGCGCACCGGCCGGCTTCGGCGTGCCGTACGAGGTGATCCACGCGTGCGCGCTGGAGGCCACCCAGTCCGGGAAGCTGGCCCTGGCCGACGTCGTGGAGCTCAACCCCGCCCTGGACGTGGACGGCCGCACGGCGAAGGCCGCGGCCCGGCTGATCCACACGATCGTCAGCCGCCACCGGACGGACGCGTCGCTGCTGGCCTGAGGCGGGCCGGGGGTCCGTTCAGGCGCGGGGGCCGCACCGCGAGGGCCGCGGTGCGGCTGATCCACACGATCGTCGGCCGCCACCGCCGCTGAGGTAGCGAGGTGCGTTGAGGGTCACTCAGCCTCTGTGATGATCAGAAAGCAGACTCTGCATCTTCCAGAGCTTCTTTAAGAACCTCCACGCCTGATTTTGGCTGAGCCGGGCACACCTCCGGCCTCGGGCAGAGCACAGAGATGAGCATCCAGATCGCCAAACGAATCTGCCCAGTCGGATTGATCCCCTCCACGGCTCCCGCTGCAATCTTCTTTGTCGCTGCGATTGCCAAGGCGACGACCGGTCGAGGAAGACCTGCCGTGGTGAGGGCTGTCCTGGTGCGATCGGCTGCTTCATCGATGTATTCGCCTGGATCTACCGCATTCGCCACCTCGGCAAGTACCTGGCAGATAGCATGGCTCCGCGCTCGTCCACGCCCCTGTTCGTCGTCGGCTACGGCAAAATCAAGAAGGTGCGTACGGACTTCCCGAATGCTTTCCGCGACCAGAAGGTCACCAGCCAACTGAAGCACTTCATCGATTCGACGACGTCGCTCACATTCCATTGAGGAAGTCCGCCTATCGACACCCTCCGGCCCTGGGGGCAGAGCGATCAATGTCTCTGTTGGTGGGGTAACGCCCGGACCTGGGGAAGAGCCACAGTGCGGACAACGTGCACGAGCAGTCTCTTTCCTATGGCCTCGCTTGGGGGCCCTGGGGCAGGTGACGGGAGTCATGTCTGAACACTATGTGAGCAGTCGTAGAAACTGGAGGCTCGCAGAAGGGCGGATATCACGACTCGGCTCACCGTCCGGTCAGGTCATGCGACGACGCCGCGCGCCTCGTCCCCGCCCGCGTTCGCTTCTGGTCCCGGCACCATCGCAGACGTCCGGACGAAGTCCAGCCGCTCGCGCAGGGAGTACACCTGCGCCTCCTCGAACAGGCCGAACGGCCCCTCGGGGGCGTCGTCCGTGTAGGGGGACTCGAACAGCCGGCCGGCGTCCAGGACGCCGTTGGCGGTCAGCTCCTCCACCATGTGACCCAGGAAGCGGATCTGCGCCTGGGTGAGCGTCCGGTCCTGGACGAAGTCCGCGACCACACCCTGCGCGGCGGCACGATCCATCCCCACTAGCATGCGCACGAACAGGCCCAGCTGTCCCTCGCCCTCGGACTTCGCCGCGGCAAGGTGCACGTCTTCGGCCCCGATGCTCCGGAGCAGCTGTTCGAGCGACTCCAGGTCCTGCTCGGTGAGCTGCTTGCCGTGGCGCAGCTTCTGCAGCGCCAGCGAGGACTCGTTGCGGCGCAGCGGCTCGCTGACCTTGGCCCAGAACCGTTCGATGTCCACACCGGGCGTCGGCCGCACGACGTCGACCTCCTCAAGCTGCGTGAGCGTGTCCGCGAAGTCCGTGTATACGCGGGAGCGGCGGACCTTCTCGATGAACTGGACGAGCCCGCGCAGCTTCTTCCGGGCGTGCTCGAGCATGCCGAGAGTGACGCCCTCCCACCATTCCTCCCCGGCCACGGCCTCGAGGAGGATGATCTGTTCCTTGACGGCGGGGATGGCGTCCTTGGAGAGCAGGTTCTCCGCGAGGGACTGCACCGTGGCCCGGATGCGCTCGGACATGCCGGCCTCCCCGGTGAGGTCTGCCAGCTGCCGGCGCACGATGAGCAGGTCGAAGCGCTTGGCGTCGACGTCCTCCCCCGGCAACCCGGTGACCACCCCGGCCAGCGCGCGTGCCCGTTCGGCGGCCTGGGCGCTCAGGGACGTCCACGCCTCAGGCCGCTGGAACTCCTCGACCTCCCGGCGGAGGGGGCGGGCCAGGACGTTCTCGAGGGTCAGGCGGGCGATGGCCGCCTGCAGCTCCTCGGCGGCGGTGCGGCGCAGCTCGCGCACCGCGCGTTCCTCCGGCCCGACGGTGGCGGGCGCCCCGGCGTCGTCGTCCAGGGCGTCGAGGGCGACGACGAGCGCGAGCCGGTCCTCGAACAACCGCTGGGTGAGGGACTTCTGGGTGGAGCCGTCGGACTCCGGGAGGTCCTGGTTGAAGAACTCGAGGTTCTGGCACCAGTCGAAGACGAGGAAGTCCTCCTTGTCCCTCCCCGGCCCGTAGAGGTCCGGGCGCAGGCGGGTGCCGCGGCCGATCATCTGCCAGAACTTGGTCTTGGAGCGGACGAGCTTGAAGAACACGAGGTTGACGACGTCGGGCACGTCCACCCCCGTGTCCAGCATGTCCACGCTGATGGCGATGTGCGGGGCCTTGCCGGGGGTCTTGAAGTCGTCCAGCAGGGCGTCCGGGTAGCGGCTGGCGTGGGTGATGATCTGGGCGTACCGGCCGCCGAGCTCCGGCCACTGGGCGTCGAACCGCTGCAGGATGAACTCGGCGTGCGGTTGGTTCTTGGCGAAGACGATGGTCTTGCCGAGCCGTTCGCCGTCGGCCACCTTGTGGCCGTGCTCCATGAGGGTGGAGAGCACGCGGTCCACGGTGTCCGCATTGAAGAGGAACCGGTTGATTTCCTCGCTCGAAACCTCCTCGGGCGCCTCGTCCTCGCCCCAGTCCAGCGCGTCCCAGGCCTCCTGCTCCTCGGCGGGAAGCTGGTCGTACCGGATGCCGCGACGCAGGAAGGTGGTGCCCACGGAGACGCCCCGCGGCGGCACCAAGAACCCGTCCGCCACGGCCTCGTCGAGGGTGTAGGCATCGGTCGGCACGCCGGGCTCGAGGCCGAAGAGGCCGTAGGTGTTCCGGTCGATCTCGTCCTTGGGGGTGGCGGTGAGGCCCACGAGGAGGGCATCGAAGTGGCGGAAGATCTCACCGTACTTGGCGTATACGGACCGGTGGGCCTCGTCCACGATCACCAGGTCGAAGTATCCGGGGTCGAAGCGGGCACCCTGACCGGTGGACTCCTGGATGAGGCCGAGCATGGTGGGGTAGGTGGAGGCGTAGACGCGTCCCTCCCCGTGCCGGTTCTTCAGCAGGTTCACGGTGGTGCCGACGAAGCCGTGCTCCACGAAGGCGTCCGCGGCCTGCTTCACGAGGGCCTGCCGGTCCGCGAGGAAGAGCACGCGCTTGACCCATCCGGCGCGGGCCATCTGGTCCACCAGGGCGACGGCAGTGCGCGTCTTCCCGGTGCCGGTGGCCATCACCAGCAGAGCGGCGCGGCGCTTGTTCTCGAACGCATCAGCGTATGCGACGAGGGTTCACCGCCAGTGCCATGTGTGCGAGAATCGCACACATGTCGCCGACCACTCCTCATTCGCTGGGTGCCCGTGTACGTGCCGCGCGGGAGCGTCGCGGGATGTCCCAGCAGGACCTAGCTACCGCCGTTGGCCTCGAGCGCACCATGGTCAACCGGATCGAAGGCGGACAACGGAAGGTCACTGCCCTGGAGCTGGCCTCCATCGCCGATGCCCTGGGAACCCGAATGCAGTCGTTCTTCACCGAGCCTGCGCCAGCGCTCGTCTCGCACCGTTCCGCCCAGGGGTTGGATACCACCGAGTCGGCCGTGGACCACCTGCTGGCCGAACTCCTCGCAGACGTCGAGTTCCTGCACGGCCTGCATCCCATCGAGGGGTTCGGCGTGCGGGACCCCTGGGAGCAGCCCAAGTCCGTTCACGAGGCCGACGACATGGCCGCCCGGGCACGCGAGCACGTCGGGTATACAGCAACGGAACCCGTAAAGGACCTCCAGGCGCACCTGGCCACTGCTGGCCTGCTCCTGTTCTCCCGCAACTTCGGCGTGGACGCCGCTGACGCGGGAACGGTGCTCCTCGCCGAGGGCGGCATCTCCCTGGTGAATTCCACCCCCAAGGTCGGGCGACGCCGCCTCTCCGCCGTGCACGAGCTTGGGCACTACCTACTTGCCGATGAATACACGGTGGACTGGCGCACCGCCCACACCGGCCCGGACATCGAGGGTCGCCTCGATCGGTTCGCTCGAGCATTTCTCCTGCCAGCAGCTGTCCTTTTACAGGAATGGCCCGCCGCAGCTCACTCAGGCGATGTCCGCACTGCCGCTGTGAAGATCGCCGGCACCTACCTGGTGGACATGTCGACCCTGGCCCGCCGACTCCACGACCTGGAATTGGTGGACGCTTCCACGGCAAACGACATCCGCGCTGTGCAGACCACGCAGACGGACATCATCACCCACGATCTGTACCCGTCTGACGAGATGGCAGGCACTACCCAGCCCCGGGTGTACCAGAAGCACGTCATCGCGCTGTTCGAGGCCGAGAAGCTCTCGCGTGAACGCACACTCGACCTCTTGGATGGGACTTTCGACGACGACGACCTTCCGGACCTTCCCCCACGTCAGGAACAGGAGATCTGGGAGTACGTCTCGTGACCGCCGTTCCGGAGACCTACGTCTTCGATACGGGACCACTGCGCCATTTCACCCTGAAAGGATGGCTCGGTGTGCTCAAGTTCCTGACAGCCGGCCATGCCGTGATTCCGGAGAGTGTGGAGCAGGAGATCAGGGACCAGCAGTACCAGCACCCAGATCTCCGGCAGATCTTGGACGCCGAATGGATCGTCGTGGACCGCAGCGAGGACCTCGAGTTCCTCGCGGCCTTCGCCCGATACGAGGAGCACCTTGTGGCGGGCGGTCGGAACCGGGGCGAATGCGGCGTTCTAGCCCTCGGTCGGACGCACGGGTATCGCATCGTGATCGACGACAACGTGCCCCGCGTCCTGGCCAAGCGCGAGAAGCTCGAGTGCACCGGCACCCTCGGGTTGCTCTGTGAGGCGATCCGCAAGGAGCAACTCACCGTTCCCATGGTTGAGAGCCTCGCTGACGATCTCATCATGGGCGATTACCGGCTTCCCTTCGGCCCAGGAGGATTCAAGTGCTGGGCCGAACAACAGGGACTCCTGGGATAAGCCCTTAGGGCGTGTCTGAGAATAGATGCACGAGTCAGCTGAGACCCTGGGGACATGTCC